>JANWKU010000190.1 GCA_025451215.1 Terriglobales bacterium
ACATAGCGATGACATTGCGTTGGATCATTCGATCCATGCCCGCAATCCCAATTGCCGACAATAGGCCGCCTATAGTTGTGGGAATCAGGCAAACTAGCAGCGAAACGAGAACAAAAATATTCTGAGGGACGCCCGAATAAATGGCGTAGGGCTGCAACGTAACAACTGCTAACAAGAAAATGATTGTCAAACCTGACAGAAGGATATTCAACGCAATTTCGTTAGGGGTCTTCTGGCGTGATGCGCCTTCCACTAGGTGAATCATCCGATCCAGAAATGTTTCTCCCGGATTCGACGTGATACAGACTTTGATTTCATCGGACAGCACTCGCGTCCCGCCGGTCACAGCAGAGCGGTCGCCGCCTGATTCGCGAATCACTGGCGCTGACTCGCCCGTGATCGCGGATTCATCGACGGATGCTATGCCCTCGATGACCTCGCCGTCGCCGGGAATAAATTCTCCCGCCGACACAACCACCACATCATGAGCTCTTAACGTCGAACTCGAAACAGTCTCGACGTTACCATCTCGCTTGAGCCTGTGAGCCGGAGTCTCTGCTCTGGCTTTGCGAAGCGTCTCCGCCTGTGCCTTGCCCCGTCCTTCTGCCATTGCTTCGGCGAAATTCGCGAAAAGGACCGTAAACCATAGCCAAAGGGTGATTTGCAATTCCCAGCCGAAATGGCCGGAATAGTGCCACAGGTCGTGTGCGAGCTGAAAGGAAGTAAGCAGCGCCCCTATTTCCACAACAAACATGACCGGATTCTTGACCATTGTTCGCGGATTGAGTTTCCGGGAGGAGTCCACGATCGCACCGCGTAGAATCTTGGGCTCCGAGAGTGAAATGGTTCTCGCTTGTGCTAGCTCAGACATTATCGGCCTCAAAAAACCTTTCCAGCACCCATTAACAGGTGTTCAAGAATCGGTCCTAGGCTGAGCGCCGGGAAAAATGTCAGCGCGCCTACAATGACAATCGTGGAAACCAATAGGCCGCTGAAGAGCGCGCCGGTTACTGGGAACGTCCCAGCTGAAGCTGGGACCACTTTCTTGCGCGCCAGATTCCCCGCGATGGCCATGACGGGGATGATCATGAAAAAGCGTCCCAACAACTGGACCGCCGCAGTGCTGATGTTGTACCAGTTTGTATTCGCGTTCAAACCGGCGAAGGCTGAGCCGTTGTTCCCGGCCGAAGAAGTGTACGCATAAATGATTTGCGAGAGTCCGTGCGGTCCGGGATTACTGATGCTGGAAGTTCCGAAAGACTTGACAGCTGCAAAGGCGGAAAATCCGAGAATGCAGAAGGCCAGAATTAGAACCGCCAGCATGGCCATCTGCACATCGTAGGACTCGATTTTCTTTCCCAGATACTCAGGCGTTCGGCCAACCATCAAACCTGCTATGAAGACTGCCAGCACGATAAAGACAAAAATGCCGTAGAGTCCCGCACCCACTCCACCGAAAACCACCTCACCGAGCATGATGTTAATCAATGGCACCATTCCGCCGAGCGGAGTGAACGAATCGTGCATGCTGGTGACCGCACCGCAGCTCGCGTCCGTGGTCACCGTTGCAAATAAGGCGGAATTCGCAATTCCAAAGCGCACTTCTTTCCCTTCCATGTTCCCGCCTGACTGCATCGCGCTTGCCTGCTGGTTCGTCCCTACCAGCAAACGATTGCCTTGAGCCTCCGCCCAATAAGCTGTGGTCGCGCCACACAAGAACAAAAAAGCCATCGCGCCCCACACCGCCCAGCCATGGCGTTGTGAGCCCGTCATTCGCCCCAGTGTATACGTCAGGCCGGATGGAATAGCGAAGATCAGGACCATCTCGATGAAATTCGACAGAGGCGTGGGATTCTCAAAGGGATGGGCGCTGTTGGCGTTGAAAAATCCGCCGCCATTTGTTCCCAATTCTTTTATAACCTCCTGCGACGCCACAGGCCCTTGCGCGATGACTTGTTGGCGTACTATTTGAGTTGTCTTCTTCCCATCAGAAGCGAGAATCTGAACCGTCTGCGGCTCAATTAGCTCCACAGTCGTATATGGCTTCAGGTTCTGAACGACGCCCTGAGATACGAGAACCAACGAGCCCACAACACATAACGGGAACAAAACCCAGAGCAGGCAGCGAGTCATATCCAGCCAGAAATTCCCAAGCTTATCCGTTTCTTTGCGTGCGATCCCGCGAATCACAACAATCGCGAGCACAATCCCAACAGCAGCGGAAACAAAATTGTGGTAGGCCAGCCCTGCCATTTGCGTGAAATAGCTCATGGTGGATTCGCCGCTGTAGGCTTGCCAGTTCGTGTTGGTGGTAAATGATGCTGCGGTGCCGAAAGCCAGCGTCGGCGGTACATTGGCCATTTTTTCCGGATTGAGAGGCAGCCATTGCTGAACGCGTTCGATGCCGTAGAGCAGTGCCATCGAAATACCACTAAAAACAAGCATGGCGATTGTGTACTCTGTCCAGCGCATCTCGTGTGTCTCATCTATTCCCGTGAGCCGATAAATAAACTTCTCGATAGGCCGGAGCACGGGATCAAGAGGCGTCCTCTCACGGCTGAAAACCCGAACGATGAGGATGCCCATCGGCTTCGTAACGAGGAGAATGGCCAGAACGAAAATTATAATTTGCAACCAGCCGTTCGTAGTCATTGGCTAGAACTTCTCCGGTTTTAGAAGGGCGTACAAGAGGTACGCTGTTAATCCGAGGCAAATGAGCAAAAGGATTGCGTTTTCTCCGCTCATCTTCAGTTCCTATTTCGCCCCTCGCAGGCATGGACGTAGACGACCGCGAGGGCAAAGGTTAGAACTATGGCCGCCAGGAAAATCAGATCGAGCATGACAGTCCTCACCTTCTTGCCTGCCGCGAAACACTTGACCAAATGGGGACTTGGGAGTGATCTACAGTTTGCAATTGCCATTCTCCTTGTGCCCAGATAGCTCTTGAGATGGCACTGATCATGAGTGGTTGCAATTTCTCCTGATTCTTCAGGAATGACGCACTCGTGATCCGATCTGAACGCCAGGTCCGTATCGCTTCCTGCACGAAATGAAAGAGACAGTACAACAAGAAAACTTCACCGGCGAGACAGATGCCAAGAAAGATTAAGGTGACCATGGCCGCGACGCTCAATGTGAGCAACAGGAACTACGCTACCGTTCAGCGGCTAAAGAAGGCATGATCAAAGCATAAGGATTTCGTTAGACGTGGCTAGCCGGTTAGCCGCCAAATACCGGCGGAACTTCCGGCCCGGCCTAATCTTTATCGTTGCGTTAATTCTTTTAATGACATTCGCGGCTAGCACCTCGCGCATTTTGCGAGAGGTTAACTTTCAAAGCTTTCTTTTCCTTTAGGCTTTTCAGGATCAGTGCTAATTTCGGACTTCAATGGAGCGGTCTGATACTGTGGCGCGGTGAGGAAAGTATGAATCGCCCTTTGGAAGACCCCCACCAATAGACCGCTAGCCTGCATCACCTCGGTGACTCGGCTCCGAATTTCCGTGTCGCTGGCTCCTGGAATCAAAGAATTCAAGATGGCGATAGTTGAAGCCGAAAAAACAATTTCTCCGTCTGTCTCGCCTGTGCCCATGGCCCATTCCACACTAGGATCGTCAAAGTTCCCTATCCAACGCAAAGGTCCCCTCCTCCCAGTGAAATACGAGGTTGTTTCTGGCATTGACAAGAAGGCGCATATACAGCCCTTGCGGCTTCTTTGACGTTAAGCCACCGAGTTCCGCAATAAGTTCCTCGGGCATGCGGGCCAGTTGAACTATTTCTCGGTAATGTGGTCGCAAAAGCCCATCCATGGCTTCCTTGAGATAAGCAGCCGCAATAAGAAAAACTCCAAATGCGATCCCGTTCGTTCGCCTTTCCCGCAGCGTCCTTGAGGCTTATAGACCATCTTTGAACAGCGCGGATCGTTTTTGCTGCCGCACCTAGCCTTAGTATCAATGCGGCGAGTATAGGCTGCTTTTTCAAAGGTCCTGAATCAGTCGTCAAAGTCCATTCATCGTCCGCTTCCATCTGGATGTTTCGTTCTTCAGCGTTCATTTTGTTTTTCCATTTGAAGATTGAAGTTGGGATACAGCTAAATAACGTTACGTACGTACGTTACGTTACACGGCCATAGACCCGCTTTGGGATCAGATAAGGTATTCCAACGAAGCAGGAATTTCAGCACCGCACTTCCGACAGGCATTATTTAGAGCAGGTCCCTGGTAACCGCACGAGCATTCGACATAATACTCTCGGCGAATAATGTGATGGCCCATGCTTTCTTCTTTTTCTTTTCTTCTCTCCTGCTCGCAAATATCTCGCGAGCGACGCGGGCTGACATTCCCTAATGCGGCTAACGAATCCGCCAGGAAATTGATCTGCTGTTGTACTCGTTGCTTTGGAAATTTCGGATCGCGCAAAATGGTTAAAATGAGGGTCGGAATACGACCCGGACCGAGTTCGTTTCTCCAATACTGACCCGCCAATTCTAAGGCCTTGAGCACCTCTTCCGGCGTCTGTGCGCGGAGCAAGGTCTCGGCCACAGTGTTCCAGATCTGACCGAACTGCAACCTCAGGTTCTGGCTGCGGCCCCACACCTCTGATGCCGCAATCCGATATGGCCGTCCTACAGGCCGTTTTTGAGAAAACGTGTCAAGTTCTTTTTCAGAGCTTTTACGGCCATTTTTGAGCATTTTTTGGTTCCTTCATTTCTGCGGAACTCCCCGGCATTATGGAAAAAGTTTCGCGGAGGCTTCCCCAGAAATGTAACAGAATTATGCGGACGTTCCCACCAACCAAAAGCCGCATTTGGAGTTACCGACCATAACTGCTCATATAACAGGGGTTAGTATTACATCAGCAACGAGAATTCTGCGGAGGTTAACGGGGATGAGAGCCTCACAGGGAAAGCAAATGTTTCCATGTCCAATTTGTGGCGTGGCGACAGACGTTCGGATAACGAAGAAAGACAAACCGTACATAACGTGCGATCCGTGCGGGGTTCAACTTTTTGTACGTGGACCTGCAGGGATCAACGCCTTCAACCGGTTAGTCGCACGCGGCGAAACCATTATGGAGGCCCTCTCTGAAATGGAAGATCGCTACCACCTGAATTGTCCCGAATGCGGAACGACATTTTGGGCTGAACCGAACTTGGCAAAAACGAGCGTGTTCGACGGACATCTTCAGGGCTTTCGCTGCCCTAAGTGCGAGGAGGTCGTGCCATGGAAAACAACGAAGTAGGAATCACGGTCGTTGGAGCAGTGTTGATAGCTGCGGCAATCCTTGCGGCAATTCTCCTGTTTAGCTACCTGAAGGACCAAGCGGAGCCAGGAAAGTAAGTAGATCGTCGCCTTACAGTCTGAGGCTTTGATTTTGAATCAACACTCCAACGGTTGCACAGGTCGCGTTCCCTTGCATTCGGAAGAGGGCGCGGATAATGTTGTCGCCGCGACGCCGTTTCGACAGAAAGGCCGGAAGTACATGTCGAAGCGGTCGGGGCAAACAGGACAAGTGCTCTTGAGATACAACAGGTGGATTGGCCGGTACTATGTTGACGTGCCAGGGGAATTTAAGCGACAGCGGCGTGCTGTAGTCCTCGGATTTAAGAACGAGATCACGAAGCCCGAAGCGAAGCTTAAACTCCTGACGATTATCACGGCAGAAGGCGTAAATACCCCAGAACACCTCGAACGGTCTCTCAAGCCGCCTAAGAACTTCAGCGATGTGGCGGACGCTTGGGAATCAAAGCGCCTTCCTCAGTTGAAGGAAAGCACTCGTTATATGGCACCAAAGCTCATTGCAAAATATCTGCGTCTGTTTTTCGGCCATATGCCAGTTATCGAAATCAAGACCGGTAACGTCAATGACTGGATTTCGGGTTTGCAGAGCAATGGACTGGAGCCTAAAACCGTTCACAATCTCTGGAAGATGTTCCGAGCGATGATGAACTGGCACGCGCAACAAAACGATGAGCCAACGCGAAAATGGTATCCCATTCTTCCCGCGCTGCCTCACGACGAGCAACGCTGGTTCACTCAGCAAGAAATCGGCCAGATTGTGAATGTAGCGAAAGGGCAGTACAAGGTACTGTTCCATGTCGCAGCAGCGACTGGACTACGCGCCGGTGAATTATTTGGATTACACGTCGAGGACCTAGATTTAGGCCGCCGTGTAATTCACGTCCGGCGTTCGGTCTGGCGCGGCCAGGAAGTCTCACCCAAAACTCAGAGAGGCTACCGTGACGTGTGGATTGATTCGGCCACTGCCCGGGTCTTGCAGGATCACCTTGGCAATCGGACATCCGGTCGAGTTTTTCAAACGCGTTGTGGCACGCCCTTATCCGATCATGATGTGCTCAGAGACGCTCTCTATCCAATTTGCGAGAGTCTCAATATTGAACGCGGCGGTATGCACGCTTTCCGCCATGGTCGGATAAGCCATCTGCAACAAAGTGGCGCACCGCCTGATTTCACGAAACGGCAGGTGGGTCATTCCAGCCTTCGGACGACGAGCGGCTATACACACTTTGATGAAGCGTATGTCCGTGAGATCGTCGAAAGGCTGGCACCCAATTGCGTGGACTCACTGAGCAAGTTGGACTCAGTTGCGAGAGGAGATAAGCACCCGTAACATGAACACGTTGTAATCCCCTAGAGAGCCAATTTCGATGGGCGTGTAGCTCAGTTGGCAGAGCACCTGCTTTGCAAGCAGGGGGTCGGGGGTTCGAGTCCCCCCACGTCCACCACTAATTCAATAACTTAGCGTTCTGCTTGGATTGACGCCAGCAACTTGGTGCACGTTTTTGGTGCACGCCTGTTTTAATGGGGCCGACGCCCTAAGCAGGGCGTGTTCCTGCTCCGGCGTAAGGGCCTTTGCAACGTGGTGCCGCTCGCGGAGCATCCGCACCTTACCGGCAAGGCAGCAACAGATCGGCGGTTTCTAGGACTTG
>JANWKU010000191.1 GCA_025451215.1 Terriglobales bacterium
CGCCTCCGTTTCCGTGCGTCCCGACATTTTGGAAAATTACCAAGCGTTTCCCGTCGCGTTCCTGGTGCCGACCATAGTCGGAATTTCGTTAGTCAGCATATTTTTCTTCTCTCGCAAAAATGCCGACCGGAAAGCCTTCACTTCTTCCTGCGTATATCTCGCGACGATGCTCGTCGGGGCCGCGACCGCTCTTTATCCACGCCTGCTGCCTTCCACCAGTAACCCGTCATTGGACATCACGATCCAGAAAGCGCTTTCCGGACCGCATGCTCTTCGTGTCGGTCTCGTCTGGTGGATATTCGGCATGGGACTCGCCATTCTATACTTCGTAATCATGTATCGTATGTTCCGCGGAAAAGTTTCACTTCACGAAGGTGGCGGATACGGGCACTGAAACAAGAATCAAGAATCCTGAATGTTGCGAGCACGCATCCTATGGAACCTAACTTTATGAAACGGTTCCAGTCTCTTTGCATCTAAAACAACTTCAACATGCCCCCTGAAAGCAAGCAGACGACGGGAGTGCCCAACATAAACCCATGGCTTGTTGCCATCGCGGTCATGTCCAGCACTTTCATGGAGGTGCTCGATACTACAGTCGTCAACGTTTCGCTGCCGCACATTGCCGGAAGCCTTTCCGCTACCACCGACGAAGCTACCTGGACTCTGACCTCCTATCTGGTCGCAAACGCAATTATTTTGCCCATGACCGGCTGGCTGGCCAGCAACTTTGGCCGCAAGCGCCTGCTCATCGCCTCTGTTGTCGGTTTCACCACTGCATCTTTTTTCTGCGGCTTGGCTCCCTCTTTAGGCTTTCTGATTGCTTTCCGTATCGTCCAGGGCGCCTGCGGCGGCGGCCTTCAGCCGCTCTCCCAGGCGATTTTGCTGGAAGCTTTTCCGCCAGAAAAGCGCGGCCAGGCCATGGCATTTTGGGCGCTGGGAATTGTTGTCGCCCCCATGCTCGGCCCCGTGGCCGGCGGCTGGCTCACCGACAATTACAGTTGGCGCTGGGTCTTTTACATCAACGTGCCCATCGGGGTGATATCCATCATCCTGACGCAGATGTATATTTTCGACCCTTCTTATTTGCGGAAGAAAGCCTCCCAGATTGATTACTGGGGAATCAGCCTGTTGGTCCTGGGCATCGGATGCCTCCAGGTGCTGCTCGATAAAGGTCAGGAAGACGATTGGTTTAGCTCGCAATTCATCCTTACCCTTGCGGTGCTTGCCGCCGTCGGAATCATTGGGCTCGTCATCCGCGAATTGAAAACCGATCATCCCATCATTGATCTCGGAGTTTTCAAATACCGGTCATTTGCGGTGGGCACCTTCCTGATGACCATTGTCGGATTCGTGCTCTATGGGAGCACCGTCTTGCTCCCACTGCTCATGCAGCTTTTGTTGGGTTATACGGCGACCTATGCGGGCATTACCAATCTTCCCAGAGGAATGGCGTCATTCCTCGCCATGCCGATCGTCGGAATACTTACGGCGAAAGTGGATTCCCGAAAGTTGCTCGGGACCGGAATCTTGAGTGTGGCCGTCGCCATGTACATCCTTTCGCAGTTCAGTTTGAATGTCGGCTTCTGGAATTTCTGGTGGGCTTTGATATTACAAGGCGCCGCACTGGGACTAGTGTTTGTTCCACTCACGACTGTGACCAATGACCCTATCCCCAAAGAGCGCATGGGCAATGCGACCAGCCTCTTTAACCTGATGCGGAACATCGGCGCCAGCGTTGGCATTTCAACCGTGGAAACCTATCAGGTCCGCGCGCAACAAAGGCACACTCATGACCTCGGAGCGCATGTCACAGCTGCCAGCCCCACCGTGCAGAATCTGATTGCGAGCTTCAAGAGTTATTTCATGTCACAAGGCGCGGATGCCGTGACCGCTACGCATCGCGCTTATGGTGCTATTTGGGGCATGGTGCAGCGCCAGGCGGCCATGATGGCCTACAACGACACCTTCATGCTGCTTGCCATCATGTTCGTCGCGGTGTTTCCATTTATCTTTTTGCTGAGCAAGCCCAAAGGGAAACCGGGATCGGCGATGGTGCACTGAAAGCAGTCTTGATCACGCCGTCTTGAAGATTCGGTTATTTAGAGGTTTGTAGTTCGGAATTTTCATCATTCAAAAATTTGTCATTCTGAGGCCAGAAATGTTTTTGGGCGTATCTCCGCGGAATTTCACGCCACTGTAGGCCATGGATCGCGCGTTGCAATCGCGCGTTGCACATCGAAAAAGCTTTATTACGGGATTATGCTTTTGCCATGATCGCTTCGGTCAACTTCACCCACCATGCCGGGTGACGAAGAAACAACTCCACCATGAAGGTCTGGCACACCACCAGTGTAGGCAGCGCATACCGGTACACCACATGTACCTTTCTGTTCACAATCAGATCGCGCACCACTCCCAACAGAATCAGCCCATCTACCCCGCAATAAGCCAACATCAGAGTCATATGGGGAATTCGCGCGAACGCCGCCGACATTAGCACGCACGTCGCAATCAGCATCATCCGCCGGTGATATTCCGGCCTGCCGCGCCAAAGCACCGCGAGCCCGAACATCACTGTAAACGACGACATATCCAGGAGCTGAATTGCAAAAAATGTATAAGATTCCGGAGGCGCATGCATGGTCAAAACACGAAACCGGTCCATCACAATAGCAGTCGAGATTCCGAGCACGGGAATCAAAGTGCCCAGGCCTGCTCCGAACCAGCCCATTGTCCGATGCAGCTTCACATTGTGCGTTCGTACCAGCGCAGATTGAAAGATGAAGAACAGCACCCAGAATGAAAATACAGACCCATGTACCCAAAGCAGCCAGGGCCGCACTGGCGTGGCGTGAATGAGGTTATCGTTCACTGTTTGGCCAAAGCCACTAACCACCACTGCTGCTACCAGCAGCGACATGCAGAAGTAAAAATATTTGTTCAGAAAACGGGACAGTCCGGACGCTCCAGCGACGCCAGGCCGCGCGGCCTGCGCCGTTAAGACAACTTGCTCGGTCGCCATTCAGTTGCTCCGATAGGGGACTGAAAATTAGGATCAAAATTGCGGGCCGATCATAACAGTGCAATATGCGGAATGGAACGCAATTATCGCCACCTGGCGGATCATCCAGGAACTCAGTTTGCCTCCCGCCATGCGCTATGCGCGCCTATATCGGCTTAAGCGTAGGATCGCGTTTGTGAGCAGCACCCGCCCAATTCGGCCTGATCCCTGCTAGAACGCCCCATTGACTTCGGCTTGAGGTTTAATTTAAGTAATTGATTATATGAGATTTATGTCATTTTTAGGGGTAATCCGCTCTTCGGATTTCGGAGTAGGGAGTCCGTATTTTCCCCTTGACGCGCATTAGCGCACCTCATACCATATTGAAAGCATGTTTACACCTAACCAGACGATGTGCATGTGTTGTTGCCCATGTTGTTGTACTCGTCCGTCTGGCGATGGGAGCATGCTGAAGTAAACACACTTTAATACCGGCATAGTTCACACCCACCGCCAACACAAACTGGCGGTGGGTTTTTTATTGCAACAATTTACGAGGATTTTGAAGAGAGGCAAAAGTTTAAATGGCTCTGTTCCCAATGTTTCTCAAGCTGGAAGGTCGTTCGACCCTGGTAGTGGGGGCCGGAACGATCGCCACGCCCAAGATCGAAAGCCTATTGCAGGCTGGGGCCAGAGTTCGCGTGGTTGCTCCTCAGGCGAGCGAAGCAGTCGCGCAGTGGGCGCAAGAGGGCCGCATTGAACTGGTTGCCAAAACATTTGATCCGGCAGACCTTAACGACGTATTCCTCGTCATCGTCGCAACATCTTCCCGCCAGGTGAACGCAAACGTATTCGAAGAAGCCCGCTCCCGCAAGATCCTGTGCAATGTCGTGGACGACCCCGAGCACTGCGATTTTTATTATCCATCCGTGGTGCGTCGTGGCAAGTTGCAGTTGGCCATCTCCACCGAAGGTCAGAGTCCAGCACTGGCTCAGAAACTCCGGCTGGAACTCGAAGAGCAATATGGCCCTGAGTACGAACAGTGGGTTGAGCAATTAGGCGCCGAACGAGCCAAGCTATTCCAGAGCGACATTGATCCCGAAGTTCGCCGCCGCCGCTTGCACGAGTTAGCCGCTGGCAAGCCGACCGCACCGGAGGTGAAAGATGCCCGGTAAGGTCTTTCTAGTCGGCGCTGGCCCCGGTGATCCTGAGTTGCTCACCTTGAAAGCTCTCAAAGTCCTGCGCAATGCAGATGTCGTTTTGCATGACGACCTCGTTAGCGCGGAAATCCTGAAATTGGTTCCGGCCACTGCCAAAATTCAAAATATCGGCAAGCGTTGTGGACGCAAAGGCATTACGCAGCAAGAGATCAATGCCTTACTGGTAAATTACGCGCTGCTGGATCTTCAGGTAGTCCGCTTAAAGGGCGGCGATCCGCTCGTGTTCGGACGCGCCGGCGAAGAGATGGAAGCCCTGCGCAGCGCCCGCATCGAATTTGAAATCGTTCCCGGAATCACCGCTGCTTTCGGTGCCGCCGCCGCGGCGCAAATTCCCCTGACGCACCGTGACGCATCTTCCGCCCTCGTTCTTATCACCAACCATCAGGCCAATCATCCTTCAACTCACAACAAATCCGAGTGGCCGACATCTTTGCCGTCAAATGCCACCATAGTGGTTTACATGCCGGGCTATGGATACGAGGCGACCGCGCAAAAGTTAATTAAGTCTGGACTGGACGCCGCTACGCCGTGCGCCATTATTTCCCACGCCACCGGCGAAGACCAGCAGGTATTTCAGACCAATATTCAGGATTTAGCAAATGCGCCGCATCTTCCCGCTCCCACCTTGCTAGTGGTCGGGGAAGTAGCGCGTTTTGCCAGTGATTCCGCATTGGTCCAATTTTCTTTGTTAGTACCCGTATCCGTTGAACCGGAATTCCGATTCGAAAATCTCCAAAACCAGGAGTCATCCGAGTGAAAGACCAAGTGCAGCAGATCCAAGCCCACGCCGAGCGGTTAAGGCCCGAAGAAGTTTTACGCTGGTCATTCTCCACGTTCGACCAGGACGTCGCCATCTCTTCCGGCATGGGCGTCGAGGGCATGGTGCTTCTCGACATCGCTTCCCGCATCACTCCGAATCTTCGCGTATTCACCATTGACACCGAATTCCTGTTTCCCGAAACCTACGACCTGATCGAGCGCGTCGAAAAGCGCTACGGCATTCGCATTGAGCGTCTGTTTTCCTCGCTCACGCCGGAGCGGCAGGAACAAATCCACGGCGCCGCGCTCTGGGGACGCAATCCCGACCAGTGCTGCAATCTCCGCAAGATTGAGCCTTTGAAAAAGAAGCTCAGCACGCTTCGCGCCTGGATCACCGCCATTCGCCGCGATCAGACTTCTCATCGCGCCAATGCAAAACGAGTGGAATGGGACTCCAAATTCGGCTTGATCAAAATCAATCCTCTGGTGGATTGGACCTCGGAGATGGTTTGGAATTACGTCCGCAAGAATGACGTTCCGTACAACGTTCTGCACGACCAGAATTTTCCCAGCGTCGGTTGCATGCACTGCACACGCGCGGTAAGGCCCGGAGAAGATTCTCGCGCCGGCCGCTGGTCGGGAGTCGCAAAAACCGAGTGCGGTTTGCACACGGTGCAGAGCGAAACAGGCCCGGTGCTGGTACGGATCGGCGCCAGCTAAGAATTTGTAGCGACTGGCGAGCGCGGGATAAACTAACGTCCTCTTAGGAGATCCCGTGCTCGCTACAAAAAAGATCGTCGCCTTCGTTCCCACCACCGACTACGCGAAAGCAAAAAACTTTTACGCGGACATTCTGGGCTTGACCTTAGTCAGCGAAGACCCGTTCGCGATGGTTTTCGACGCCAATGCCATCATGCTTCGAGTAGTGAAAGCCGGAACGTTCACTCCACAGCATTTTACCGTGCTTGGATGGGAAGTTTCAGATATAGGCGCGATCGTTTCAGGGCTCGCCAAGAAGGGCGTAAAATTTGAAAAATATGGCATGCCCGGCCAGGATGAGCGCGGAATCTGGAGCGCGCCCGGAGGCGCAAAAGTGGCCTGGTTCAAGGACCCCGACGGCAATGTGCTGAGCGTTTCCCAGCACAACTGATTTTCGGCGCCTACTTGAGCAATTGCCGCGCGATCACCAGCCGCTGCACTTCGCTGGTGCCTTCTCCAATCGTGCAAAGCTTAACGTCACGATAAAACTTCTCCGCCGGATAGTCTTTAATAAATCCATACCCGCCGTGAATCTGCACGCCTTCATTCGCGCAGCGCACAGCCACCTCGCTGGCGTAAAGCTTTGCCATGGACGACTCCTGCGTGGTCTTCATCCCCGCATCTTTCATGGACGCGGCTTTGTAAGTGAGCAGGCTCGCGGCCTCGATCTCCGTCGCCATGTCAGCCAGCTTCCATTGTATGGCCTGGAATTCGCTGATAGCTTTTCCGAACTGCCTGCGCTGCTTGGAATATTTAAGCGCGGCATCATAAGCTCCGCGCGCCATGCCCAGTGAAAGCGCGGCAATCGAGATGCGCCCGCCATCCAGTACGCGCATGGCATCAATAAATCCGCTGCCTTCTTTCCCCAGTAAACTTTCAGCGGGCAGGAAGCAATCTTCAAAAATCAGTTCCGCCGTATCGCTCGCCCGCAGCCCAAGCTTATTTTCTTTTTTTCCCGGACGAAACCCCTTCGTATCTTTATCAACAATGAAAGCCGAAAGCCCATGCGTATGCGCCGCCCGATCAGTAACGGCGATCACCACCAAAGCGTCGGCATAGTGTCCGTTGGTGCAGAAAGTCTTGGTCCCATTCAGCACCCATCCATCTTTTCTGCGCACCGCATTCATGCGCGCGCTGCCTGCATCCGAACCGGACGACGGCTCCGTCAACCCCCACGCTCCGATGTATTCTCCGGTGGCCAGCTTGCTTACATATTTCTTCTTCTGCTCTTCAGTTCCAGCCAGATAAATATGATTGGTGCAGAGTGACGTATGCGCGGCCACGATGATTCCCACCGATCCATCCACGCGCGAGAGCTCTTCCACCGCAGCCACATATTCCACGTAGCCCATTCCAGCGCCGCCATATTCCGCAGGGAACACAATCCCCATGAGCCCCAGCTTGCCCAGTTCCTTTACCGTCGCTAAAGGAAACTCGCTGGCCTCGTCCCACTTCATAACGTTTGGCGCAATCTCCTGCTCGGCAAACTCGCGCACGCTTTTTCTGAGCTGGTTTTGTTCTTCGTTCAGTAGGAAGTCCATGCAATCCTCCGAAATTTCTGTGATGCACGCCAACTCACGGAATGAAATTTCATTAGAGCACAAGCCCCGCCGAAGAATGAAAAAGCGAGACCGACCGGTTGGTTTTAAGACGGAAACTGTCCGTGCCGCGGGAGCGTACGTAGGCTCGGAATCGCTATCGCCAACGAATATCCAGGAAGGGTTTGGCGGGGATGAGTTGTGCGAGGGGGATGTCAACCAACTCGGGTGCCACTTCCGCCCACATGTTATAATTTGTGTTCGCCTGCATCGTTTTCGAGGCTCCGCGAGGCAATCCCGTGATCTCTTTCGTGGGCGAATCCGAACTTAAGATCAACAGAGCTTCAGCGCAATTCAAGTTCATAAAGACGAGGTATTGTCATGTCCGGACATTCTAAATGGGCAACAATCAAGCATAAAAAGGGCGCGCTAGACGCCAAGCGGGGCAAGATTTTTACCCGTCTCATCAAGGAAATCAGCATTGCCGCGAAAAATGGCGGCGGTGATCCCGACAGCAATCCGCGCCTGCGCACCGCCATCCTCGCCGCCAAAAGCGAGAACATGCCCGCCGATAACATTAAGCGGGCCATCCAGCGCGGCACTGGCGAATTGCCCGGCGTGAACTACGAAGAATTCACGCTGGAAGGCTATGGCCCCGGTGGCGTTGCGGTTCTGCTCGACATCAATACCGACAATCGCAACCGCACCGTCAGCGAAATCCGCCATGCCTTCGGTAAGAACGGCGGTAATATGGCGGAAGCTGGCGCGGTGTCCTGGATGTTCCACAAAAAGGGCGACATCGTCATTCCCAAATCCGCAGCCAAAGAAGATGACCTAATGAGCATTGTTCTCGACGCCGGTGCCGAAGACATCCGTGATGACGGCGAGAACTGGGAAGTCCTAAGCGATACATCTGCCTATGAAGCCGTACTCGAAGCGGTGAAGAAAGCCGGAATCACCCCTTCGTCTTCAGAGGTCACCATGATTCCGCAGAACTACATTAAGCTTGAGGGACAGCCTGCGAATACCATGATCCGATTGCTCGAAGCGCTTGAAGAGCAGGACGATGTGCAGAACGTTCACGCCAATTTTGATATTGATCAGAAGTTGCTGGAGGAAGTCGCGGGCTAGATTTGCTCGAAGATTCCGAAGTGTTCCGGGGACATCGAGTTGATGTCCCTGATTTTTTTGCATAATCACCACTTCTCTAGCCGATGAAATAGTTTTCAACATGTCGGTGGAAAATCCTGTGCAAAGCGTGCCCACTTGGTCGGTAAGCAATTCATTCTGCAAATGGTTCTACACTTTGCACATTTCTGAGTGCTGGCACTTCGGTGGTAAGGTGTCCAGGAACAAATCGCCGATCTCCAAATGAAAACCAGACTAGACAAACTGCTTGTGGAGCGAGGCCTTTCGTCGCGAGAGCGAGCACAAGCATTGATTCTTGCCGGCAAAGTTTTGGTGAACGGACAGAAAGTTGAGAAAGCCGGAGCAGCGGTTGAAAGCGATTCCGAAATCCGCCTCCTTGGGGAAGATTTAAAGTATGTGGGCCGTGGCGGCCTCAAGTTGGAAAGAGCACTCGACCATTGGAACGTGGATGTAGCCGGAAAAATCTGTCTGGATGTAGGCGCTTCCACCGGTGGTTTTACCGACTGTCTGCTGCAACGCGGCGCGGGGCGGGTAATCGCCGTGGATACCGGTTACGGTCAACTGGATTTTCGTTTAAGGCAAGATGCACGCGTACGTTTACTGGAGAAGACCAATGCCCGCTATTTAACGCGTGAGCAGGTTAGGGAGGCCATAGATTTAATCGTGATGGATGTCTCGTTTATTTCGGCCACATTGGTTTTGCCCGCCGTGGTGAACGCTGCATTTTCGGACGTGCCAGGCGAACAGAGTATGCGACAGATCATTGTTCTGGTGAAGCCGCAGTTTGAAGTAGGCAGGGAACTAGTTGGCAAAGGCGGTATTGTCCGTGATGAAAAGGCGCAAGCGGATGCCGTTGAAAGAGTCAGGAAAGCTGTCTTGTATCTCGGTTTTGCGACTACGGATGTGATCGAATCGCCAATTCTTGGGGCTGAAGGAAACAGGGAGTTTTTGTTGTATACCGGTGATATTGATAAAAAGTTATCTTGAAGGTTAACTGAGATCATGCTGACTTGGCAAACATTCTTGCGCATGGCAGTGGTGGTTGTGTTCTATGCTGTTGCATTTTGGCGAATAGCGAAGTCGAATCGCGGAAACATGGTAATTGAGTGCGGCAGTATGGCCATTATGGTCGTGATTGTTATGAGGGTCTTGATAGAGATTCCTAACGTTCCTGGTTGGGTGTTGGGGAGTATAGGAGTTCTACTATTTCTCCTATGCGTATTAACAATTGGATTTTTACTTCAACAAGGATATCGCGCCACTCGTCGACGTCTAAAGAAATCAGACTGACGCTGCTTAAATTTTAACCACTCAAGCTTTTCCTTATTTTTCTGTACAATTTCATTTCCCTATGCCGAACCAGAACACGCCAGCAAAAGCTGCCGGAATTATCTCCAAGCCCAATAAGCCAGAATTGGCCGGGATTGTCCCCGGCGTGCTCGCCTGGTTTCGCGAGCGCAATTATCAAGTTGTGGTGGATCCCGAGACTGCTCCCTATGCTCCCGGCGTTGAGACCATCGAGCGCGCCCAAATGGCATCGCGACGGCTGCAGTTTGTCGTTGTTCTCGGCGGCGACGGTACTTTGATCGCCGCGGCCCGCGCCGTGGCAGCTGCAGGGATTCCAGTGCTCGGCGTGAACCTGGGTTCGCTGGGATTTCTCACCGAAGTCCCGCTGGAAAATCTTTATCCAACATTAGATAGCATTGAGCAGAACCGCTACAACGTAGAAACTCGCTCCATGGTGCACTGCGAAGTGTTTCGCGGCAAGGAGCGGATTGCCGTACACGACGCATTGAACGATGTCGTTGTAGGCAAGGGAACAATTGCCCGCCTCAACCATTGCGACGTTTACATAGATCGCGTCTTTGTCTCCCGCTACCAGGCAGACAGTCTCATCGTCTCCACTCCCACGGGTTCCACCGCTTATTCACTAGCAGCGGGCGGTCCGATCCTGATGCCAGCCGTGGATGCATTTGTCATCACTCCAGTCTCAGAGCACTCACTCACTCACCGCTCGTTGGTTGTTCGAGACACGGCGGAGATTGAAATCATCGTGCAGACTGGCTCTGACGAAGCTTACTTGAGCCTCGACGGCCAGATTGGAATGCCCATGCTCGACGGCGACCGCATCTGCTGCCGCAAGTCCGCCCAGCAGGTAAAGCTCCTGCATTTCCAGGGAACATTCTTCGATGTTCTGCGCACCAAACTCAAGTGGGGACAGCGTTAGTTTCTAACATTCCCTGAAGTATCTATGCTCGTGTAGCGCCGGGTCTCCGACTCGGCGATCTTCGCGACTTGCACATGCGTTGCCATCCAGTAACCTGCACATGCCATGTACCAGCGGCCTAAGGTTGTCGAGTTGTTTATATGTACTTCCGGACATCTTGACGCCGCGCAATTTCAAACATAAAGTGCCTCTAACTTTCAACTCTCAGACCTGAGAGAAATCTGAGAGTTCTTGCCAGACGGGTTCACGCCACGAACCCACGACTGTTTGCGACGGGGTTTTCCTTCAAGTGTACGTCTGCAGTATCCCTGTCCCTGAACAGACCAGAAATGTCGCGCCAGCAAAAAAAACTTTCGGCGAAGGCCGAAGTGTGGCTCGCGCTCTCGGGAGGTGCGAAATGAAGCGACAGACAGTTTACTCAGCCATTTTTACTATTGGTTTACTCGCGGCCGCGCTTGGGCTTGCGGGTAAACTCCACAGTCAATCCGCCCAGGAAGCTCCTACGGGATATAACACCCCTACATTGACGAACAATCCGGGTTCCCAAAGCGTTAGCAACGGAATGCCGCAGCCCGCAAACGACACCTTTGCCGACGATCAGGCGACCTTTGAAGAAGAAGACGGCGTGGATAAAGGCCTCGGTCCCATCTACAACGCCCGCTCCTGTTCCGAGTGTCACCAGAGCCCAGTGACCGGCGGCGGAAGCCAGGTGTCCGAGCTTCGCGTCGGCCACAACAACAACGGAAAGTTTGTGAACCCCTCAATCCAAATCAACGACGGAGCGACCACCGTCCCCAATCGCTCGCTGGTAAACGATCGTTCCATTTGCGCGCAGGCGCAGGAGCGCGTGCCTTCTGCGGAAACCATCCATACCTTCAGGATGTCGTTGAACACCTTGGGTGACGGTTTTGTGGAAGCCATTCCAGACAGCACACTGCTGACCCTCGCAGCCCAACAAAGCGCAATAAGCAATGGCCGGATCCACGGCGAGGCCATCAAAGTTCCCATCGGTGAAGCGCCCGGAAAAACTGCGGTTGGCCGCTTCGGCTGGAAAGATCAGCATGCCAGCCTGCTGTCATTTTCAGGGGACGCCTATGTGAACGAGCAGGGAATCACCAGCCGCTTAAATCCAACCGACAGCACGACTCTCTGCAAAACGACGAGCGATCCAGAAGATGTTCCCGATGGCCCGGCAAATATGGCGGACATTGATCACTTCGCGCAGTTCATGCGCGCAACGATGGCACCGCCGGTTGACGCAACATTGATGGCGACAGCGAACGCGCAGAGCGGAAAGCAAATATTCAATCAAATCGGCTGCGCGATGTGCCACACGCCCGCCATTCTTACCGCGCCTACAGGAGCGGTGATTGATGGCGGCACGTTCACAGTGCCGGATGCTTTGGGCAACAAGATCATTCATCCATACAGCGATTTTCTGCTGCACAACGTGGGGACAGGCGACGGGATCGTTCAGAACGGTCCCGCAGACACGGCGCAAAAGTTGCGAACGCCGCCTCTGTGGGGATTGCGCACGCGCGACCGGTTGATGCACGACGGCCTCTCTTCCACACGCGAAAATGCGATTGTGCGTCATACCAACGAGGCTGCCGGTATCATCAGCAACTACAACCGGCTCAGCTCAAGGCAAAAGTCACAACTGCTAACCTTCCTGAATTCGCTTTGACAGCGCGTTGGGTGTTTCGCTGAGCGGGGAGAGAAATCTCTCCGCTCGTTTGTTTGCGAAACTTTTGTGGAGAACTTAGCGCTGGCTGAGTTCTTTGCTCAAAACTTTCTGGTTGAACTCCTCAGATTTTCCACGAGGGACCGTTAGCGCTTTCCACTGCTTGCTGGAAAGATGCTTGGCCAGAAATACAATCTGCCCGACATGATAAGCATAGTGCGCCACCTGGCGGTTGATGGCCTGCATCACCGAATGCGCCTCGCCGCGAATCGGAATTGAACGTATCATGTCCTCCTCCGCAAGCTGAGCGAGCGACTGGAAGACAATATTCCAGCTTTCCTCCCACACCTTCATCATAGCTTCGCGCGATTGCGGAGGCGCTTCAAATTCAGTATCGCGGTGACGATCAGGCTTCTCGCCGTCGGAGGTAAGAAAATCGGTAAAGCGCGAACGCATGTTTCCCGTCATGTGCTTCACGACAATGGCGATGGAATTACTTTCATCGTCCAGCGTGGCGAACAACTGTTCGTCGCTCACCTGCGCCATCGCTCCCTCGGCGAGGCGCTTGTACTGATGGAATAGAGAGACAGAATCTTCCAGATACGAAGTAGAAAATTTGTGCGCCATATCGAATCCCGGATCGAAAAATGTCTAGCCCTTGAACTGCTCATCAATCTCGATCTGATAGCCGGCCGACAAGCGATTGGTCTCATTCGCCATCCCCACAACAGCCATCAGCTCCTTAAACATGGCATCAGTCATACCTTTCTTGCGCGCTCCGGCCGTATGCGACGCAATGCAATAGTTGCATTGATTACTCACGCTGATCGCCACATAAACCAACTCTTTCGTCAGCGGATCAAGCGCGCCGGGCGCCATAATCTGTTTAATGTCCTCCCACGTTCGTTTCAAAGTAGCTGGATCGTGCGCCAGCGCCTTCCAGAAATTGTTGATCCAATCCACTTTGCGCGTGGCCATAATGTCGTCATAAACAGCCCGAACTTCCGGAGACGCGTCTTTGTACTCGATAAGTCCGAGGGTCGCCATTCAATTTGTCCTCAATTTAAGTGTAGGCCGAAGGAAACGAGAAGTTAAGGCTCAGGCACTTCGCCGTTAAGCAGATTTCCCAACTGACACCATGAGCAGCGCAGGCCCACATAAAAATGTCCAAACTGCGCATATACGGCGCTGACCTCGTCGAAGCGCATCTCGTAAATAAGCTTCTTGAACACCAAAGGCGAGTCGGCAAACAGATCTACGGCCCATTCCCAATCGTCGAAGCCAATCGACCCGCTGATCACCTGCCTAACTTCTCCCGCATAACGGCGGCCGATCAGTCCATGCTCATTCATCTGCCGCGCGCGCTCTTCAATCGGTAGCGCATACCAGTTCTTGTCCTCACCGCGCCGCCGATCCATGGGATAAAACGAAATGTATCGAGCCTTGGGAATTTCCGGGAACAGCCGCGGGCGCATGGCTTCCTTCTGACGCACCAGCGTTTGCTGAATTTCGCGGTTCCACTCTTCGGAGTTCGGCTCAATGCCGCGCTCGGCCAGCGTTTTATAGGTCTTTAGAGTGGATTCGTAAAGCCCCAGTTCAATCACCGAAAGATACGAAGTCGTCGGCTCCAGAAAATCATTCAGCCGCAAACGCGAAAGCTCTAGTTCAACCTGGTTCAGCGCATCGAACGATTCACGAAAGTGAACAAGCATCAGATCGCCCTTATGCCCGAGCAGGGAATAGGCCGCTGACTGCCCTGTCGGATTCTCTTCCATCTTCGCGAGCAGCCCGCTGGCCTCGCGAACGATTTCCGCCTTCTGTGCTTTGCGTAGTGGACGCCACGCACTCCAGCGGACGCGCATCATCTGATGAAGAACGCTATATCCATCAATCGTGAGCGGCACAGGCGGCAATTCCGCCGCAATTTGCGGACGAACAGTAGTAGTGGCTGTCATCGAAAATCCTCAATAAACGGTTGAAGAATATTGTAGCCGGATTCGCAACAGAAGCGGGATATCACCCACACCAAAACCCGCAACTTAAAATACGCAATCAAAAACAAGCATCCAGAACAGCACCCCAAAATCATGTCATCCCGACGTTGAGCGCAGCGAAGACGGAGGGACCTTACGACAACATGAATCTTCTCAGCAGGTGGCGGGAATATCACTCCAGTTGTCAGCGTACGTACTCATGTCCGGCGTAAGCCCTTCTCAAAGCGGATCCAACCCAAGCTTCCACTAAAGAGAAATCAGCTGATGGTCCTGACAATCCGGCTGCATACAACTATAAATATCATCCAGCAACTGGCTGCCATGGCGGCCAAGGAAGTAAATCGCGCCAATCTCGCGCTCCTGGAGCGTTTTGTGCGGATACAGCGCGTTACTCAAAAGTTCCGCGTGGCGGCCAAGCACCTCAGTCTGTCGAAGTTCCGCGCGGGCAGCCCGCGCCCTCAGTTGCTCAAGCTGATAACCCATCTTTTCCTCAGCATTCTTTGCCGAATCCGCCAAAGTTTTATCAATCCGTATAACCGCCTCCCGAACCGAGGCCATGGAAGACTGCACCGCCTCATTGGCGCGATCGAAGGCCTTCTGGAAATCGTCAGGCAAAACGTGTGCTGCCAACTGCTCTCGAACCGCCGCCGCGCCGGAAAATAAGCTGCGAAACGGCAAAGTGTATTTTTCCAGCAGAGCCTGCAAACGAGGTTCGATGAGCGTGGCGGAAAATCGCGGAATGATCGGCGTGACTCTCTCCGCCAGAAGCTCATAAACTGCGCGTCCCTGGGCGAAATATGCCACCTCCGCCGCGCCGCCCGTATAAGCGATCGTGGGCAAAAGATAATCCTGCACCACGGGACGCAACAATACGTTCGCGCTGAAATCTTCGGAGACTGAAGCGATACGCTGCAATAAATCCGCAGAGGAAATTCTTTCCTCGCCAATCAAGAACTCTGAAGAAGATCCCGGAACGCGATGCACCGGCAGCCGCACTCCGTTTTGAACCACAAAAAGCAACGTAGAATTCGGAACAACTTTGACCTGCTGATGATATCCAGCAGCCTCAAGCTCCGCACCACGTTGCAGCAAGCCTTTTTCAATTTCAGCCGACCGCTCCACCGCAGACCGGAAAACCGGGGCTGCAATCGCAGTCATCTCCGGGTCTGAGGCATCCATAAGCACCACGCCCCACTTCGCGAAGACGCGGGCGAATAATTTCGCGAAGGCTGAGCCGAAACTCTCTCCATCCTTATATGCCGCCCGCAGCCAGTCCGCCGCCTCGCAGTCCCCGAGCAGATGCGCCACTTTTTCTACCGCCGGGGCAATCTCCTTGCCAAAGAAAATTCTTCCCACGGGCGCGCCTTCCACCGCCCGCGTAGAAACGGAAATCGTCTCCAGCGCCGCGTCTTGCCCGGGTAACTCAACGTGATTTACTTCCGCGATGTCGTGGTCTTGCGTGGCCAGCCAGAAAACTGGAATGCAATCCGTTCCTGCTCGGCGCGCTTCCTCCGCGATCTTGACGGCGGTGAGCGCCTTAAATAATGAGAACAACGGCCCGCCAAATAATCCCACCTGCTGGCCGGTTACCGCCGCCAGCGCTCCAGCACGAAACCGCCGGATATTCTCCAGCGTCTCCGGTGACGCTCCCCAGGCCGAATTCTGCCGCTCGAGCACATTCGCAACCCGCTCGCGCCGCGCGTTGTCATAACGTACAGCGGATGTTTCGTCTTTAATCCAACTGGAAAATTGCGCAGGCCGCGAATAGAAGGGCTGAACTTTAGGCGACCAGGAAAGAAAATCAGTAAAAAGCTTGGTGGTATGAGGGACCTGATGGAAGGGCAAACACTCCGACTTCACCGGCAACGCTCCCGACATCGCGCAACCGCACGAAATCTGGCCATATGAGTTTGGACGAAACAAGCCATGTTCAGGTCAACGCCCCTCTGCTTCTTATTCTACAGGCCGTACTTCACTTCGTTTCACTCCAAATGAGATGACTGAGAACGCTTTGGGATGCAAAGAGTTGCATCATCGTAAAACCCGCTTGCCATAAACCAAATAATTCACATCTTTTTGCGTCCATTTGGCGGATAATGTCAAACGTCAAAATTTGCGCTTTCTTACAGAAGGGAATTTGGAGTGGCTGCAAGTTCGCAAGTGCCCGGTTCGCCCATCATCAATGTTCAGCCAGTGACGCTTGAAAGGGAAGCGGTCAGGCTCGTCCCGTTGTCCCGCGAGCATATTCCGCTGTTATGGGAAGCCGCCAAAAACGACTTGGCCGACATTTTCCGTTGGATCCCTTATCGCGTGCAGGACTACGCGGACCTGGAGCAGATGGTATTGAAAGCTCTGGATGAACAAAATCGCGGCGTGTCTTTGCCCTTTGCGACGGTCGAGCGAAGTTCTGGAACCGTGATTGGTTCCACCCGCTTCATGAATATTGATGTTCCCAACCGCAGAGTAGAAATCGGTTCGACCTGGATTTCGCCCGCGTGGCAGCGCACCGCCATCAACACGGAAGCCAAATACCTGATGTTGTCCCACGCATTTGATCAGTGGGGATGTATTCGCGTGGAACTCAAGACCGACGTGCTCAACCAGAAATCCCGCAACGCAATTTTAAGGATTGGCGCGAAAGAAGAGGGGACGTTGCGTCATCACATGGTCACACATTCCGGGCGACTGCGAGACACCGTATACTTCAGCATCTTGAGATTTGAATGGCCTCACGTACGGTGCCGCATAGCGGAGAAGATTTCGCAGAGCGGGGTGAAGGCGGGAAGCTAATCCATATGAAAATTCTGGTGCCCAGATCCTCGCAGCGAAACAGGCAATTATCCCGCCGTAACAAGTAGCCGTGCTAAAATTTCGGCCGTGCCAATCTGCAAAGGTGCACGTCTCAAGATCAAACGGGCCAATGAGCACATTTCTCAGGCTGAGTTGAGTATCGACCGCCTGAAAGAACGATTGGCTGTTACCGCTAATATTAATCCGGGCAGTGGTAATGAATTCATTAAGTACGACTTTGCGAACATTGATGACAGAGAGGCCTTCGAGAATCTGCCGACAATCATCGGGGATGCCGTCCATAATCTGAAGTGCTCCCTTGATCATGTTTGGCTTGAAACTATGAATCGCCTCATGCCCTCGGGCAAATGGGGGCGGACTAAGTTTCCGATTTATCCCAGTCAGAATGATCTTGAACTTGCGCTCAGGGAGATTGGAATAGATGTCTCTTGTCCTAAATTCTTCAAACTTCTCGTAAACGATATACAGCCTTACGATGGAGGGGATTTTGCCCTTCGGACCGTTCATAAGCTCGACATCAGAGACAAGCACAGGCTTCTGATTCCAGTTGTGAACTACTCCTCCATTGGCAATATTTACCTGAAAGATAAAGATGAGAAGAGGCACAAAGGCGGCACTTGGGGAACTACTCTTCCCCTTCCCCACTTCGTAGAATTCGAGCAGGGCTTGCATATCGAAAACCAGGAAGCGCATCCTTCGATGTAATGTTCGAGTATGGAGAGGTTGGCCGCGAAACGCGCGTAGTCGATACTCTGCGCCTGTACTCACAACATATTTCTCGAACGGTGGAACTTCTTGAGCAGTTCATCCAATCGTGATTGACTTTTGGGACACGTATAACTACCTCATTTCTGAAGGTGTTTATACGTGTCTCAAAAGAGCGATCACTCCGAGAGTTCCGCTAAGTGATACGCCCCCATTTACACTGGTCAAGGGATAATTATCGGGGCAAAACGCAGTATTCGCTTTTTATTCGCTATTGAGCTATGCTGGCCTGTGTCATGAGCCAGATCCTTCCCGCCCTCACCGAAGGCCCCGCCGTTGATTGGCTGTTTCTCGATCTCAACTCCTACTTCGCTTCCGTCGAACAGGACGACCGCCCTGAGCTGCGCGGCAGACCGGTTGGAATTGTCGCGGTGGAAACCGATTCCACATGCTGCCTCGCGGCAAGTTATGAAGCCAAAGCTTATGGCGTAAAAACGGGAACGTCCGTGAAAGACGCCAAAGTTTTATGTCCTCATATCAGCATTGTGGCGGCCCGGCCCAAGCTGTACGTGGAGTACCAAAAGAAAATTATCGAGGCCATGGAGACGCATCTGCCCGTTTACAAGGCCTTCTCCGTGGACGAAATGGCTTGCCGGCTCCTGGCCCGCGAGCGTTTTCTTCCTAACGCCGCCACGCTGGCTTACAGGATCAAGCAGTCGCTGCGCAACTTGGGTGTAGCTCTGCGATGCTCCATCGGTCTTGCGCCGAATTGTTATCTCGCCAAAACTGCCGCCGATCTTTGCAAGCCCGACGGATTAACGATCTTGCTGAAGAAAGACTTACCCTACGCTCTGCACTGCATGAAGCTGCGCGACGTAGTTGGCATAAGCCACGCAATGGAAGCGCGCCTGAACAATCGCGGCATTACCACCGTCGAACAGCTTTGTAAGCTGACCTCGCAGCAGATGCGCGATATCTGGGGCAGCGTACAAGGCGAAACCATGTGGTATTGGCTGCAAGGAGAAGACTGGAAGGAAAAAGCTGACGGCCCGCGCAGAAGTATTGGCAAGCAGCACGTGCTGGCTCCAAAGTATCGGACCAGAGATCAGGCTTATCTTGTGGGATTAAAGCTCCTCAGCAACGCCGCCATTAAATTACGCCGCCTGAATTTATGGGCGCGGGGAATTGGAACGACGGTTGCTTTTACGCACTGGGGAAAAGAAATACAGAATAGTAATATCCCCTCCGGCTGGAACGCCCACAGAAATATTCACGCCTGCCATGACACCATGACTTTGCAGGACCACTTTCGCGAACTCTGGAAAGATTGTCCTTCCCACTCCCCTGTGCACGTCGGAGTCTGGCTCTACGACCTAATTCCCGACAAGTTCCACACCCTCGATTTTTTCGACGACGCAAAGAGGGAAGTAGTCAGCACCACCATGGACAAGATCAACAAAAAATACGGCCAGCACATGGTGTATTTAGGAGGACTCCACGGCCTCGGCGACGCCGCGCCCACCCGCATCCCATTTTTCAGCGTGCCCGAACTGGCAGATTTCTAATGTAAATGTAGGCGCGGGCGTCCCGCCCGTGCAATCTAGCCCCGCACGCCTACGCAACAGGGGATGTATGGGGCCACGCGATTTAGCCCCACCATCCTGCCACGCCTTGCACCCTCGGGCAGGGAAGCAACATCAAATAATTGACTTCCAGCAGCATAAAACCTAGATTGGAAGCAGCCCTTTAAGGGCGCCTTGGCGGGCCTGTGCCAGCCAAATTTAGTTCTTTGAAGGCCATTCCCACCAGTGGGGGCGTCACGGCTTCGACGGAGATGCTTGCGGCCAAGAGGCATGCCGGGGTGCACACACCCGTAATCGTGAGCAAAATGATAATTGCCAATCAACACATGGCATACGCAGCCTAATTAATTAGGCTACCGTTCTCCACCGCTTCGCCCGTGGGCGGTGAGCGAACGTCACACAGCGGGCTGCTCTTCTCTTCTACGTCTGGGGAGGGAGGCTAAGCTTTCAGGCTAGCGGCACCCGTTTCTTGTCCGTTCTGAGCGGAGGCCGCGAACGTCCTGGGGGAAGCGCCAGCAATGGCGCCCAACG
>JANWKU010000192.1 GCA_025451215.1 Terriglobales bacterium
GGCTTCACCCAGAAACTAAACCCGTCCAGTTGACTTCCAGCCCTATGGCATTGTCCGATCCAGTTCCCAGCAAAGATGGCAAAAAGGTCTTTGTGATGGGGGCCACGACCCGCGGCCAGTTGATGCGCTACGACTTGAAGTCGCACCGGTTCGTACCTTTTTTCGGGGGCATCTCAGCGGAATTCGCGAGTTTTTCGAAGGATGGTCAATGGGCGGCCTACGTCTCCTATCCCGATGGCGCTCTGTGGCGCAGCAAAACGGACGGGAGCGATCCCTTGCAACTGACTTACTCGTCCGATTATGCTTTCGTGCCCCGCTGGTCGCCCGACGGCAAAGAGATATTGTTCTGGGAAACGCCGGTGGGCAAGCCGTCCCGAATGTATGAAGTATCCGCCGACGGCGGAAATCCCCGGCAACTGTTGCCTGACGATCTAACTCCGCAACAGGACCCGAATTGGTCGCCGGATGGAAGCAAGATCGTCTTCGCCGGTAATTCCAATGATCCTGCATCGGCTGTGCACATCCTTGATTTGAAGAGTGGCAAGGTTTCCACACTGCCGGGTTCGCAAGGTATGTTCTCACCTCGCTGGTCTCCCGACGGCCGCTATATCCCTGCGTTATCGAGGGACTCAAAGACCATCTCCATGTTCGACCTTCAAACGCAGAAATGGGTTCAACTTGCCACAGCAGTCACGTTCGGCTGGTTGAACTGGTCGAAGGACGGAAACTCTCTTCTTGTTTTAGGACGATTCGAAACCGGCGAGGCCGTGCTCAAGGTCCGCCTGAGCGACGGCAAAGTAGAGCAAATCGTAGATCTGAAGAATTTCGTCTTTGCGGGCCGCTACGGGGACTCACTGGCGCTCACGCCTGACGATTCCCCATTAATGCTCCGCGACGCTGGAACCTACGACGTGTACTCGCTCGATTGGCAGGAGCCGTAGGCATAGAAGACATTGCCGCGTAGGAGAAAAATGCACACTTCTTGGTTGTTGCAGAAACGGGAGAGCGTGGTTCGCGAGTTTCACGTCGGGCGGCGTTTCATCCGGGAGTTTTTTGGGCGCGGGCTGGGATTTCTCCTTCTGGCTCTATGGCTGGGCACGGCGGCGATGGCGCAGGATAGTCCGCTGGTGCTCAAGCGCGATGGGCGCGTGATTTCCCTCGTTCCTTACGCTCCGAATATTGTGCGGGTGACAATAAGCACCGAAGCAGCCGCGGCAACCAGCGATCCGGGATATGGGTTTATTGGCAAGCCATCCGCCGAGGGATGGACGCACGAGCGCAATGCGGAAGGGGACGTTTATCGATCGGCGCGAATGGTGATTCGCGTCTCGCCGGAGAACGTGCCGAGTGGCGATCTTCCGAAACCCATGCCGCTTGATGCCCTGAACAACCAGTTAAGAGATATTTACTTCGGTGGCGGAGGTGGTCATCGTCCGCCCAACGATTCACTCGTGGTGACAACAGTCGAAGGCAAAACATTACTGCACATGCGCGGCTGGAGCATGACTCCCGAACGCCCGGAAGTCGCTCAGTTGGACGCCGGCGTAAAGGGCAGTCGTGTTGCCGCGGTTTTTGATTCAGGCGCCGACGAGCACTACTACGGATTAGGTCAGCAACAAAAAGGCTGGATGGATCTGCGGGACCACGAGATCCGTTGTTGGCATGACTACGGCGCGATCGGTGGCGAGGACGTGTGCGTGCCCTTCATGGTCTCGACGCGCGGCTACGGGCTGGTCTGGGACAATCCATCCAAAACGACGGTGGATCTTGGTTTCAACGGGCAGAATGTTTGGTCGTCAGAAGTCGGCGACCGCGTGTCATATTTTGTCATTGCGGGCAAAAGCAGCGACGAGATCTACGAGGGCTACCGCCTGTTGACCGGCGTTTCGCACATGCTGCCCCGGGCGGTGTACGGCTACATCCAGAGCAAGGCTATCTATCCCACGCAGGAGCAGATTCTGGATGTGGCGAAGGAATATCGCGAAAAGAAGTTGCCGCTGGATGTGATCGTCGTGGACTTTCTCAACATGACGAGGCAGGGCGAAATGGACCTGGATCCAAAGCGCTGGCCGGATCCCGCCGCGATGAATCGTGAACTACATGCGATGGATGTCAACACGCTCTTGAGCGTTTGGCCTCACTTTTCCGAGGGCACTCAGTTTTACGACATGCTGCTCAATAAAGGATGGCTGGTGCACACGCCCGACGGAAAGCCGGATGAGGGGGGCTACAAACATGTCATCGGCCCGAATATTGATACAACGAATCCTGAGGCGGCGAAGTGGTTCTGGGAAAAGATTCGCGACCGCTACGTGAAACCGTACGGCTTTGATTACATTTGGCTCGATGAAACGGAGCCTGACGTTGATCCGGCGAAGGATGTGTTCTTCATCGGCTCGGGAACGCGCTTTTACAATGTGTATCCGCTCTTCCATACGGCTTCGGTGTATGAAGGATTCCGGCGAGATTTTGGCGACAGCCGTAGGGTAATGATTCTGGCGCGGGCCGCCTACCTCGGTGCTCAACGCAACGGCACCGTGTTCTGGTCGAGCGACATTGTTTCCACATGGGACATGCTCAAGCGTTCGATTCCGGCGGGGCTGAACTTTACTGCGACCGGACTGCCGTACTGGGACACGGACATCGCTGGATTCTTCTCGCCACGGGTTTCTCCTCAATATCATGCAGAGCACAAGCCGTTGATAGATGGATCAGATGTGCGCGACACGATCGGGAACTATGAGGACTACCCTGAGCTGTTTGTGCGGTGGTGGGAGTGGGGTGCGTTTCAGCCGGTGATGCGCGCGCATGGAGAACGAAAGCACAACGAAGTATGGGCGTACGGCAAGCAGGCGGAGCCGATCCTGGCGAAGTATCTTAAGCTGCGCTATCAACTTCTGCCCTACACATATTCGGTTGCATATCACAGCTATAAGACAGGCGCTCCGTATATGCGTGCGCTCTTCATGGATTTCCCGGATGATCCCAAGGCCGCGAATATTCCAGATGAATATATGTATGGGCCGGCTTTTCTTGTAGCTCCGGTAACGGAACAGGGCGCGACGCACCGGACGGTGTATCTACCGGCGGGTTGTGACTGGTACAACTACTGGACCAATGAACGGCTACATGGCGGCCAGATAATAGTGGCGGATGCCCCGATTGATACGCTGCCGCTTTTTGTGAAAGCGGGAAGCATTGTGCCGCTTGGATCGGAAGTCCAGAGCGCACAACAGCCGCAGACTATTGCGGCGGTACGGGTGTATCCGGGAGCGAACGGAAAATTCACGCTCTTCCAGGATGACGGCACCTCTTACGAATACGAGAAGAGCGGCGGTAAACTCACGAGCCTGACTTGGGATGACGCTGCGCATCAGCTGAAACATGAAGGCGCGCCGGCGTGGAGCGGAACGGATGCGTCAGTAGTGACAGTCGTGAACCAGTAGACGCGATCAGCCTTGCCGTATAAACGTACAAATAAAGATATCTCATGAGTAGCTCGATTCTTCAGATGAGTGAATAGTCGCCCAAGGGTTTAGAGGGTAGTGCGATTTTTAATGTTTTACTCGTCTGCGGCTTATCACTTCCCGCTCTCACAGGGATGTCGAGCCTGCGAATAGTGGTTATAGCCGATTCTTCTAATGTGGTCAGTGGAACATCTGTGGAATCTTTCCGACAAGGACCGGCGGCCCGGAATCCGCTACTTTCCCTAAGAACTTTTAGTGGTTGGTAAGTTCTTCCAGTTTCTTCTGCACTGTCACGGAGACTTGATCCATATCGCGAAGGGTCAGCCCTGTGGTCGAAATCGGCGCGCCCACGCGCATCTCCAGCGGGCGGCATTTGATGTGGTAGGTGTTCATGGGCAGCAGATCAAAGGTTCCGACGAGGGCGATGGGAACAACATCCAACTGAGATTTAATAGCCAGGAAAAAAGTTCCGGGCAGGAAAGGTTTGATTTCGCCGTCGGGAGTGCGGCCGCCTTCGGGGAAGATCACCAGAGGCATGCCCGACTTCAAAACTTTCAGCGCGGTGCGAATATTTCCCGCCGAGCGTGAGGGCTGCTGTTGGTTGATGCAGATCTGGCCGGAACGCTTGAGGTGCCAGCCGATGATGGGATAGGAAAGCAGCTCACTTTTAAACAGAATGCGAAATTGGAATGGAAGATAGGCGTAGAGAGCGGGGATATCGAGCGCGGAGGCGTGGTTGACTGCGTACACAATCGGTTTCGAGGTATCAATCTTGTCGAGGCCGGTGACCTTCATGGGCGAAAAGATGGATTTCATGGTGGCCTTCGACCAGGCACGCGCGAACCCGTGCAGGATGCGGCCATCGCGGTCGAAAAATCCGAATGGGATGGAAGCGAGTCCAAAGGCAAGGGTGTAAAACCAGAGAAGAATATCTAGAAAGAAATAGGAACGCAGGCGGCTGAGGAAATTATGCCGGTCGCAGAAAAGCTTTTTACGTGAGGCTGCCGTTGAGGCCAGCGAGCTTTCGAGGCTTTCGCCTTCGGGGCTTTTGGATCCAGGATTCTCCGCTACTGGCGAATGTTCTGTCATGATGGGCCGGCGTTCAAATCCTTACAGCGAGGCTGCGCATGGCTTCTCCCACAATATAAATGGAGCCGGTCACCACAATCACACCCTCGGCTCCCGCGATTGTTTTGGCGCGTTGGAGCGCGGCGGGTACATCGGTAGCGTCTTCCATCTCCACTTCGATCCTTTTGGATGCTTCGCGGATGCCGGCGGGCGTGGCGGAGCGCGGATTGTCCGCCGTAGTAAGAACGACTCGAGCGGCGATGGGAAAAAGAATTTCGGTGATTTCACGAATGGCTTTGTCCTGCATAGCGCCGAAAACAAATGTAAGCTGCCGGTCTTCATACATCGCGGAAAGAGTGGAGCGCAGTGCCCAGGCCCCGGCGGGGTTATGGGCGACATCGAAAATAATTTCCGGCGTTTCAGATGTGGCTGGGATGATTTGAAAGCGTCCGGGCCACCGGCTCTGGCGAATTCCATTTTCGATGCTCTTTGCGGTGACAGGAAATCCCTGACTAGCTAATTCTTCCGCGGCGGCAATGGCAAGCGCGATATTCCTTAGCTGATGGCGGCCAAGCAGCGGTGTCTCTACAGTGATCTCTTCACCCATCACCTCCAAAGGATAGCTGGCAACGGCGCCTTTTAAATACGACTCGCTGCCCGGACTCACCGGAGGCACATAAGGGACGGCGCTCACCGCGCGCGATTCGAGTTCCAGGACGGCGTTGCCGATGACGTCGTTGACTTCGCGCTGTTGGGGAAGCAGGACCGCGACTCCGTTACGGCGAAGGATTCCGGCTTTCTCCCGGGCAATTTCAGCGACGGTATTTCCCAGAAATTTTTGGTGGTCGAGAGAGATGTCGGTGATGACGCTCACGCGCGGTTCAATTACGTTGGTCGCGTCGAGGCGTCCTCCCATGCCGACTTCGAGGACCGCGATGTCTACCTTCTTACGGGCAAAGTATTCGAAGGCCATGGCGGTGAGCATTTCAAAAAAACTGGGATGCCAGGGCAGTTCGCCTTCCGCCACTAGGCGCTCGGCGGTTCGGTCCACCATGTCGTGCAGCAAGGCGAATTCGTCATCGGCGATGGCGGCGCCATCAATACGAATGCGCTCGTTGATGCGCACCAGATGCGGCGAGGTGTAAAGTCCTGTGCGCAATCCGGAGGCTTGAAGGATCGAAGCCAGCGTCGCCGCCGTGGATCCCTTCCCGTTCGTGCCTGCGATCAACACGCCCGGAACCTGGCGCTCGGGATGTTCGAGCGCGGTTAGCAATACGCGCATGTGCTTCAAGTCAAACTTGTGCGAAGGCGTTTGAGCCAGTTCGTGGCCCAAGGCATACATGCGCGCGATGGCGGTTTCGGAGGACATGCGATATGACTGATGCGCAAGCGTGCGAACGCCGCTCGTTTGCGCCTCAACTGAAAATTCTAAAGTATGGCGGTGATTTCTTGCTTGACATATTCCCATATAGGAATATATATTCTGGCCATGGCAAGAGCGGCAACTACTTCGGATGCCTTTAATGCCGTGGCGGAGCCGCGGCGGCGGGACATCCTGGAATATTTGGCGGGGGGCGAGCGGGCCGTCGGAGAGCTGGTGGCGAGGTTCGGGATTGAGCAGCCGTCGGTTTCAAAACACCTGAAAGTGCTGCGGCAGGTCGGGCTGGTACGAGTGAGGCGGCATGGGAGGCAAATGTTTTATCAAGCGAACCCAGAAGGAATCCGTCCGCTGCATGAGTGGACAAAGACGTTTGAGCGGCTGTGGGCGAATCAACTGCTGCGCGTGAAGGAGCGGGCGGAGCAAAAGGCGAAACTTAGACATTCAGTTGAGGAATGACGGTAGGGATCCTTCGATTGCGCCGGTTTTCGCGTGTCGCGAAAATCGGCTCTGCTCAGGATGACAAGTGGCGGACCCGTCTGCTGTTTTCGCGCAGGATGACAAGATGAGGCCAGAAATTTCCGAAATACGAATCATTCAGGAGAAAACCATGAGCATGAGTCCGACGGTACCGGGAATTGAGAGTTTGAGTTTGCTGATCACGCAGGAGATGCAGGTGAAGGCGCCGCTGGAGATGACCTTCGAAACGCTGCTTGAGCAACTGGGGCCGGAGAATGAAACTCCGGAGCAGAAGATGCCGATGAAGCTGGAGGCGTGGCCCGGCGGACGGTGGTATCGCGACTTGGGCGGCAACAACGGGCATTTTTGGGGACACGTGCAGGCCATCAAACGGCCGACGCTGCTGGAAATTACGGGACCGCTATTCATGTCTTACGGAGTCGTCTCCAATCTTCAGTATCGGCTGAGCGAGTCGAATGGAGTCACGCTAATCAAATTTCATCACAAGGCGTTTGGATTGATCCAGGACGAGCATCGCAAGGGCGTGAGCATGGGATGGAAGCAAATCAACGAGCGCGTGAAGGCGAAGGCCGAGGCAAAGGCAAAGGCGGGGTAAAGCATATGTCCGCTATGCGTGGCGTCGGTGGGAACAATGGTAACCCGGCGCGGTCAGGGCAGGCGACCCGGCGCTAACATGAGACCCTGCGTTAACGCGGGCATTGTTGGAATCACACCTGCTCTTGTCTGGCTTCGCCGAGGGTGACCTGGACGTCCATTTTCTTTTTGCCGCGGTAGATTGTGATGCGGAGCGTGTCTCCGGCGCGGTGGCTGTTCATGACGTGGGCGAGGTCTTGCTGATCTTGCACGTCATGGCCATCAATGGCGACGATGAGGTCTCCACCGAGTCGGATGGGGATATTCCCCAGGTATGCTTGCTCGTTGCCGCCGCGAAGTCCGGCGCGGTCGGCGGGGCCCCCGGTTTGCACGCTGACGATGAGGAGTCCGTAGTCGGCTTCGAGGCCCATTTGCTGCGCGAGGTTGGAGTCAATGGGAATGGTGCGCACGCCGAGCGCGGGGCGTCGCACGCGGCCGAGCGTCACCAAATCATTGATCACGGCTTTCGCGGTGTTGATGGGAATGGCAAAGCCGATGCCAGCGCTCTGGTTGGCGCCGCCGCTGGAGACGATCATTGTGTTGATGCCGATAACTTCGCCCTGATAGTTAAGTAGCGGGCCGCCGGAGTTTCCGGGATTGATGGCTGCGTCGGTTTGAATGGCTTCGTCAATCTCCGGGCCGTTCGGCTCCTGCACGGGGCGGATGGAACTTACGATTCCGGTGGTGAGGGTGCCGGACAAGCCGAAGGGATTGCCGATGGCGTAAACTTTTTGGCCGACATCAATGACTTTGGAATCGCCGAGTGTGGCGGGAACAAGATCAGGGGCCTTGATTTGGATGACGGCGAGGTCGTGAGAGGGATCAGTGCCCACGATTTCCGCGTGATACTTTTTGCGGTTGTGCAGCGTGACTTCGAGCGAGCGCGCGTTAACAACGACGTGATAGTTGGTGAGGATGTAGCCTTTTTTATCAATGATGAAGCCGGAACCCTGGCCTTCCTGGGGAACGAGTCCATAGAAAAAATCGTAGGCGACCTGGCGTGAGGTGATGTTGACGACCGAGGGAATGCTTTTCTTGTAGACATCAATATTGTTTTGCTCTTCGGGATCGTGGTGTTCGGGGCCTGCGGCCTGGGTCACTTCAACGGGAGCGAACGGAGATCGAATCGCCATGCGCGAATGGGAAGCGCGGTACGTGGTGAAATAAAAGAACGCACCTACAAGAAGGATTGCGAATAAAACTGGACGCAAGGATTTCATGCCTGGCTCTCTCACGTAGTCTGGAAAAACAATTCCTATTTTTTCGTTTGGCGATGCCCAGGACTATTTTGCAGAGATCGCAGGTCACGTTGCAAGTCTGCAAAAATCTCCCCGGCACGTTTTTTGCTGTCATCGAGCGGGCCGGAATTATCAATTGCATAATCGGCGCTCTTAATTTTCTCTTCATCGGGAAGTTGAGCGGCCATCCGGCGCTCGACTTCTAGGCGAGCGGCTTCCGTGCTGATTGAGAGTCTCAAGGCAAGCCGCTGCGAGCGCTGCTGGGGCTGGCAGGTCACCACGATGAGACGATCAAATTGATGCCGCGCTCCGGCTTCGAGAATCAAGGCCGCTTCTACCACAGCGATTGCATTCTGGTCGCGGAGGCCAATGTTTTCCATCCACTCTTCCTGCGCATGCAAGACTGCGGGGTGGACGATTCGATTCAATTCCTGGATTCTCGGCGAAGCGTTCGGACTTCCGAAGGCGGCTTGCGCCAGGCTTGCGCGGTTGATGGTCCTATCAGGATGCAGAATCTCAGAGCCGAATTGGTTGACGACTTGCTCGTAAACGGGCATGCCGGGGCGCATGAGTTGCTGGGCGAGGTCATCGGCTTTGAGAAGATGCGCGCCGAGACAAACGAAGACCTCTCCAATGGCGGATTTTCCGGAAGCGATGCCGCCGGTAAGGCCGACTTTCAACAAGCGAGCCCCGAGGGTTGGGAGGCATCGGTGATCTGCGGAGGAATTTTCATCATTTTTTCCATCGGACTTTTCATCCTACCGAGTTCCGTCTCCGGTTTTATCGTGCCCTTGAAAATTCCGGGATACGGCTGCCGCGGCGTAGCTTGGCGGCGCGGACGGTATTCGACATGAGCATGGCGATGGTCAACGGGCCGACTCCGCCGGGCACGGGAGTCAGGGCGCCGGCTACTTCCGCAACTTCAGGGTGGACGTCGCCGACCAGCGTGGAGCCTTTGGTACGAAAGGTTTCCTCGCGCTTGGCGTTGCCGGCGTAAAGGCGCTGGAATTCCGCGGGGTCGGTCACGCGGTTGGTGCCTACGTCAATTACGGTGGCGCCGGGCTTGACGAAATCGCGCGTGATCATCCCGGCGCGTCCAATGGCCGCCACCAGAATGTCGGCGCGGCGGCAGACGGCGGGCAAATCGCGAGTTTTGGAGTGGCAAACGGTGACGGTGGCGTTGGCGTTGATGAGCAGCATGGCGACCGGCTTTCCGACAATGTCGCTGCGGCCAACTACTACTGCCTCCTGCCCGGCTATGGCGATCTGGCTGCGCTTAAGGATTTCGATGACGCCAGCGGGAGTGCAAGCCACCAGTCCATCACGCTGGGTGGAGAGCAGGCCAACGTTCATGGGATGGAATCCGTCTACGTCTTTGGCGGGGTCCACGGCCAACAAAACTTTTTTGGAGTCCACCTGCGGCGGCAGGGGGAGCTGCACCAGGATGCCGTCAATTTCGTCACGCTCATTTAATTCGTTGACCAGGGCTAGCAGTTCTTCGGTAGAGACGGTGTCGGGTGGCGTGTGCTGTTCGCTGTAGATGCCCAGCTCTTCGCAGCTTTTGACTTTGCCGCGAACGTAAATTTCAGAGGCCGGATTGTGTCCCACGAGCACGACGGCCAAGCCGGGCCGGATTCCCGCGGCGGTCATGGCTTTGACCTGGGCACCCACTTCGCCGCGAATTTCGCTTGCGATCTTAACGCCATCTAGAATTCTTGCGGGCATGGGACCTCGATTCCGATCAGGATGATCTCATGGAAATTTTACCGTAAAGCTGGGACTGATGCTGCGAGTGGAAAAAGGCACGGCAGGCGGGGCTTGCGTGCTTCTATTTTTAGGAAAACGTAATTTGGCATAGAATTTATGGATGATCTCTCAAGATTTGCTCGACATTCTGGCGTGTCCTGTTTGCAAGAAGCCGATTACCCTGCGGGAAGACAAAGAGAGCGTGAAGTGTGGGGAATGCCGGCGCGTGTATGCGAGCCGCGATGGAATCCTGAATATGCTGGCGGATGAAGCGGTGATTGATCCGGCTTAATTTACGGCGGCTCTAATTCTGGTTCTGATCTTTTTCCTGATTTTGATTCTGACCTTCGCCCGAGTTTGTGGAATGGTCTATTTTTTGCATGGGATCCGGCGTCGGACTCTGGCCTGCCTTGTGGTCTTCATCCTGAGTTTCGCTTTGAGCGGACATCTGCCGTTCTACCGACCAGATGTCTTGTTCGTTTGTCTCAAAGGGATAAACGTGGACCATCCAACCAAAAATTTGCGGGACGAACCTGCCACCGGCGGCCTCGCACTTATCGCGAGAAGTGATGGAGCCAGCCAATCCGAATTTCGAACCGGGCCTGGACATCTGCTGGTTCTCTCCCCTGGGAGGAAGGCAAAGATTGATGTGCGCATGCCACTGAGCAATGCTTAAGGGCACGCGGCTATCGAGTTCGCTGAGGCTGGCGTGTTTGGGCGCCGTGTACATGACGCCGATGATCTTGTAACGGTCCACTCCCTGCTTTTCATACAGTAAAGAAGTGGGGTGCTCGGGATTGAAGTCAAAAATCGCTTCCATCGCATAGCTGTAATTGGTGAAGTGGTACATGCGCTGCGGGACGTTGGGAAGGAAAATAACGTATCCGTCGGCTAGCGCTTTTCGGTAATCCTGATATTGTCCAGCCACTTTGCGGGCGGCTGCCACGACCAGTTGCGCGCGGTCAGTGTCGCCCGGCGTGGCAAGCCTGAGAGGCGTCATTTTCATGTGCGGACCGCCATCCATGTGCCCCTGCATGTTGTTCATGGCGTGGACGGCATTTTCGTCCGCACTGGTCATGGATTCATGGGAGTCGCCGGCTTGGGATGCGGGCATGGTCATGTTCTGCATGCCATCGGTGGAAGGAGTGTTGGGCGGCTGGTCTTTTTCCTGGGCCTGGGCCGCAATCGCGGCAAGCGCTAACGCGCAAATGGCGAGAAGTCGTCTCATGGTTGCTGTCATTACTATTAACACTGAAACTGGCCGGATGTTTCTCGTCCAAAGCGGGGATTCTGGTTACAAGAGTAACCGCGTGATTCCCGCGATCGGCGGCCAAACAACTTAGCGACTCAAGGCTGTTAACACTTGCTGCGCGGCATTCTGGCCAGAGCGGATGCAGTCGGGGATGCCGATGCCGTAGTAAGCGTTTCCGGCGAGAGCGAAGGAAGGAAGCTGGGCTGCCAAGCGCTGAATCTTTTCCATTCTTCGCGCATAACCGACTGTGTATTGAGCCATTGCGTTTTTCCATTTGAATATGCGGGTGAATAGGGGCTCGGCATCGAGCCCTAAAATTTGGCGCAATTCTTCACGCACAATTTTTTTGATGGCGTCTTCATTAAGCGCGAGAAGCTGATCGTTGTGCGTGTCGCTGAGAAAGCAGCGGAGCAATCCCATGTTGGCGGGGGCGCGTCCGGAAAATTTCTGATGGACGAAGGTGACGGCCATTATGTGTTTGCCTTCGCTGCGAGGGACAAGAAAACCGAAACCGGTCGGCAGGGACGCCAGTCTCGTTTGATCGAATCCCATGGCTACGGTCACGGATGAACTGTAGGGGATTTCGCGGAGTTTCTCCGCCAGATCGGAAGAGAGAGTTTGTACCAGGCAAGCAGCCGCGTGGGCGGGGACTGCGAGGATGACCGCATCAAAGCGTTCCGATTCGCCGTTCGTTGAGATTGTCCATTGGCCGCCCTCGGAATGAAGGGAATCAATGAGGGTGTTTGTACGTAGGGAAGATAGTGGGATTTTTTCCGCAACGGCGTCGGCCATCTGCTGCATTCCGCCGCGCAGAGAGGTAAAAACTGGACGCGCGGAGATGCCCGCCGGTTTTTTTCGGGCTGCGATCATTCCCTTGCCCAAGCTTCCGAACTTTGCTTCCATCTCCACGAAGCGGGGTAGCACGGCCTGTACGCTTAGTTGGGAGGCGCTGCCTCCGTACACGCCGGAGAGCAAGGGATCAGCGAGGCGGTCCACCATTTCACGCCCGTAGTGGCGGGTAATGAAGTCTGCCACGCTTTCGTCGTTTGGTTCGCCGGCATGCTCGCCATTTTGCGCGGAGGGAGAAAACCACTCCCGCGCCATTCGCATTTTTGTGTTCAGTGAAAAAAGCGGAGAAAGAGCAATGGGCCAGATTTTAGTCGGCACCATGAAGGCGAGGCCGTCGGGTATGGGGATGAGCTGGCCTTGTAAATAGATGTAGGTTTTTCTTTTCGAATCATTGGAGGTGATGAGCTGATCTCCCAATCCAATTTCGCGGCAAAAATCAACGGCCCAACTTTTTTCGGTGAGGAATGAATCCGGGCCTGCTTCCACGACGCAGCCTTCCACATGCTCGGTGAGAAGCACGCCACCGAGGCGAGGGCTTGCTTCGAAAAGGCGATATTCCAACAGCGACCCGGCAAGGCGGGCCTTTTCCAGCGTATAGGCCGCTGAAAGGCCGGAGATCCCGCCGCCGATGATCGCGATCTTCTTCATGAAGTTCTTACTATGAAGTCATCTTCTTATGAAACCGGCTTCCGGAGCTAGTCTTTCAGGCTTAATCTCATCTACTTTACAGGGATTACCGAACAAGCATTCGCGCGCGTCAAACGGCGCGAAAACCTTCTACGGATAAAAAACACACCGAAGCTCCCATTGCGGTGTCTAAGTCTATAAAATTGTAAGTGTCGGCATCGAATGAGAATTTGGTCCATACC
>JANWKU010000193.1 GCA_025451215.1 Terriglobales bacterium
GTCGAAATACATCAGCTCTTTGTCATTCACGTCGCGAACACCCGTCAGATAGAAATGCGCTCCTGCCAAGGGCGCTGAAATTCCGGAAATATCAAAGAAGAGAAATCCTGCTTGCGTCGTATGCGGCTCGACGGCCATGGCCGCAAAACGCGAGTTATGGATTTCGTCCCGGATTTCCTGGCGGAGGCCGCCCTTTACTTTTCTTGTCGGAAAAGGAAGTGGTGATGGCGCAGTCCTGGCCGAAGGATGCGAAATACGCCGGGCCAGATCATCTTCCGTGGCAGGCTGCATTTTCGTCCGGTCTTGCGTCACATATTCGGGCTTTACGTCTGCCAGGGAAATTGCCTGGTCGCTGTCATTAGTAATGACCATCAATACGGGCAGGAAACCAATTTCGTCGTATTTTTCGTTAAAAATCTTTGCCTTCTCCGGCGTGTCGTAGGGGTCGAGAGCAACCGTCACTTTTTCCATGGAATGCTCATCGTGGGCCGGATACCCCTTTGCGGCGTGCGTCACGGGCATGATGAAATCCTTCGACGCCCAAGCCAGTACGGTCAAAATGCACACCACACATACCGCGATGACGATCTTTTTCAAAAAAAGCTTTTCATTGTCCAAGGTAAAATGCCCCAGCTTGATTGGCCAGATTTATTGGCCCGATGATTATAGGATGCAAGCCGCCAGGAACGTGGGGTTAGAAAATGCAATTTCGGGTAGCAGTGCAGTTTACGAGGAAGTAGTTCGTATCAGGATATGGCTTTAGTCATATCGCCGGAGCAGCACAAAAAAATGGACGGGCTTTAGCCCTCGGCGCCTGAAGGCTTCATCGAGCAGGTCATGCGGCAGGCCTGAAGGCGCTGCCCTGATACGAATCGGGCTCGGCAACCTGCACCACCACCCAATTTCGTACCGAGTGCGGAATGCAGGCCACTCCGCGTAGAATGGCCCTTCCCTCATGTACTTGCTCTACAGCCTGCTTTTAGCTTTTGCCCTTGTCGCCGGGCTCCCGTTCTGGTTTTTCCAGGCCATTCGCCATGGAAAATATACCCGCGGGCTGGGAGAAAGATTTGGCCGCGTCCCTGGCCGGCTGTTGAAAACTCCGCATCAACCAACCATTTGCATCCACGCTGTTTCCGTAGGGGAAGTGCTCGCCATCACCAAGCTTGCAGCGCAGCTTCAGAAGGACCTTCCTCAATATCGCATCGTTGTTTCCACCACAACGGACACTGGACAAAAACTCGCCCGCGATAAATTTGGCGAGGCAAACGTCTTCTATTTTCCCCTGGATTTTGCTTTCTGCGTTAGGCCATACCTGAAGACATTGAATCCCGCTTTGCTGGTGATTGCCGAGACTGAGTTCTGGCCGAATTTGCTGCGCCTCGCAAGGCAGCATGGAGCGTCCATTGCTGTTGTCAATGCTCGCATTTCCGACCGTTCTTTCCCCGGATACCGCCGCTGGCGCGGATTACTTGCACGCATTTTGCAGAATGTGAATTTATTCCTTGCCCAAACGGACGAAGACAGCCGACGCCTGATTGACATTGGCGCTCCCAGCAGTCGCGTGCAAGTGAGTGGCAACTTGAAGTTCGATGTTGCCGCTCCCGCTGCCTCGGAGATTGTTCAGCGGCTCCGCGAGAATTTTATACAAGCCAAGGCCGCACCGATTTTTGTCGCGGGCAGCACCGTAGATAGCGAGGAAGAGGGCCTCTTGCTGCACGCTTTTCGGAATGTTCTTAACAGCCATCCTGCGGCGGTCATGGTCCTAGCCCCCCGCCATCCCGAACGATTTCCGGAGGTCAGTGAGCAATTGCGCGCCTTCGGCCTTCCCTTGTGGCGCCGTACGTCGTGGCAGCAAGAGCCGATACGCGGCGGAATTTTCCTGCTCGATAGCATTGGTGAGCTGGGCTCAGTATATTCTTTGGCCGATGTGGCCTTCGTCGGAGGCAGCCTGGTCCCTCGCGGAGGCCATAACATTATTGAGCCCGCGCAATACGGCGTTCCGATCATCGTGGGCAACCACACTGACAATTTTCGCGACATCGTCGGACTCTTTCACAGCCGGAATGCGGTAAAAATTGTCGGCCCCGCAGAACTGCCCCTCGTTTTGTTGGATCTATTATCGGATCCTGCTGAACGCGCTGAGCTTGGCCGCCGCGCGCAAGAAACTTTGCAATCGCAAATGGGAGCTACGCAAAGAACCGTCGCAGCGTTAAAAAACTTGCTTTCCTCTGGATCATCATCGGCGGGCGCTCCATGAGTGTTCTGGGTTCCATCTATGGAAGCGCGGCTTATACACGCAACGCTCTTTATGATCGCGGCCTGCTCCATTCACGCCACCTCGAAGGTCCGGTCATCAGCGTAGGCAATCTGAGCGTGGGCGGCTCCGGAAAGACTCCATTCACCATCCTTCTCGGCAAACTCCTCAAATCGCGAGGCATAAAATTTGACGTTCTCTCCCGGGGGTATGGCCGCGATAGCCGAGGCGTATTGCTGGTCGATCCTTCGGGCTCTCCGCGCGAATTTGGCGATGAACCGATTCTGATTGCCCGCACCTTGCAAGCGCCAGTGATTGTAGGCAAAAGTCGCCATGAAGCGGGTTTATTTGCAGAACGGAAATTCGGTCCCCAACTGCATATCCTGGATGATGGCTTTCAGCACCGCTCTCTGGCCCGCGATTTTGACATCGTGCTGGTTTCATCCCGTGACATGGACGATGGTTTTCTGCCCGCTGGCCGGCTTCGCGAACCGCCGTCATCCTTGCGACGCGCGGATGCCGTGGTAACTGCGGATCATCTTAGCCAAACGTTCCTGCTCCATCTCAACAAACCCGTGTTGACGATCCGGCGAAGCATTGTTGTGGAGACCCCACCGACGCGACCCATCGTCTTTTGTGGAATCGCCCGTCCCGCCATCTTCCTTTCCCAACTTCGGGCTGCTGGTATTGAACCAGCCGGCGAAATGGTCTTTCGCGATCATCACCGCTATGGCCCGCGAGATGTTCAGTCCCTGCAAAAACTCCGCGGCCAACGGCAGGCCAATGGCTTTATCACCACCGAAAAAGACGCAATCAACTTACGCGAACAGTTGGGCAGCCTAGGGCCCATCGCAATCGCCCAGGTCACAATGGAACTCGATGACTCTGCTAACGCCGTGGATGCCATGCTAAGGATGATTTCCTCGCGAAGTCCCCGCCATGAGAAAATCCTTTCAGCTCATGAATAAGAATAAGCATCATCCTCCTAAAGAAGCCGACCGCCTCAAGAAGATCGTGGAGTCTTTCCCCAACGTCACCGTCACCGTGTTGGGTGATCTGGTCGCCGATGAATTCATCTTCGGGGAAATCTCGCGCGTCTCCCGTGAAGCACCCGTGCTGATCCTGAAACATAAAGAACGGACAATCGTGCCAGGCGGCGGCGCGAACGCGATCAACAATCTCGCCGATCTCGGGGTGAACGTGCTGCCCGTTGGCATTGTGGGAGACGACGAAGCAGGAAGAACCCTTCTGAAATATTTCCGCCACAAAAAAATTCCTCTCAGCGGAATTCTTAAAGACAAAAGCTTTCCTACCGTTACCAAGACGCGAGTGCTGGCTGGGTTGCCTCACACGTGGCGGCAGCAAGTCGTCCGCCTGGATAAAGAACCGGAAGCCGAACCCAATCATCACTTGAAGCGCGAATTGGTGCTGGCCACGCGGCAATATACAAGGGCTTCTGACGCCCTTCTGCTTTCCGATTACGGCTACGGCGCGGCAGCGCCGGCCATTTGGAACACAATCCGCGAACGCGGACGATTTGACCGCCTTCCGGTTGTCCTCGATTCTCGTTACCGCATGCTGCAGTATTCCGGAATAACCGCGGCCACACCGAATGAGCCCGAGGTCGAGCACGCCCTCGGCGCCCGCATCGGAACAGACTGGCGACGGCTTTGCGCCGCCGGGGAAGAAGTGATGAAGAGGATGAAGCTTCAGTCCTTGATCATTACCCGTGGACGCGAAGGCATGACGGCATTTTCCCAGGAACACAAACCTGCCGACATCCCTATTTCCGGCTCCGATCAAGTCGCGGACGTGACCGGAGCAGGCGATACCGTAATCGCCACCTTCACCGCCGCCCTGGCCGCCGGAGCTGACGCACAGGAAGCAGCGCACCTTGCCAACTATGCCGGCGGACTGGTCGTAATGAAGCGCGGAACAGCTACGGTTTCGCAACAGGAATTGCTGCAGGCGGTCACGCAATCTACGCCTTTGATACGAGAACATTGATAAGAGAACATTGAAATCCGCGCCTCCATCCAAAGTCCTCGACCGCCCGGCATTGCTGGAACAAACTCGGGCATGGCGGCGCTCCGGCGACGCGATCATCCTCGCCAACGGATGTTTCGATCTTCTTCATGTCGGCCACGTCCGCTATCTTCACGCCGCCAAACAATTGGGCGGCAGGCTCGTGGTGGCGGTCAATTCTGATGAATCCGTCCGCGCGCTTAAGGGAGAAGGACGCCCGCTCATCCCCGCCGAAGAGCGCGCCGAACTCCTCGCAGCTCTTGGCGACGTGGATGCTGTGGTAATTTTCTCCGAGCCGGACGTGCGTGCCCTGATTCATGAAATTCATCCAGACGTCCAGGCGAAAGGTACCGACTATACGGCTGACTCAGTTCCCGAACGCGACGCGGTGCGGCAATATGGAGGCCGCGTTGAAATCGTAGGCGATCCAAAAGACCACTCCGCGACGGAAATGATCCGCACCCGCCTCGACCGGCAACCTCAATGAATACGGAAGCCAGCAGCAACTTGGCTTCGCGCAACGTTCAAAAAGTACTGATTGTCCGGCTTGGCTCCATGGGAGACGTGATTCACGCATTGCCCGCCGTTGCGGCGTTGCGGCAGGCATTTCCAAACGCGAAAATTGGTTGGGCAATCGAAGAGCGCTGGTCGGAACTGCTCCGTGCTCCCTCCGCCAAGCCTTATAGCCCGCTCTCGCCCCAGCGCCCGTTGGTGGATTTGGTCCATACGGTCAATACCTTCAAATGGCGCTCGAACCTGCTTTCCTCGCAAACGCGCCGCGAAGTGAAGGAACTAAAACGGACATTGCGAATAGAGAAGTATGACGCCGCGATTGATTTTCAAGGTGCGCTCAAGTCCGCCGTGATCGCGCGCTGGGCAAAGGCATCCGCAATCTATGGATTTTCTGCTCCGCGTGAAAAATTTGCGCGAAGACTTTATTCTCAAAAAGTCCAGGTTGCTGGAACCCATATTGTCGAGCAGAATTTGTCCCTGGCGGAAGCTTTAGCGCAGGAGAAGCTGAAGATGCCGGCGGCGCTGCTTCCGCACGACGACGCTGCGGAACAAAAAATGCAGCAGTGGCTCGAGGAGCACAGAATTTCCAGTTTCATCCTACTCAATCCCGGCGCTGGTTGGGGGGCAAAGCAATGGCCCGCTGAACGATATGGCCACGTTGCCAAACAGCTTGCTGCAGATGGGTTAAGTTGCCTGATCAATTTCGGTCCACGCGAAGAAACGCTTGCGAAAACTGTGCAGCAGGAAAGCGGAGGGATCGCACAACCGGTAAATTGCTCCATTAGCGAACTCATCGCACTCACCCGCCACGCCCGCTTGTTCATTGGCGGAGACACTGGCCCGATGCACCTTGCCGCCGCGCTCGGGGTTCCGGTGGTCGCGATTTTCGGCCCCACCGATCCCGCCCGCAATGGCCCGTTTGCCACTTGCAATGTCGTGCTCAGAAACTCGGCCAGCCTAACCAGCTACTCGCACCACGATAATGCCGATGAAGGGCTATTGCAGATTAGCGTTCAGGATGTTCTCGCCGCTGCCCGTGAACTTGTCGGGAGTGTCGCATGAAAAATAAAAATTCCAGCGGATGGTCCAAGATTGCCCGCCGCATTCGCGTGCCCCTCGGATTCGCATTTGCCATACTGTACGTCTGGCTTGCGAAGCCAAACAGGATAAGCATCGTCGTCGGATGCATTTTTATCGCGGCCGGTCTGCTCGTGCGAGCTTTCGCGTCGGGCCATGTGCGCAAGAATGAACAACTCGCCGTGACCGGCCCTTACGCGTATACGCGCAATCCGCTTTACCTTGGTTCCATTATTATCGCGATTGGATTCGGCGTCGCCTCGCTCAATGCGTGGATTGCTGCGATCATCGTCGTCCTTTTCCTTGCCATATATCTCCCGGTGATTCGCAACGAAGAAGAATTCCTACGCGCTAAATTTCCTGAGTTTGAAGACTACGCCGCCAAAGTCCCCCGCCTTATCCCTCGGATCACTTCGTTAACCGGTGCCGGAACATTTTCCGGGGAACTATATCTTAAGCACCGTGAGTACAACGCGCTCATCGGAGCGTTGGTCTTGCTCGCAATCCTTATAGCAAAGTTATTTTGGCTGAGAGCGGCGCACTAAGATTTATAGATTTATTGCAGCCGGAATCTCTCGTTGATGAGCCGCTGCAAGCGCGGCTTGTAAAGCAGATCGTAGGCAAGTTCCTTGTCGGGAAAGATGGCGAGCGCAGCTTGTTTCGCCGCCGCAGCCATATCCGCAGCTTCCTCAATCGTCAGGTCCGGGTCCTGCCCGATGACCGACATCACCATGCTCATCATCAATTGCAACCGCCGGATTTTCTTGCCTTCTTCGGCAAGCTCGCTCGCGCCCTGAGATCGTTCGAGTTGTTGGCGCATGTCCATTCAGCAATCTCCACCAACCGCAATCATATAGACGAATGAACTCTGCTCCGCGTTGCAGGCTTTTTCAGTCTTCCAGCGCCGGAACATCGCAACCACGATTGCCAGCATCAGAGTAAAGGGAGAAAAATCTGTATATTTGATTCTGCGTCTCAGGAGGCAATATGGCCAGTACCAGCAGCAGAGTTCCCAATCCGAACGGAAAGCTGGTACAAGTGTTCGATAGCGACGAAGAATCAGAAGTTATGGTCGTGCGTGGTCTGCTGGAATCCTCCGGCATCGATTGCGATGTCTCCAATCTCGAAGCCCCGCAGAACATTCTTCCCGGAGTCGGCGGCGTGGTGATTTTGGTGCGCGAGGAGGATGCCGAAGCAGCCCGCGCCATCATTGAAGCAGCACGCCGGTCTGCGGGCCAGGATGCTACTGAGGAACCATCTCCAGCGGAGTGACTACCTGTCCATTCAGGTAGAACGTAACCGCACCATCCTGATCGGTGCGATATGTCTTAACTTGCGCTGCCGCCAGCCGCTCCAACACCTGCGGTTTGGGATGTCCATAGACGTTGTTCGCTCCCACGGAAATCACCGCAAACCGCGGCTTTACCGCCGCCAGCAATTCCGGGATCGTTGACGTTGCGCTGCCGTGGTGCGCCACCTTCAGCAAGTCCGCCTGCGGATTCTCATTCGCAATCCGCTTCTCCGTCTGTTTCTCCGCGTCTCCCTCGAGCAGCGCTGAGGTGTGTTCGTAGGTCACTTTCATCACAATGGAATCGTCGTTCTCGCGCCGCTTTTTCACGACCGCACCCATTGGAGCAAAAAAGCGTATGGCTGCGCCGCCAAAGTTCAGCGAATCCCCTGCCTCACGTTCCACAACGCGAACTCCCAACATCTTCGCCTCCTGGATCAGCGCATCCATCTCCGAGGAGTGCGTGTTTTTTCCAATCCACAGTTCCCGCGGATGAAAATTCTCCAACACCGCGTACATCCCACCGATATGATCGGCATGAGGATGCGTAACTTCCACCGCGTCCAGCCGGCCAATCCCTCGCGACCACAGATAAGGAGAAACTACCTCCTCGCCTATATCGAATTCCGAGTGCATCCACTGCGGCATTCCTCCCGCATCCACTAAGGCAGTATGGCCGTCAGGAAAAGCAAGAAAGAGCGAGTCGCCCTGGCCCACATCAATCGCGGTCACTTCAAGGACTTTTGGGACAAGTTCAGGGCGAGGCGGAATTTCCGCCACCCAGAACGCGCTGGCCGCCAGCAGAACCAATCCGCCCGCAGCGAGCAGCGTACGCCTCTGCGCCAGCAACATCGCGAAGCTAAGAGCGCACAGGGCAAAGATGATCGCGCTGATTGCGGGAGTCGGCACCCGCAAATCGGCGACACGTAGATTGCCCAACAGGTGAATCGTTCCGGTGATCGCATCGAGCGCGAACGACGCAACAAGCGCGGGGATTTTCGCTAATGCCAGCCATGTGTAGCCAAGCCCAATTGCAAGCACAGCCGCGGGCATCATGATTTCCGTTAGCGGCAGCACCAGAATGTTTGCCGGGAGCGCCGTCACCGTCACCCGATGGAAGTAGAAAGCCATAGGCAGCGCCATCCCCAACTGCATAAGCAATGAGATAAACAATATTTCGCCCGTGGCTAGAGCGATCCGCGCGGCCCTCGCGAGAATCGAAATGGCAAGGCGATATCCTGTGAATCTTCCTAACCGGGAGGCGATTAGACGCAGATCGAGGCGGAATTGTGCAACGATGGGCGCGCAGACCCTGTCGTATGCAAGCGCGTGGATTTGCCGCGCCCCCCTCGCGAATGGTTGCGTTGTGCGCTCCAGCAGCGGCATTCCAACGCCCGCGATAACCAGCACACACAAAAATGTCATTTGAAAACTGGCGCCGAACAATGCATGGGGATCGGCCAGCAACACGCCCAGCGCGGCAATGCCAATGGCGTTCAACATGGACCGCTGCCGGTACAGCAACCGCGCTCCCAGAAATAACGCGCACATCAACGTCGCCCGCCACACCGGAGGCCCGACGTAGGTCAGGAAGGCGTAAGCCGCGGTCACAGCAATCGTGATCAGGCTGGCCATCACCTCGTTCATATGCAACATCCGTCGCAATACCCAGAAAGCCACAAAAGCCAGAATCCCTACATTCATTCCCGAAACCACCAGCAGGTGATAAGTTCCCGTGCGCTGAAAGTCCATGCGCGATTCATGGCTGACAAAACTTTCATCGCCAATCATCATCGCGTCCATCAGGTCGGCTTCCGCTGGCCGCCACAGCGCATGGATCTTGCGAATCACACTACGATGCACCCGCGCCCGCCATTGCTCCAGCCGGGTTCCCATGAACCCCGGAAGCACCTGAATCTCATTTGATTTCGTGGAGCCGAGCACGGCAATTCCGTTCTCGTTTAAATAGCCCTTGTAATCAAACACTCCCGGGTCGCGGAAGTTATGCGGAGGAGAAAGTTTGGTCACACATTGAAGCCGCTGCCCATATTGAAAAGTTACAGGCGCCGCATCATCGGACGCATAAATTCCCAGCCGCACGCCCGCGCGTACGGGGAACGATTTCCCTCCCACGCTAACCGCTTCCGTTTCCAAATCCAGCAGCTGCCGGATTTCTCCGCGCTCGCGCTCTTGCCAGTCCCCTTCACGCACTACATGCGCTGCAATCGTCACGCTTTGGTGGTTTGAATAAGGAAGAATCTCCGTCCCCGGGTTCACCGGAGGCCGAACTTCCACCATGAATGCAGCGGCAGCAAACACAGCAATCAGGCACAACCCCCGAGCAACGTCCGCCCACCGCTCGCGGAAATATAAGCTGACAAACGCCAAGATCGCTGCTGCCGCCAACCACCAATCCGGAGGACGCGCAAAGTAAGTACCACCCAGAATGCCCAGGCCAAAAGCCAGCGCAGCCCAGAGCATGGGCTGCCGCTCGGCGAAACGCGAGCCGCTTTTCTGTGGGATTGATTTCATGTCCGCGAAGGAAGGCTATCGCGACAAATGAAAGACGCTCTCCAAGTGGAACGTCTGCGGAAACAGATCAACAAAGTGCGCCTGCTCAATGCGGTAGCCGGAAGCAAGCAGCACGCTCAGATCGCGCGCCAGCGTCGCCGGATCGCACGACACGTACGCGATCTGAGGAGCGCTTAACTCCGCAAGCTGCCGCACAATCTTTTCTCCCAACCCGCTGCGTGGAGGATCAACCACCACATAATCAGGCCGGGTGGATTGCGTCTTTGTCAAATACTGTTCCGTTGTGGAACGCACAGCCTTCACATTCAGCGGGGAATTGTAACGGAGGTCGGCGTGGGAAATCGGTGACGCTTCAACCGCAATCACCTGTGTAAAACTTCGGGCCAGGTGAGAGGAAAAAAGCCCAACCCCCGCGTATAAATCGAGCGCCAGCTTCCCCGACCGGCCATCTGTTACCAGGGGCACCAGTTCATCCGCCAGATAACGGTTTACCTGGAAAAATGCTCCCGCGCTTACCTGAAACGCATTGCCCACGGTGCGATAAGTAAGGCTGCCGGAACCCGCGCTTGTCAACAGCTTCATTTCATCGGCGAAAGCCGTTTTCTTGATCGCGCGAAAGGCTACCGCTCCAGAAATTTCTGGAATACTGCTTTGTAGTTCCGCGAGAAATTTCTCCATGCGCGGAGCATCTGCCCCGACACAATAGACTTCTGCTAGAAGTTGCGCATCCTCGGCATCCGCAAAAAGTTCAATCTCTTCCACTTCTCCCGGGACCCTGCCCGCTCTTCCCAATTCCCACAATTTCACGATCGCCCGGTTAATCGCCGGAGAACTAATCGGACACTCCTCGACCGGCAACAATTCATGCGAAGCGAATTTGTAATATCCCAAAGCGAATGCCAAATTCGTTCTGACCCTCAGCCGCGTGCGGTTGCGATAGTTCCACGGAGGCGATGGATGGATATGAAGTTCCGCCGCCAACTCTATCTTTCCCACGCGACGCAGATTTTCTTTCAGAATCTCCGCTTTGATCTGAAGCTGGTGTTCGTAGCTCGTGTGCTGATATTGGCATCCGCCACAGCGCTGAAAATATGGACAGCGTGCTTCCACGCGCTGCCCGGAAGCCACCAGCAGTTTTTCCATCTTCCCTTGGGCAAAGCCGCGTTTGTCATTGCGCAGTGTGGCTTCAATCTGCTCCCCCGGCAATACGAACGGAACAAACACGGCCTTACCGCGACCCTGCTGGTCCGCAGGCAATCGCGCTAACCCGTCTCCGCCGTAAATCATTTTTTCAATGGTAAGTTGCATCGTAACTTGTAAAGAAATCCTTAAGGGAACCGCTCATGTAGCGCCGGATCTTGGACCCGGCGACTCCTACCAAATTGCCAACACGCAAGCTAGGATAGATCAATCAGCAAGAAGAATTATTTTTTTAGTCTCCCAGCTTTTCCCCGTTCTGCAATCTGTACCCGTGAATAAAGTCTTTCACCGCCATCCGCCGCTTCCCTTCGGGCTGCACCTCTAGCAATTCCAAAGCGGTGTTCTGGCCGCATCCCGCAAACAATTGATCTCCGCTCGCCGTCAATTCCGCCTGCGCAATTTTGTGCTCAACAACTCGAGCGGCCCAAACATTCAGGTTCTTCTCCCGAAAGCGCGTAAATGCCCCGGGCCAAGGCTGGAATCCACGCATCCGGTTATGGATTTCACTTGCTGTGTTTGAAAAATCAATCCGCCCGTCTTCCTTCTTCAAAATTGGAGCCAGCGTTGCCCGCGCATTGTCCTGCGCTTGCGCTTGAATTTTTCCCACGCTCAATCCATTCAAAGTTTCCACAATCAACTCAGCTCCGACTGCCGCCAACCGCGGAGAGATCGTCTCCGCCGTGTCCTCCTCCATGACCGCCATCTCGCGCTGTAACAGTATGTCTCCCGTGTCCAGCCCAGCATCAATCCGCATGGTGGTGACCCCTGTCACGCGTTCACCCTTCGCAATCGCCCATTGGATGGGCGCCGCGCCGCGATATTTCGGCAGCAGCGATGCGTGCAGATTAATGTTTCCCATCGGCGGCACATCGAGCATCCACTGCGGAATAATCCGCCCGTACCCAACTACGATCACCGCATCCGGCTTCAGAGCCGCAAGCTGCTCCTTAAACTCGTCGTTATTTTTGATTTTCTCTGGCTGCATAACCGGCAGGCCTAGCCGCAACGCACTCTCCTTCACCGGAGAGATCGCCAGATCCATGCCGCGCCCCTTGGGGCGATCAGGTTGGGTAACGACCAGGCTAACGCGAAATCCGCCTTCCACCAGCTTTTCAAGCGTGGGAACAGCAAATCGCGGCGTGCCACAAAAAACGAGATTAAGAGGGTTTTGCAATTCAGACCGGATTCCAGACTTTGTGATTTGTGACCGGGCAATTTAATACGCATCTTGCGGAATCAGCCCGAAACGCGAAAGACCAAAGAGATTTACCCAATGACAAAATCACCAAATTCCTACCACTCTCCTGCCTTCATCAACTTGCGGATCTTGCGCTTCATCAAGTCCCGCTTCAATGCGCTCACGTGGCTCATATAGAGTTTTCCGTTCAGGTGGTCCGTTTCATGCAAAAATGCCCGCGCCAGCAAATCCTCGCCCGTCATCTCGTACCACTTTCCCTTGACGTCCTGCGCCCGCACCGTCACCTTCTGTGCCCGGGTCACCGATTCCCGAAAATCCGGCACACTCAAGCAACCTTCACTCTGTGTCTGTTTACCTTCCGTGTGAATAATCTCCGGGTTCGCCAGCACCAGCTTGGCGTCGGGATCTTCCTTGAAGGTCACATCAATCACCGCAAGCCGCTTTGAGATCCCAATCTGCGGCGCCGCCAACCCAACCCCGTGCGCCGCGTACATGGACTCAAACATGTCTTCCACTAATTTCTTTAGTTCACCATCAAAAACGGTGACTGGCTCGGCAGGCGTTTCCAGCACTGGATTTCCATACTTCACGATGGGATAAATCATTCGCTCTGTCGTAGTCGCGCTCAAAGTAGGATTTTCAGCAAATTCCGCAAATTCAAATCGAAGGTCAAACAGTAACCAACCGTACTCAGCTACAAAGTGACCGATCAAGCCGGGCCAAGCCTAAAAGTTCTTAACCTGCTCCAAATAACCCTGCATATTCCGCTTGGTCTCAACCATCGAATCGCCGCCAAACTTTTCCAGCGCGCAGCGCGCCAGAGTCAGCGCAACCATCGCTTCGCCCGCCACCCCGGCCGCAGGAACCACGCACACGTCAGAGCGTTCATAGGCCGCCTTCACCGGCTCCCGCGAGGTAAAATCCACCGACTGCAACGGACGCCGCAAGGTGGAGATCGGCTTCAGGTATCCCCGCAAGCGAATCTCTTCACCATTCGACATTCCGCCTTCGATGCCGCCCGCATTGTTTCTGTTACGAGTGAACTCGGATGACGCCTTGTCGTATCCAATTTCATCATGTACGGTCGACCCAGCAGCATATGCTGCCGTCACGCCCACACCAATCTCCACGGCCTTCACCGCCTGCAATGACATCAACGCGCCCGCCAGCATCCCATCCAGCCGCTCGTCCCACTGCACATGCGAGCCCAGCCCCGGAGGCACGCCCTTCGCGACCACCTCAAATACCCCACCGACGGAATCTCCAGTGCGCAGCACCTTGTCCACTTCCGCCTTCATCCGCTGCTCGGCCTCAGGATCGGCGCAGTTAAGCATCACTTCCTGCTTGTCCCACAACGCGCGAATCTGCTCCCAGGGAACTTCCCCAGTCAACGTCGCAGCGCCCACGGCGATCACATGGCTCAATACTTCTATACCCAATTCCTTCAACAGCAACTTCGCCAGGGCGCCAATCGCTACGCGCGCCGCCGACTCTCGAGCCGAGGCCCGCTCCAACACATAGCGCGCGTCTGAAAAATTGTATTTCAGCGCTCCTGCCAGGTCCGCATGCCCAGGGCGCGGCGAAGCCACGCGCTTGTGCTTGGCCATGTCGCCTTCGCCCACAGGCAAAGATTCAGTCCAATTCTTCCAGTCGCGGTTCTCCAGCAACACCGCAATTGGCGACCCTATGGTCGCGCCATGCCGCACCCCAGACAATATGTGGGCTTTGTCGGTTTCAATCTTCATCCGGCCGCCGCGGCCAAACCCCTGCTGCCGCCGCCACAGCTCGCGGTCCAAAAAATCCTGGTCAACTTTCAATCCGGCAGGCAACCCGGAAAGGAAGGCAACCAACCCCTCTCCATGAGACTCCCCGGAAGTAAAGTATCGAAGCATCGCCTTTGGATTGTATCTGATCCAGTGGGCAAACCCCGAGAGGGGAAGGCCATCTAATCAACGATTTACAGCGAGACTTGGGATTTGTGGCTGCATTTCGGTGCGGATTGCGTGATTTGCTCCACAAATCAGACAAGAAAGTGCAATTCGATGGCGAAAAGACCTCCCCAGGTGGCTCGAAAGAAGTCCAGCCTCAATCGCGAGTCTGCGCCGTCACGCCTCCATTTATCTCAATCCAACGACCCCGAACTCTCTCGCCAGCTCTTGCGCGCTGAGGAAGAGGAACGCAAGCGCATCAGCCGGGAGCTGCACGACGAAACCGGACAGGGATTGATGGTATTGCGGATGTATTTGCAGAGTCTGACTTCGGAATTCGAACGGGGCGGAAATCCTGAAAAATTTCAGGAAGCTTTCCACCTTTTGGACCACACCATTGAAGGATTGCGCCGAATCATCCGCCGACTATCTCCGCGAGTTTTGGAGGAGTTAGGACTGCTTGCCGCCGTGCGTCGCGAGGCGAAGGAACTGAGCCGGAGCACGGGCATTGAATCCACGCTCGTTTTACCGGAGACGGTGACAAAACTGGATCATGAAAGTGAAATCGCGATCTACCGCACCGTGCAAGAAGCTCTGCACAACATTGCCAAACATGCCGGAGCAAAGCATTTGCGTCTGGAAATCACTCAGACGCGCACCGCCATTCGCATTGTGATTGAAGACGACGGAATCGGCTTCCCCACGCGCCGCCAATCCACGCAAGGCGTCGGCCTGCTGGGAATGCGCGAACGAATTGCCGCGCTGGGCGGTAATGTTCGCATCCGTTCACTGCCGGAAAAAGGCACGCGAATCTCCGTCACGCTGCCGGTGCATTCAGAAAGTTCTATAGACGAAGACGATGAAGGAACCACAAATTCTGTGAATTGTGAGCGCATACATGGAGCTGTTTGAAATGGAACGCGGTGGCAGAACTCCAATCCGATGCATCCTTGTGGACGACCATACCCTTTTTCGTGAGGGACTGCGGCGAATTCTCGAGGCCGAATCTGATATTCAAATCGTAGGTGAGGCCAGCAATGCGTCAGAAGCGGTGGCCCGCGTCCGCGAACTTCATCCCGACGTCGTTCTCATTGATATCGGTATGCCGGGAATGTCCAGCTTTGAGGCGGCCCGCGTAATTAACCGGGAATCCAACGGGACCAAACTTATTTTTCTCACCATGTATGAGGATGAAGAGTACCTTCTCCAATGCCTGGATGCCGGCGCCTCTGGTTACATCTTGAAGGATGCTCCCGGTCCAAAGCTGGTGACGGCCGTTCGTGAAGTTGCTCAGGGACGCAAGTACTTAAGCCCTCAAGTCCTCGGCAAGCTAGTGGATGATCTGCGCGCCCGCTCGCAAGGGCCGCAAATCGTCTCCCGCAGCTCCACGCTGACTCCCCGTGAGCGCGAGGTCGTAAAGTTGATCGCCGAAGGCAATTCCGTGAAGGAGATCGCCGCGCTGCTGGGTCTGAGCGTAAAGACAATCGAAGCGCACAAATTTAACTTGATGCGCAAACTGAACATTCACAATAAAGCACAGTTGGTGACGTATGCGATCCAGAAGAAGATTGTGAAGATGCCAGCGGGTGCATGACCACGAATGTCGCTGTGCTGCCGACGCACGTGTAGCGAGACCACGCACGTGTAGCGCCGGGTCTCCGACCCGGCGGCCTTTAGTTCAAGCGTAAATTCCCCGCTGTCGTATCGTATAAGCCACCCGGTCAATCGCCAGCATATAAGCCGCCACCCGATTATTCACGTTATGTGTTTCTGAATATCGCACTACATCCTCAAACGCCGCCTTCATAATGTGCTCCAGTTGATCGTTCACGACGGACTCTTTCCAGAAATATCCCTGACGGTCCTGTACCCACTCAAAGTAGGAAGTAGTAACGCCGCCAGCGTTGCAAAGAATGTCTGGAATCACGAAGACTTTTTTGTCCGCAAGAATATCGTCAGCGGCGGCGGTAGTCGGACCGTTGGCGCCTTCAGCCAGGATCTTGCACTTCAACTGCGCGGCGTTCTGGCTGGTAATTTGATTTTCCGTCGCCGCCGGAATCAGGATGTCACATTCGGTAATCAGCAATTCCGCCGGATCAGCCTTGTCCGCTCCCGTGAATCCCTGAATCGTCCCATTGCGCTGGCGATATTCCCAAAGTGCGCGGAGATCAATGCCGTTGGCGTTGTAAAGCCCGCCATCCACCTCAGCGATGCCAATGATTTTGTATCCAGCCTCGGCCATCAGATGGGCTGCGTTCGATCCAACATTTCCAAAACCCTGCACGATGACCCGCGTCTGGTCCGGAGTTAGCCCCAGCTTCTGGATGGCCATATCGCAGGAAATCATGATGCCGCGGCCCGTAGCTTCCCGACGGCCTCGGGAACCACCAATGTTAATTGGCTTGCCCGTCACCACCGCAGTCACCGTCTGGCGCATGTGCATGGAGTATGTGTCCATGATCCACGCCATGGTCTGCTCGTTGGTGTTGATGTCAGGCGCAGGAACATCTTTTTCCGGGCCAATGAACTCGACAAGCTCCGCCGTGTATCGCCGGGTCATGCGCTCCAGTTCGCCCTGCGACATCTTGTGCGGATCGCAGATGATCCCGCCCTTCGCGCCGCCGAAGGGAATATTCACCACCGCGCACTTCCACGTCATCCAACTGGCCAGCGCGCGCACTTCGTCCAGAGTCACATCAGGCGAGTAGCGCAAACCGCCCTTCGCAGGTCCGCGAGCAATCGAATGCTGCACGCGAAATCCGGTGAAGACTTCCAACTTCCCGTTATCGAGCGCCACAGGGATGTGCACAATGATCTCCCGTGTAGGGTAGCGAAGGACCTTCTGCAAACCTTCATCCAGATTAAGTTTTTGTGCGGCCAGATCGAAGCGGGCGGCCTGCGCCTCCCACGGATTGATTTCCTGTTCGAGAGAAACGGTCTTCATGGAACTCTCCGGAATGCCTAAAGCGTGAGATGCAGGCCAGCGCCGGAATGATCACCCGGAGTGGCGGGCAGACGCTCCAGTATAGGCACCGCGCAAAGAGCGAAGCAACCAACGAGAGGACGTAGGTACCGACCGGCCGTTTCCGTGGAGAGCTGAAATGGGCAGGCATATAAGCAGCATCGCCCGACCGAACAGATCGCTTCACTGCTTCAGATTTTTAGCGGAGGCCCAATTACTTCCATGCCATGGCTTGCGAACATCTGTTTCAAAACAACTTCCGGATTGGCCGGAATGTCCTTGCTCATCCTGCTCATCTGGTAAAAAAAATCTTCCATGCTTCCCGCGGGCTGCCAGACGATCAGCATCTGGCCGGCGCCGTCGCTGGTCTTGGCAAAAGTGTGGGGGACCGTTCGCGGGCCAAAAGCCGAATCGCCCGGTCGCAGACTAAACGTGCCCTCGCCGACTCGGAAAAGAAATTCGCCCTTTACCACATAAAACCATTCGTCCTGCTCATGGTGCACATGGAGAGCAGGCCCTCCCTTTGCCTCTCGAAACGTGTCGTAGATGCAGAGATCGCCGCCAGTGTCCTTGCCGGAAACCTTGCACTCAAACCGCCCTCCCATGATCAAGAGTTCTTCTTGATAGCGCCCTTTTCCAGATTCAACTTTAAAGCCCTGTTTAGGTCGGACTTGCGGCGCTGTTTGTGCGGCCAATGGAAGCGCAGCCGCTGCCAGGGGTAGTTGAAGGAAATTGCGTCTTTTCATAAGAACTATGCCCTCCTAAAGCTTAATCTCCATCCCCTCAGCCGCCGCCCGCACCTTCGGATAGTAATTGCTAGCTTCCTTCACAACCTTATCAATGCACTCGTCATTGTGGTCAGGATCATGGTGATAAAGCACCAACTCCTTCGCGCCGCTTTCCATCACCACATTGACCGCCTCGCGCCAATGGCTGTGTCCCCACCCGCGTTTGCGCGCTTCATATTCTTCCGGCAGATACTGCGCGTCGTACACGAGTACATCCGCACCCGCCGCCAGTTTGCGTACGTTCTTGTCGAACTGCGGGTCTCCAGGCTCGTTGTCGGTTGCGTACACAAACACGCCGTCTTTAGTTTCCAGGCGAAATCCCAGGCAGCCCTGCGGATGGTTCAGCCACAACGTTTCAACGGTAACGTCTCCAAACTGAACGCGCCCCTGGTCCACATCATAAAAATTTCGCTGCGCCTTCATCTCATTCATATTGACGGGAAAATAAGGCGCGGCCATCTGCTCTTCCATCACCCGCTTCAACCCGCGAGTTCGCGATGAGGAGTGGAAAGAAAAGCGGCTCTCCGCTTTGTCATAAAGCGGCCCAAAGAAAGGGATGCCCTGGATATGGTCCCAATGGAAGTGGGAAACAAAAACGTGCGCGTCCACCGCATGCCCATTTGATTCCCGCTCCAGTTGCTGCCCCAGCGCGCGGAAGCCCGTGCCGCAATCGAAGATGTAAGTCTCCTTGCCTACGCGCACTTCCACGCAGGAGGTATTGCCTCCATAGCGGAGGTTCTCCTGTTGAGGAGTTGGAGTCGAGCCTCTGACGCCCCAGAACTTAATCAGCATCGCGCAAATTTTTTACAACTTCCTTTCTTGCATCTTGCTCCGGCACTAGCGCCTTCGTCAATTTCCTTGGAGGTTCCCGCGTGATTTCCGGCTGAGAGTCCGCACGCCCGCTATAATGCCAACTCTTGTTGTAACCTAAATAAGCAACCTAACTACGTAGCCTGAAACACGTACCAGATCCGATATATGCTTCGGCCCGATTACAAAGAATTCGCCCGCCTGGCGCGGGAAGCGACGCTCGTTCCCGTAGCCAAGTCCGTTGCCGCGGATTTGCTCACGCCCGTCTCCGCATTCCTGGCGGTCGCAGCAAAAGAGCCCGACGCCTGCCTTCTGGAATCCGTCGAGCGTGGCGAGCAGATCGGCCGCTTTACCTTTGTCGGCGCGCGCCCTTACATGCAGATTCGCGCCCGCGGCCGCGAAATCACCATCCAGCGCGGCAAGCGCAAGGAGAACTTCCAGGGGAATGTATTTGACGTACTAAAACAGCAGTTGCGCAAGCATCGCCCCGCCTACGTTCCCGGCCTTCCGCCCTTCACCGGAGGTGCAGTCGGCTACTTCGCTTACGACGTGGTTCGCAATCTGGAAAACATTGGCGAGCACGCGAAGGACGATCTTTCCATCCCCGATTGCATCTTCATGTTCTTCGACCGGCTCCTCGCCTTCGATCACCTCCGCCATCAAATTCACATCATTGCCATGGCCGATGTATCGAGCGAAAGTCCGCGCCGCGCCTATGACCGCGCCGTCGCTGATATTGCCGTGCTGGAAAAAAAGCTCGAGCGTGGCTTGCGTCCCTTGCACTGGAAGACTGTCCCCGCTAAAAAGAATCCAAAGCTGCAAATCCACACCGGCACGGACCAAAAAAAGTTCACGCAAATCGTAAACCGCGCCAAGGAATACATCGCCGCCGGCGATATTTTCCAGGTCGTGCTTTCCCAGCGTCTGGATTTTGCTCCCGAGGTCGCCCCATTCGATATTTACCGCGCCCTGCGCGCCGTGAACCCGTCGCCCTACATGTATTTTCTGCGCATGGGAGACATGCATATTCTCGGCTCGTCTCCTGAAATGCTGGTCCGCGCCACCGGCAGCAAGCTCGAATATCGTCCCATAGCCGGGACCCATCCGCGCGGCGCGAACGAAGCCGAAGACCTTCGCCTTGAACAGCAAATGCTCCACGATGAAAAAGAACGCGCCGAGCACGTAATGCTGGTGGACCTTGGCCGCAACGACCTCGGCCGCGTAAGCGAGTACGGCTCCGTCAAGGTCAACGATCTCATGTACGTGGAGCGCTACTCCCACGTCATGCACATCGTATCCGCGCTCGAAAGCAAACTGCGCTCCGGCATGGACGCGCTCGACGCCTTCGCCGCCTGCTTCCCCGCCGGCACGCTGAGCGGCGCTCCCAAAGTCCGCGCCATGCAAATTATCGAGGAGCTGGAGCCAACCCGCCGCGGAGTCTACGGCGGCTCCATCCTCTACGCCGATTTTGCCGGAAACCTCGACTCCTGCATCGCTATCCGCACCATGCTCATGAAAGGCAAGCGCGCTTATTTGCAGGCTGGAGCAGGAATTGTGGTCGATTCCGATCCCGCCAAGGAATATCAGGAATCTCTGAACAAAGCCCGGGCCGTGATACGCGCCGTGGAAACCGCCCGCGGCAAAAACTGAAGGTTTGATTACAAATCGCCACACTCACGGTCTAATCCAACATGCCCTTTTCGCCGAAGCTGCCTTCGAAATGGACGGCAGCGGCAGTCATGGTTCTCCTCGCAATTTTTCTGGTTGAGCTTCTCGTCCCCGCCCGTCGCGAGTCGCAGGCGATTGACGAGGCCTGCCACATCTATTCCGGCTACAGGTATTGGACGAAGGCGGATTTCGGCATGAACCCCGAGCATCCGCCGCTGGTCAAATTACTCGCCGCACTCCCCCTGCTACCTATGCGTTTGAATGTCCCGCCGCCTCCGGCGGCGTTTTTCAAGAATTCGGAATTCCTCGGCGGCAGCGAGTTCCTTTATTCCAATGATGCTGACGCGATTTTGTTTCGATCTCGCGCGGCGGTAAGTTTGCTGGCCATCGCGCTGGCCCTGCTGGTATTTGCCGCAAGCTATGAAATGTTCGGCGCGCGTACCGCACTGATCGCGCTGCTCCTGTGCGTGTTCGAGCCAAACATTGTGGCCCATGGCGCGTTCGTCACCACCGACATTGCCATGGCGATGTTCCTGCTGGCGGCGGTGTACACCTTTTATCGCTATGTAAAAAAGCCCTCAGCCACGCGATTGGCAGTGGCCCCAGTTGTTACCGGGCTCACGTTAACGGCGAAGCACTCCGGGATTTTGCTGTGCCCCATCTTGATTTTGCTGGCGGTAGCGGAGATTGTGAGGTCCGCAAAAGCCCGCGAGGAAAATTCGCGCCCGCTGCGGAAACAGATCTTCAGGTTCGCTCTCGCTCTCATTGTGATTGCGGCGGTTGGCATCGGAATTCTATGGTCGGCCTATGGATTTCGCTTTGCCGCGCGCCCCGCGGGATTGGCAATGGAGCCTTCACTCCAGCAATACGTCGCTCAACTCGAGCATCACAATTTCGCCGCGAAGGCAATTACGACGGCAGCCCGTTATCATCTGCTCCCGGAAGCTTATCTGTATGGACTCGCCGATGTCGAGAACGCGCCGCGTTACCTGACCTCCTATTTGTTCGGAACTCTCTATCCTCACGGGCAATGGTTTTATTTTCCGGCGGTGTTTGTCATCAAGTCCACGCTGGGATTTTTGTTGCTCCTGTTGTTGTTTCCGGTGGCGGTTGCGCTTTGCGTTCAGAATTATTCTCGCGAATTTCTTTTCCTCGGGATTCCGCCGGTAATTTATTTTCTGGTGGCGATGGCCTCCGGTTTCAACATTGGCGTGCGGCACATCCTGCCAATTTATCCATTCTTATTAATTCTCGCGGCGTTTGTGGCGGGGGAACTGATCCAAAAAAATAAAGTTTGGGCCACTGTGGCAATCGCCCTGGTAGCTTTTCATGTAGTTTCTTCCGCGCGCGCGTTTCCCAATGATCTCGCCTACGCCAATGAAATGTGGGGTGGCCCGGCAAACACTTACAAAATCCTCACCAACTCCAATGTAGATTGGGGACAGCAACTCAAAGTGACGAAAAAATATCTGGACGAACACCATATTCAGGATTGCTGGTTCAGTTATTTCGATTGGGCATTCGTGAATCCGCAATATTACGGAATACCATGCAAGCCGCTGCCCGGATACCTGAGCCAGGCCTTCGATATTTATCCGCCGCCCGCGCCAGCCAAAATCAGCGGGACGGTGCTCATCAGCGCGGATGAGCTTGCAGGCGAAGGATGGGGGCCGGGTGTGCTGAATCCGTATGAGCAGTTCCAGCAGATGAAGCCGGTCGCGGAGATTGCCGATGGCATTCTAGTTTTTCAAGGGAACTTTGACATTGCGCTGGCCTCGGCGAAGAGCCACGCTTTTGCCGCGATGGACCTGATGACAAAAGGACAGCCGGAACAGGCGCTAGCAGAGGCCCAGACGGCAGTCGCAACCGATCCGGATGATGTAGCAAGCGAAACTGCATTGTGCCGAGCCTTGGCACGGCTAGGCCGAAAAGATGAAGCGCATGCGGCGTATGAGCGCGGAATGAAATTGGCCCGGACAGTTCATCCGGAGTATCAGAGTTATTGGTTGTGGCTGCTGGATACGAGCGGGGCGAAGTAAGAGCTTGGTTATTTAAGGACTCGGTTATTATAATGTCATTCGGTAAAGGCGTTTAGAGTATGGCTATAGCGAGATGCGAACAGTGCGGAAAGCCTAAGGCTAGCAAACCTCCTGAATATAAACATGCACCTCATCTCCCGATCAATCATCCGAGCAGTGGAGTTGTTTGCGGTAAGAGAGGTTGTATAAATCCAGGTTTGATTTGGCTCAAAGCTGACGAAGAATCGCTATACCAGTCTGGCGAACGCGTGTTTGGAATTTACACGTACACAGCTAAAGTTAAAGTGCAGTGATTGACGAACATTCTCGCCCTTGAGCCAAAATCTAAAACATCTTCAAAAAATTTGCGATCAGCTTCTTCCCTTCGCCGGTAAGCACGCTTTCGGGATGAAACTGCACGCCTTCAACCGGATATTTTTTATGCCGCAGTCCCATGATTGTCTTCGTCCCATCGCGTTCCGTCGTGTAGGCGCTGATTTCCAAATCTGAGGGCAGACTTTCCTCTTCGACAATCAATGAGTGGTATCGCGTCGCAGTCATCGGCGAAGGCAAACCCTTAAAAATGGTCTTGCCATCGTGCTCAATTTCACTGGTTTTGCCATGCATTAAATAAGGCGCTCGAACCACTTTTCCGCCAAACGCCGCGCCAATGCTTTGATGCCCCAGGCACACCCCCAGCAGCGGCACCTTGCCCGCAAAGCGATGGAACAGTTCAATGCTGATCCCCGCCTCCTGGGGCGTGCACGGCCCCGGCGACACCAAAATCCGCTCGGGCCGCAACTCCTCAACCTCCTCAGCAGTCACCTGATCGTTGCGGCGGACCTCAACAGTAGCTCCCAATTCCCCAAGATATTGCACCAGGTTGTAGGTAAAAGAGTCGTAGTTGTCGAGGACGAAAACCATAAACTTCATATCAGTTTATCAGGGGCGGGAAGAATGTCTGTGGAACATGCAAATTCCTACCCAACCGCGAAGGGTGGAGCAGCCGCGAGATTCAATCCTTCTCGTACACGCGCACATCGGGTTCGCTTCGGCCTTCGATATTCCCCATCGAAATGGGGTCCAACCCTATAAGGACTCTGGGCTGCTTGTAACATGAAGGCAGCGCGGTTAATATTCCGTCCGTGGAAATTCAGGAATTAACTGAAGAATATAAGGGCAAAACTGATGAAGAGCTTTTGCAACTCGCTCTCGATTCTACGGCCCTGACTCCCGAAGCTAATGTTGTGTTAAGCAGCCAGCTTGCCTTGCGGGGAATCAGCGCAGACCGATTAGCCGCCTTTCGCAAGGAAGACGACCTACGAAAGGAAGAAGAGAGCAAACAGACCGGCACACTCTTCATCTTTCACCCTTATGGGATCGGCCATCTCCGATTCGGAAAAGCTGACCGAATATACGACCCGATAACATGTCTGGAGCGATTCCAAACCACGGTGTTCATTGTGTTGCTTTGGTTTCCTTTAATACCAACAGGAACTTTTTTGGTAGAGAAAAAGCGCTCGATATTTTCCAGGCGAATGACAGTTCTGAAAAAGACTTCCTCTCGACTGGAAGCAAGTGCTGCGGGTGTGGGCCGCCGCGATAGGCATTCTTCTGGGGATCATAATCGCTTTTGTCCTGTTCCTTTTTTTCTTACGATGAAAATTTAGCCGGGTGTCCCATTCAAGCTTTCCTTTGACTTGAGGGGGGGAATTGATTTGGGGAGGGCACGGCTTCAGTTTATAGCCTGCCCTGAGCGACACGTACAACGAGGGGAGTCGAATGGGGGCCGCCTAAATTCTCCCAATGACTCCGCGCTTTAGCGCCTGAGGTTCTTATATGTACAGCGTCTCACCGCCATCGCGGGACGTGAGAATTGTACATACAATCCGCAACTAATCGATTCGCAATACTATCATACATACGAATAAATAATTTATTGTATGTACAATATGTTCCTCAGGGAACATCTGTGGAAATCTCGCGCGGCAATTTAGCACGGCTCACTCGGGTAATTTGATGCTTCCATCCTTCTCCACCGGAAAGAACGGATTCCACGCGACCTCCCACAAAAATCCATCCGGATCGGAAAAGTAGCCGGAGTGGCCTCCCCAGAAGACATCCTGCGCAGGCTTGACTAGCTTGGCCCCGGCTTTTTGCGCCTCTTCAAGAATCGTCTTGACCTCCTCGCGCGTGCGAGCGCAGTAGGCGAGGGTAAATCGTCGAAAGCCATCTCCCTGCGCCGGCACGGTCGCATCCTTGGCAAGTTCATCCGACGGATAAAGGCCAAGGGCCATGCCTCCCATCTGGAAAAATACAATGTCATTGCTCTTTGCCATTGCCCTGCGCCATCCCAGGCGCTCGTAGAATTCCCGGCTGCGTTTAAGGTCAGATACGCCCAAGGTCACGACGTTCATGCGTTGTTCCATATACGGCTCCTGCGGATTTGCAATCCAAGATTAGGTTAAACCAATTGTCCGGGCATGGCCGAGTACGAGACCCGGCAATCCAGGCTCTATTTAACATGACCTCCGTAATCTTCCTCTGCGCGCTGCTCACTGCTATTTCTCATTCAGTACCTAAGGAGAAAATGAATGAAATCGCGTTTTGGCTATGCTCTTGTTTGCGCCGCACTGTTGTTATCAGTTGCGTTTGCGCAGGATACATCTACGGCGGCGAGTTCCACGCCGCAGGCCGCAAATTCGCAGTCTACGGTTTACGTCTATCGCTACAAGCAATTCGTGGGAAAAGCCTTGTCCCCGTCCGTGTTTTGTGATGACAACGAACTTGCGCGGATGGAAAATGGCCGGTATTTCGCCGTCACCCTCAACCCGGGCAAGCATTTGTTCCATTCGAACGACAAACAGGCCGGTGTTGAGTTAGATCTCAAGCCGGGCGAGAAATACTACATCCGCGTCGAAATCGCCACAGGGCTTATGAAGGGCCATGGCCGTCTGGTATCGGTCGTACCAGAACAGGGTTCTTATGAAATCAAGAAACTCAAACCGCTCGACGGCGACAA
>JANWKU010000194.1 GCA_025451215.1 Terriglobales bacterium
CTGGATTTCATATCAGCTTAGTTCTGCCTTGCTTGTTGCTGGTAATACAATTTTGCCGCAATAGGCGGACGAAATCCGCGAAAGGTCACCTTTTCAGGTTACCTTTGTGCGCATAAACCCTACATAAATTCTAGTCAGGAGGAAGAGAGGATGGGAAAACCGAAGTCGTAGAACCAGCGGGCAGAAAAACCCAGGTTAGACAGGCATGGGAGCGGAATTGGGAGAAGAAACAGGGCTCGGGCATGCGCGACAAAGCGGCACGCAACGGGGCGCACACCCAAGCCGTTTTAGATCAGGCCAGAAGATCGTAAGCGAGTGACTAAATCCGGAGCGGGAACGGGTTGACGTCGAAATACCAGGCGAGCCATTGCAAATCCCAACGCAGCAAACCACATATGGGCTAACTTCATAAACCACCTCACGCCGTTTACAACTGCTTCTATCGGCTTCCCGTCGAGCCCGCTTTAGGACTCCACAATCTCAACGTAACAAGAATGTGCGGCCGCAACAATCCACTTTCGTGCCATCGGAGTGGCACGAAGGTCAGGGGAAGTCACCTTGCCAGTAACCGGCAAAGTAATACAGCAACCTACTTATTATTTATTGGGCTATATAGAAACGGGTTTTATACCTGCAATACGTCGCCATCGCGCGCGACAACTTCGTAGAGGACCGGATTGACGAAGAACCCGAGAAGCAAACGTGACAGCAAGCCCGCGACAATCACAATGGCAAATGGTTTTTGCGTGTCAGAACCGATTCCGGTGGAAAGCGCCGCTGGCAGAAGTCCGAGGCAGGCAACCAAGGCTGTCATCATGATGGGACGCAGTCGTAATAGGGAGGCCTCCAGCGTTGCAGTCCGGATGTCCTTCCCTTCCAACCGCAGCTTATTAATATAAGAAACAAGAATTACCGCAGTTTCAACCGATACCCCCATGAGCGCCAGCAACCCCAGCACGGAAGAAACGCTGAAGGGCGTGTGCGTAAGTTTTAAAGCAATCAACGCGCCCACCGGTTCGGTCATGACCACGCCCAGAGCAATGGTCACTGGGAACTTGAAATTTCCATAGAGGGCGAACAAAATTAGGAAAATCAGCAGCACCGCCAGTGGCCCGATAATTACAAGCTGGCTCTTGGCCTCGAGAAACAGGCTGTATTCCCCGCCCCAAGTCATCCAGTAACCGGCTTGCAGGCGCATCACCTTATTGACGGCGGCTTGCCCATCGCGCACCGCGCTCTCCATGTCGCGGCCTTCAATGCTGTATTGCACGCCGATGTAGCGGGAATTGTCTTCGCGGTATATAAACGACGCGCCACTCTTTGTCTGAATATCCGCCAAGGCTGAAAGCGGAATCTGTTCCCCATCCGGAGCGCTTACCAATAAATTGCCGATCTCCGCCGGCGTGCTGCGGAACTGCGGCTGCATACGTACCACCAGATCAAACAGTTTTTCTCCCTGGATGACCTGCGTTGCCGCCTGGCCGCCCACCGCCGCCTGGATCACAGCTTCGACATCGGAGACATTAATGCCATAGCGCGCGATCTTCTCCCGATCCACGTCAATCACCAGCGTGGGCTGGCCAAGCTCGCGCACAACAGTCAGCTCCGTAAAGCCAGGGACATGCTCCAGAATATTCTTGACCTGGATGGCGTTCTTCTCCAGTACGTTCAAGTCTGGACCAAATACTTTGACCGCGAGTGAACTCTTCAATCCAGTCAATGCTTCATCCACCGCATCCTCTGCGGGCTGCGTGTAGTTGAAAATGATTCCAGGAAAAGTAATCAGCCGCTTGTTGATTGCTGCCGTTAACTCTTCCTTATTGTGTATGCTTCCCTGCTCCCACGCCCTGTCGTTGTACGGCTTTAGTCCAACGTAAAATTCGCAATTAAAAAATCCCGTGGAATCGGTGCCGTCATCGGGACGACCAAGCTCCGAGCCGACCACCGTGACCTGCGGATAGGACATTAATATGTCGCGAATCTGCGGCGCGATCTTCGAAGATTCTTCCCATGAAATCGTATATGGCATCGTGGCGCGCACCCACAAAGCGCCCTCATCCAGATGCGGCATGAACTCGCCGCCAATGAACGGAACCAGCAGCAGGGCAAGCCCGAAAATCACTCCCGCTCCCAGCAGAGTGAGCTTGGGATTTTCGAGGCACCAGCCCAATTGCTTTCCATACCAGCTCTTCACGGCCTCATACGGACGGTTCACCTTCTCCTTCACGCCGGAGCGGAACCAGTACGAAGCAATAATCGGGACAAACGTCAGCGTCAGGATCAGCGCGCCCAGCAGCGCGTATGACATAGTGTCAGCCATGGGATGGAACAATTTTCCCGACGGTCCACTCAATGCATAGATGGGCAAATATCCGGCGATAATAACGGCGACCGAATAAAAGATGGGGCGGTCCACATCGCGGGCCGCAATCAGGATCACTTCATTAAGTTTGTATTCCTGCCCCGTGCGCTCGGCTAGCTCGCGATAAATGTTCTCCATCATCACGACCGTGCCGTCAATTATGATGCCGAAATCAATGGCGCCAATCGAAAGCAGATTGGCTGACATGCCCTGCAAATGCAGCAGAATAAAACTAAAGAGCAGTGCCAGCGGAATGGTAAGCGCAACGATGACCGCGGCCCGCACGCTCACCAGGAAGAAGATCAACACCAGCAGCACGAGAATCATCCCGCGCACAAGATTGCCTTCCACCGTGCTCGTGGTAACACTGACCAGATCACTGCGGTCATAATAAGGATGCACCTTCACATCCTTGGGAAGAATCATGCGGTTTAATTCGTCAGTCTTCTTTTCCACCGCTTGCAGCACTTGTTGCGCCTGCTCGCCACGGCGCATCAGGATGACACCTTCGACCGCGTCGTCATTCTTCTGGAAGCCGAATTCTCCCAGCCGGGGCGCGCTTCCGATTACCACCTGCCCCACGTCGCTGATCCTCACCGGAGTACCGTGGTTGCTGCCCACAACCACGTTCCCAATATCCTTGGTATCGCGTATGAGACCTACGCCGCGAACGTAGTAGAACTGTCCGCCCTGGGAATAAAATCCTCCGCCGGCGTTGGAGTTGTTGTTGCTTAGCGCCTGTACGACTTGTGGGACCGTGAGATGGTATCCGTAGATCCGCGCGGGATCGAGCAGCACCTGATACTGCATAGTAGTGCCGCCGAAGCCAGAGTCGTCAGCAACGCCGGGCACGGATTTATACGCCCGCTCCAGCACCCAATCTTCAATCGTTTTTAATTCCTGCGGACTGCGGTCGGGACTCTCTACCACATACCGGTAAATCAATCCGCTGGGACTAAACAGCGGCGACACGCTGGGAGTTACGCCGGATGGCAGCGCCGCATCCCCTAACCTTTCAAACACCACCTGACGCGCGAAATAGTCGTCTGTGTCGTCCTTGAAGGTAAGCTGAATGTCGGAGAGACCGTAAAGCGTAACGGAACGCATGACCACAAGATGCGGGACCCCGTTCATCTCTACTTCAAGCGGCAAAGTCACCAGGCGTTCAATCTCTTCCGCAGCATGGCCCTGCCACTGGGTGATGATTTCCACCATCGGCGGAGAAAGGTCCGGATAGGCGTCCACTGGCATTCGCTGAAACGAGATTGAGCCCCAAATGACCAGCGCAAGAACAAACATCAGCACCAGAAAGCGCTGACGCAATGCGGCTTGTACGATGCGGTGGATCATGCTTCGTCCCCGTTGGGCGGCGCTAAGCGGAATGTGCTGTGTTGATTCATCTTTGTAGCGAGTTAGCGAATTGCACGAACAGACTTCCATCCGCAATCACGCGGTCGCCAGCCTTTAAGCCACTAGTGATCTGCGTTGCAGCTTCGGTCGTTTCGCCAAGTGTGACGTTTCTGCGCTGGAATTGATCGTTACCGGCGCTCACATAAACGTAAGGCTCATTTTCATTGCCTCGCAGGATCGAGGCGTTAGGAAGCGTAAACGCATTGGAAATTTTTCCCGCCTGCACCAGCGAGGTCACATACATATCTTTTTTTAGCTCTTCGTGCGGGTTCTTCACGTCAATCCGCGCTTGCAGCGTTCGTGTTGTGGGATCGAGCGCTGGCGCGATGTAAGCGATCTTGCCGTGAAATTCTTTACCGGGATATGAATCAGCAGTAGTGACGACGGCGTCGCCAACATGCACGTAAGGCAAATCCTGCTGGTAAACATTGGCCAGAACCCAAACCGTGCTCATGTTGGAAATGGTGAAGGCCTGCGTTGCGCCCGGCTGAATGACCTGCCCCTGGGAAACAAGCCGTTCAACAATTTCTCCGGAGATGGGAGCGAGCACGGGAATTTCCGGCGACGAAGAACTTTTCGCTACCTCGTCCATGTTATGAAAACCCAACACCTGCAATGCCTGCTGGCTCGACTGCAGGTCAGCCGAGGCCTGCACGCGCGCCGATTCCGCAGCCAGCAAATCGCGTTCCGCAATGGCGTGGTGATCAAAAAGATCTTTAGAGCGTTCATATTCCTTTTCCGCGAGCTGATATGCGTCGTTTGCCTTGAGATAGGTAGCGCGAAGCTGCGAAAAATCCGGGCTGGAAACATACAGCAGCGCCTGACCGCGCTTCACCGCTTGCCCGGGAGACACCATGATGCGGCTTACCAAGCCCCCGACCTGCGTGATGACTGGAGTGGTGGCGAAACCATTGAAGGCAACTACTCCGGTAAGGCGCAGAGTACGCGCCAGCGGCGCTGGCTGGACGGTTACCACTTGGATATGTGGCATCTGGTCTTGGGGAATCGTAAATAGTTCCGCGTTATTGGAAGCGTTTCCTCCGGAATACGAAGTCATGTTTTCCGAGTCGTGCGAACTGCAACCCGCGGCCAGCAACAGAGAACAGCCGAGAGCGAACAAAATCAGCAGCGCTCCAGGATTTTTCGCGCCGCCACGTCTGTACGCGCCTTGCGCATCCATCGTTTGTCCCGAAAAACTAATTTTTCTCATGGCAATGTCCTGGCCCCTACCGATTCTTTAAGCTGCTCTACGGAAACCAAGTAATTCGCCAACGCTTGCCGGTAGGCCAATTGCGTTGACCGGTAACTGCGCTCTGCATCCAAAAAATCCAAAAGACTGGCCGCGCCGCGTTTGTAGGCATATTCACTGATGTCCCGCGAATCCTGCGCCTGCTTCAGATATCCCGAGGTATAAAGCTGCACGACCTTCTGATTGGTGACAAATGACTCATAAGCATTGCGGACATCGGTCATCACAGCGTCGCTCGCCGCCGATTCCTGCTCCTGCGCCTGGTCAAACGCGTAATGTGTGCGCGCAATTTCGCCCTGATTACGGTCGAATATCGGGAGCGGAATACTGAAGTTAATACTGGCGGTATTCTGGTTGGAAAGATGGCTGTATCCGAGTCCCGCGTTCAGGTCAATTTTCCCATTTGCTTTGGCCAGGTCAATCTGGCTTTGCGCCGCCTGCACACCGCTCTGCGCGGATTGCAGGTCGGGGCGCGACTTGAGCGCGTGTAAGCGCAAATCATCTAAATTGAAATTCAAAGGTTGATAGGTCATTTCACCTTCAACGTCAAAGTTCTCGGTGACCGCGTCGTATCCAAGAAGTTGGCGCAAACCGGAGAGCGCCTGCACCTTTGCCACCTGGGCGGCGGCAACATCGGTTTGAAACTGTAAGAGCTGCAACTTAATCTTTAGATAGTCCCCTTCACTGATGGCCCCAGCCTTGTACTGCTCTTCTGCAATGGTGACCGTCTGCTGGAAACTCGCCAGCGCCTGTTGCGCAAAATCCAGGTTGGAATTCGCCAGCTGGGCGCTGACGAATTGCTGGCCGACATCAAAAATCAAGTTCCGTTCTGTATCTGCCACCTGAAATCGCGTAACGGCAGTCGCGTCCCGTGCGGCATGCAAACGCTTGCGCCGTTTGCCACCGCGCTCAAACAAGTAGTTGACGCCCACATCAAATTCCTGCGTGGATTCCAGATTAGCAACCGTAAAATCCGATGGATTGAGAGGGAAAAAAAGCCCGTCCCACGTGAGGTTCGGATTGGGCCGAAGATTGGCGGTAATCTCCTGCGCTTCATTCTGCTGAATTTGCGTACGCGCTGCCTTCAGCGAATGGCTATGCGTCAACGCCAGGTCAATCGCCTGGTCAAGCGTAATGAGCGAAGGAGCTTGAGCGCTCGCGGGCGCGGTAAACAGCGCCAACCCACTCAACACAACACAAATGGAGAAATAATGCCGCATCGTTCCTAACTTCCGGAGACGCAAGAGCATGCTGAACGCTCGTGCCTCCGGCCCTGTCAATCCTTCAAAAAATGAAATTCAACAACTGCTGAAAACTATTTGAGAAAGAGAAATACCAAAGACAGTGCAAAGAGGAAGTTAAGCGATGGGCGGGGGACGTACCGTAAGATCGAAGATAGGAAGAAGAGAAACGAGATTTGTAGCGACCGGCTTGTTGCTTACGTATGACTTGCCGACGAAATTGATGAAGTTTGCCTTCGCGATGACAGATGGCGAATGCGCGGCGACACAGACCAGACAAGTTCCCGGCAAGGAACTCGCGCTGGTGTTTGCAACCGTATGATGGCTCGCCCGTGCCCTCCCCAGTTCATGGGAATCGAGCGCCTGCGCCATGGTCGCAAAAAACATAAGCGCAATACACACGATCGCCAGGGAAAACCGGACTCCCTCGGCTCGCGGAAATTGCGCTTTACTTCTCTTCCAACTCATTTTAATGGGTTAGATGCAACGTTTCAGACGAACTCAGAAACTTTATCATTGATTGCGGAAAACCGCATCTTCACCGGCATTTACTCGATTACCAAAGGTCGGCTGGAACGCTTTCGGTCCGATGATTTTGCGGTCTTGCCCTCCAGGCTTTCCCGCGCCGCGCTCAATTCTCCACGCTTCGCCGCCGGAACCTTTGGATAATGCAGCTTCAATTCTTCCAACGTCTCTACAATGGCGGAAGCCACCACTAAACGTGTAAACCATTTGTTATCAGCAGGAATCACGTACCAAGGAGCTTGCTTGCAGGCCGTATGGCAAATCGCTTCTTCGTAGGCCGTCATGTAATCGTCCCAGTATCCGCGCTCGTGGACGTCTGCGGCGGAGAACTTCCAGTTCTTTTCGGGTTCGTCCAGCCGCTCCAGAAAACGCTTCTTCTGTTCCTTTTTGGAGACATTTAAAAAGAACTTGCGGATAAGGATCCCGTTACGCGAAAGATAGCGCTCAAAAGCGTGAATGTCTTCAAAGCGCTCCTTCCAGATATGCTTGGTAACTAAAGAAGGAGGCACCCGCTCACCCCGCAGGACCTCAGGATGCACGCGCACAACAAGCACCTCTTCATAATAAGACCGGTTGAAAATTCCGATGTGGCCGCGCGCCGGCAATCGCACCATGTTCCGCCAAAGATAATCGTGGTCAAGTTCCTCCGACGACGGGACCTTGAACGCGGACACCTGGCACCCCTGCGGATTCACTCCCGACATGACGTGTTTGATAGCGCTATCTTTGCCGGCCGCATCGAGCGCCTGGAAAATCAGCAGAAGCGACCACTGGTCCTGGGCATATAACTTGTTCTGCAATTCCGCCATGCGCAGAATACTTTCATTCAGCAATTCTTTCGCATGTTCTTTGGAATGCAAGTGGGCAGTGCTCGCCGGGTCATGGTCCTTAAGACGGAAGTCCTTGCCGTGGTCAACCCGAAACTGCTTCGTGAGCTTGGTGATTTCACTCATGTCTATTCCTGGCACACGGCGGCGCAGCAGCTCACGCCGTAATCGCGGCGCGTTTCTGCATCCAATTCCAGGCGGTTGAAATAATGTCTGTTAAATTTCTTTGCGCTTTCCACCCGAGAAGCGCCTTCGCTTTGCTTGCATCGGCAACCAGCACTGGAGGATCGCCTGCCCGCCTTGGAACAATTTTATGTGGAACTTCGCGGCCGGTGACCTGCTTCACCACGGCCAGAACTTCGCGGACGGAATGCCCCTCGCCGGTCCCCAAGTTCAACACAAGCGACTCTCCGCTGTCCGAGATGTTCTGCAAAGCCAGCACATGGGCTTCCGCCAGATCATTCACGTGGATAAAATCTCGCACACAGGTGCCATCAGGCGTGGGATAGTCCTCTCCAAAAATCGAAAGCGGTTCACCGCTGCCAGAAGCCGCCGCAAGCGCCAAGGGGATGAGATGCGTCTCCGGTTCATGCAGTTCCCCCAGTTCCCCGCTTTCATCCGCTCCCGCAGCGTTGAAATATCGCAAACACGCATAGCGCAAGCCGTAGGCATGTTGATAAGCATGGAGTGCGCGTTCAAAAAATAATTTCGAGGCCCCATATGGATTCACCGGCTCCCGGGGAAAATCCTCGGTAATCGGCGTTCTGGCGGGAACGCCATAAACCGCGCAAGTGGAAGAAAAAACAAAATTGCGCACGCCGCAGCGCACCGCTGTATCCAGCAAATTAAGCCCGGCGACGACGTTGTTCTGGAAATATTTTCTGGGATTTTCGACCGATTCCCCAACGTAAGCATGCGCCGCGAAATGCATGACGGCATCCACCCGACGCATGGCGCTCTCCAGTCGGTCCACGTCCGCGATGTCACCGACAACCAGATCCCGCCCCTCAGCGAGCGCCCTAAACCCGGTCGAAAGATTGTCATACAAAATCACATTTTCGCCACGCAGAGACAAAGCTCGCGCGGCGTGACTACCAATGTAGCCCGCACCTCCTACCACCAGAACGGTCATGCGGTTATTTTCTTATAGCCGGAGAGAAACAGAAAGGAATTTCTAATCACCAACAGCGGCAGCCCATTTTTCAGAATGGTCCGCAGCAGCGAATTCGTGGGCATCAGGTCGGGATGGCGAGGAATATTCTGGAACTATCTTTTTTATTTTATCGCGAATGGAAGCCGCCTCGTCCACGTACAAGGCATTTCTTAATTCTTCGAGAAGGACTGGAAGATCATTCAATTGTTTGTGATTGCTTGCTTTTTTGATCTTAGAAAAAGAGGTTGCGCACACCTCTTCGGTGGAATAGAAAAGTTCTTCGCTGAGCTTTTCTCCCTCTCGCAATCCCGTAAATTTGATTTCCACCTGCTGTTCTGTCTTTCCCGCAAGACGAATCAAAGTGCGTGCCAGATCGACGATTCGAACAGGAACGCCCATATCGAGCACCAAAGTGTCGCCGTGATTGCCGATGGTGAACGCCTGGAGTACAAGCGAAACCGCCTCACTCGTGGTCATGAAGAAACGGTTGATTTCCGGATGAGTGATCGTGAGCGGCCGACTATTTCGGATCTGTTCTTGCAACACCGGTACCACGCTGCCGCTGGAGAATAAGACATTGCCGAAGCGTACTGAGACGCAACGTAATCCCTCTTTCGGCTGCGAAGCAATAATCAGCTCTCCGATTCTCTTCGTGGCCCCCATTACGCTCGTGGGATTTACGGCTTTATCTGACGAGATTAGAACAAGACTCTGGCAGCCATTGTCGCGTACAACGTCCAGGAAGTTAAGCAACCCAAATACATTGTTCTGGACTGCGGTTTGTACGTTCGCTTCCATCATGGGTACATGCTTGTAAGCCGCCGCATGAAACACCGCGACGGGCCTATGGCGCTTAAACAGACCCAACATGCGCTCACTATCGCCGATATCAGCAACGCAACTGACCACCGCGGTCGGGGTATTCCTGGCAGCAAGTTCACGCTCCAGATAAAACATCCCCGTTTCATTTTGATCAATGCATAGCAGTTCTCGTGGCCCATAATCCAAGATTTGTCGGCACAATTCAGAACCGATCGAACCTGCGGCGCCTGTCACGGCAACCACATGGCCCCGAATTTCCCTCTTCACGGAATCCATGTCAATCTTAACTGGGTCCCGTCCTAGAACATCCTCGACGCGAACATCGCGAAATTCGCTGATCCGCACGCGCCCACTGATGATGTCACTCAATGCCGGCATGGTTCTGAATTTTACGTTTGCCTGTTCGCAAATTTCCACAAACCTCTGCATTTGCTTTCCTGTAGCGGAGGGCACGGCAATTAGCACCTCATCAATAGGCCATTGCTCGATCACCAGGGGAATATCTTTGACATTTCCAACAACAGGAACACCATGGATTTTTAATCCGTGCTTAGAACGATCATCATCCACATAGCCAAGCGCGGCGTAACCACAGTTCAACCGCTTCATCTCGCGAACAGCTGTCTGCGCCGCAATCCCAGCGCCAATCAGCAAAACTTTCTTGCTGGACGCGCGATCCAGCCGTACCGATTCCGCCAGAACTCTCGAAAAAATCCGCACGCCCACCAGGAAGCTTGCAGTCAATAATGGCTCCAACATATAAACCGAGCGCGGGAACCCCTTTAATCCGAGCCCATAATGGATAGCCAGAATGAACGCACCGGAACCCAACAGCACGGCCTTAGAGATATCCAAGGCATCACTAAGTCCCGTATATTTCCACCATCCATGCAAAAGCCCAAAACGCGCAATCGCCGCCAGGCGGATGAGGATCAATACCGGAAGCGCCACCAACAGCATCCGGCGGTACGGCAATGAATAATCAAACCGCAGCAGCCAGGCAAGGACGAGTGAAAAAGAAATCAGTAGCGCCTGGAACAAAGCTACGAACCAAAAATGCCGGTGTAACAAACTTTGCGCGAGCTTAATAATTTTCATGACAGGAAACCAGGTGGTGCATTTCAGAAACAGATAGGAGTGTGCCGGTTAACAGAATAGTTTTGAATTTATTTACTAGTTGTTGAATTGGTATTAGGCTCGTTCCTGGATGGACACTGAAATCTAATATCCCAATCAGGTGGTTGATAAGACTGCCCATACCGTTTGCGCCATCAAACGAAGATCCCGTGTCAACGAAATATTTCTAAGATATTGAAGGTTTATCGAAAGTTTGTGTGGCAAAACGATTTCCCGATAAAATCGTTCCGGATCGGGACTCTCGGCAAGCAAAGCTTCTTCGCATCTATATAAAATAGACGCTAAATCTGTGATACCAGGGCGGATTCGCAGTACTTGTTGCTGCTCCGCATTGTAGCCCGCAACGTAGGACTCAACTTCGGGGCGAGGACCAATAATACTCATTTCTCCGTTCACGACATTCCACAATTGAGGTAACTCGTCTAACTTGATCCGTCGTAGGAATCTTCCAAATGAAGTTATGCGGGGATCGTTCCCGGAAGTAATCTTTGGTCCACTATTGCCGGTCACCATGGTGCGAAATTTAATAATCTTGAATATTCTTCCTTCTTTTCCAACACGGTCTTGAAGATAAAAGATCGGACCCGGTGAAGTAATTTTTACTAGTAGGGCAATGAATATTCCCAAAGGTACTAGCATGAGTAATGCTGGGACGGAGAGCGTGATATCCATCATCCGCTTTCCGAAACGCGCGTAGAGAGTCTTAGTTTCAAACGTATCTTTGCAGATGGGCGCTTGTTTCAAGACGGAAGTCATAGCGTCCAAGAATTATCATTTGCCGTCCAAGCTGCCATAATTTTATCTACTCCATTTTGTAGCCACATCGAGAACAGATAAAATGACAAATTCCAATTCGTCACCGCTCATGGATGAGTAAATCGGCAAAGACAAGCATCGCAGATATTGCGCCTCGGCGTTTGGCAAATCCCCTGATTTATATCCATAAACTCGTTGATAGACCGGCTGTAAATGCAAAGGAATAAAATGCACGCTAGTAGCGATACCGCGCTGCGCAAGTTCATCGATGAACTGGGCACGATTGATCTGGAGTCGATCAAGCTTCAAACGGAGCGCATAAAGATGCCAAGCGGAGTCGCGATCTTCACAAACGACGGGAACCTCGAGTGATTCGATATTACGAAAGGCTTGAGTATATCTTTCAGCAATCCGCCGTCTGGCCTTCGACATCGCATCGCATTTCGCTAATTGAACTATCCCTAAGGCCGCTTGCAAATCTGTGAAATTATATTTAAAACCGTGTTCGATCACCTCATAGTGCCAGGCATTTTTAACCGCATAGCGTTTCCAGGCATCTCTGCTAATTCCGTGCAAACGCATCAGTTGCAGCCGTTGGGCATAGCCTTCATTGTCGGTCGTGATCATCCCGCCTTCGCCCGTGCTCAGTGTTTTAGTGGCATAAAAGCTAAAAGCGGTGAGTTCGCTGAATGCCCCAATTGTAGCCCCCCGGTATGTAGCAGGCAGGGCATGCGCGGCATCCTCAACAACATGCAATTTATGCGCTTCAGCGAGGTCATGAATTTCTTCCATATCACATGGTTGTCCGCCGAAATGAACCGGAATAATCGCGCGCGTCTGAGATGTAATCCTGCGTTCCGCATCTCGAGGATCCAAATTCATCGTTTGGCTGTCAATATCCACAAAAACAGGACGAGCACCCAAATAGGTGACTACTTCGGCTGTAGCCGTGAAAGTCGTCGTTGGAATCAGCACTTCGTCGCCAGCGCGAACGCCGATTGCTTCAAGGCATAGGTGCAAAGCAGCCGTACATGAAGAGACTGCCACCGCAAAACGTGCCCCGACGTATTCAGTAAACTGACGCTCAAACTCGAACGTCTTCGCGCCCATCGTCAGCCATCCGGAGCGAATCACTTCTGTGACTGCCTCAACTTCTTCTTCGCCGAATTCAGCGCGATGAAATGGAATTTTGATGATGGATTCTGTTGTCATTTTATCTTTTAACAACTAATGGTGCTAGAAATGCCATAGATATTGTGATCCCCGGGAGCTCGATCTCGCGGCTCCTTAAACACGAAAAGGTTGAACTATTTTATGCAATTCATGCGACCGGTTCTCGTCCAATATCTCTTGCTTGTGTTTGTGTAATTGTTCTTACTATCTTGCAAAAACCGAAAAGGGTTCCCACACCATACGCGATATGAAAAATCAGAAACAAGGGTGGTAGCGACAGTGAAGCGGAACTTTTTTCCCTAACAGCAATCTGTAAACCGGCCAAAAAACCAACTCCCAAGTGCATACAAATCAGCCCAACCATCCCCATAAGTGCTTCTCTTGCATATGGAAACGATGACAAATGAACAAGCATCAAGACCAATAGGACTAATACGAAAGCAAATGGAACAAAGTGCCGAACACGCATGGTTCTCCAGTTCTTCCGCAGTCCAATTGCGTTCCACAGACCATTCCGAAATGCATAACGCAACAAATCACTTAGTCGATCCTTTCCAAAGTAATGGCACTTCGTTTTCCATGTGCAATATAGTTTGCCTCCCGCATCCTGAAGCTTCCTGCTCATATCATTATCTTCATTTCGAAGCAGGTCTTCATCATAACCGCCGACATCGACAATCGCGCTCTTTATGAAAATCGGATATGCAGGACTATCAACAAATCCTTCACACTGAGTTCGAAACGAGCGGGAGGAAGATCCAAAAGGGTGACCTAGTATCCAAGAACACAAGCGCGCATGGAATAAATCTCGCGAAGGTGCAGAAATTACGCGCCCGCTACAGGCCACAACTCCTTTGGTTATGAGTTCTTCTAAGCAAACTTCAATGTAATCTGGTTCATAGAGGCAATGCGCCCCAAAAGTACAGACATACTTTCCTGCTGATGCTTGCAAACCAAGATTCCAGGCAAATGGAATCTCCCGAGCAGGGTTTTGGATGACGCGAACTCTGTGGTCCATCCTAGCCACCTCGGCAGCTTTTAGCAAAGTACGATCTGTAGAGAGTCCGTCAATAATCAGGATTTCCAAGTCAAAAGTAGAGCTTCGCTGCTGCAGCAAAGAGGTGAGCGCCTGCGCAATGAAAAATTCCTCGTTTCGCGTAGCTAGAAGAACTGACACTAGCGGCCTCGGCAAATCATTTACTTCACTCAACATAGGCGTAGAATAACTCACAAGATTTCCAGACTACGATTAGTTAGCCAAAAGTATGGTCTCATACAGTCGCAAAAGCTTAACTTCTTCACCCTTCCAATTAAATTCTTTCTCGAAAAGTTTGCGGCCTCGCATCCCCATCAACGTAGCTTCCTGCATGTGCTCCAAAAGATAAGTAATCGCCTCCGCAATCGATTCAGGATCATGGGGGTCTACTGCCAAACCACATTGGTAGTCACCTATAAATTCTTGCCATTTAGGAAAGTTCGGAACAATAACTGGAATCCCAGCAGCCAACGCTTCAAATAACCGGTTCGATCGCACATCCATATGATTGGGGCAATCGCTATAGAGTATTAAAGCCATGAAAGCATTCCCCATTTCTTCTAACATGCGCGGTCTACTGATCAAGCCTATATAATCCACCCTCGCCCACCCCGGAAGTTGACCAATCGTCGCGAGAAGCTCTGGACTGTCGCAAACTCCCGCCAATTCTAGACGGAAATCAATATCACTGGGCAAATACTCCAGGGCTCGGACAGTTTCAAAAACTACTCTCTCAGAGGACACACCTCCGAAATGCACTCCCATTCGTGAACGTGAGGAAGGTACATTGCTCCTACTCGGAAATTCCTCCAGTAACGGATAATTCCGGACAGACACGACGGGCACATGCAGGTTTTCAAAACCTGAAGCAATCTCTTCTACCGCAGCCACCACCCCGGCCATACGAGCCGCTGTAAAACGTTCAAACGTAGAAAGCAGCTTCGAAATTAATTTGCGAAAGCTCTTTGGAATCCAATCCTTATGAAGCACAGTCTCCGGCCAGTTTTCGTGAACATCGTAAATCACTTTCTTTTTGCGGAGGCTCAGAAGCAGAGCCACTGGCAAAAGTTCGGGGTCGTGAAAATGAAAAATTTTTCCTTTATGGCGAATTGTTTGACGATAGACTCTCCAAACTGCAGAAGTTCCCCTCGCTAGGCGCCCCTTCGGAGCAGATAATGCTCGAATTTTTACACCATTAACTGTTGCATCCTGGTCACCATTGGCGATCAAAGTTACATGATGACCGGCCTGCACTAAGGAAATACACTCCTTCTTGAAGATGCGCACATCAAATACGGAGTGTGCCGTAGAAAGATGTACGACATCCGCTCCACTGGCATTTTCATTGGCTACCAGATTCATTTCTTTCATAGATTTGTAAGGACTTTGGCTCAAGATCCCGACAATTTAAATTGCAGTTCGCAATGCGAACCGCGGTAATGTTCCCTCTAGAAGATTGCGATTGCCGGCCAACGAACCCAGCCATCTGACTTGCGGGCACGCACAGTCAAACAATACGTAGCCAAATCTTTCCATGATAAGAGGAGAAAAACGCTGGGCGAGCTGCATGTTTTGCGCTGCAACGACCTTGCGGTCGAGAAACAATTTTAAAATCCACTTTCATCGAATAAACATTCGGAATCCGAAGCTCGAAGGCGATTGTGATAGCTTTAATGTTCGCCACCGGAGCATGCTCAAACACGGCACTCGAAAAAAACAAATCTATAGTTTCTCGATCTAAGCTAGTTTTACTAGTATCAGCCGGTGCCGTATAGTGCATGCGCGTTGGGCCAAAACTACCCGGTCAGCCAATCTTCTTGTAAGGTGCGGCAACGCGCCTATTGCATCCAGCCATAGATGCGCAAGGTGATCATAAGTGTGAACCTCCGCATGGGCTCGCTGGAATAACGAAATTTTTCTATTTACCAAGCAAGATAATCATATTTCGCAAAAGATGACGATTCGCCAACCCCAACATTGGTGAGTTATTCCGAAAATCAATTTACACTCTCAAAAACTTTTTCTTGGGAAGCTGAACAGTAATTGCAAGCACTGAAGCCAAAAAAATCCAATTGATCTGCTGTGGAATGTATGAACTATTTTCACACGCAGCTAAAGCGTAACCTGCCAACCCAATCAAGACAGTCTCCGTTTCCAATTTAACGTGCCGGTATTGTGTTCCCAAAAACGAACCATGCGCACGCCAACACCGAATGACAATTTGGAAAAGCCATGCAATAAAAAAAATAAAAACGACTACACCATATTGGGAGAGAATTTCGATCCAGAAGTTATGAGGATTCTTAATATTCTCAGTTGGAGCAGCCTTAAAACCTACTCGTTCTATAGCCTGTTCATAATTCGCAGGTCCGACACCCATTCCGTCTGAGCGTGAAAGAAAACTTATGCCATTTAATACAAGGTTTGTGCGGATATTGGCCGAACCGCCGGATTCGAATTCCAACGGCAAACTGGCAAACTTCATTAAGGCCGAATTGTCGCGCAGCCCAAAGGCTCCAACAAAGAAGAAAAAACATATTGCAACCGCCAAAGATGGCACAAAATACTTCACGTTTTTTGGATTAAAAGCTATAAAAAGCGTTATCTCTAATAGCAGCGCAATTTCGGCTAAACGTCCCATGGTCTGAATCATCAAAAAAACTAATATCGCTAGGGACAGGAACAACAAAATCTTCTTAACTCCCCGAGCCAACCGAAATGACCATATCAGGAATGGAAAACAGAGAGCCAGGAAAGCGCCATAATTGTTCGGATTCTCAAAAGTGCTAAATACCGTTATTTTCAATAAGCTCTCAGGTAGGACATTTACCCCATATCCTGCTAGATGCTTCCCTGAGCTAATTTCCCAGAAAGCAATCACAGCTGTGCAAATAAAAGAAAGAACCCACCCCCAACGCAAAAAATCTAATCCGCCATTCGTCCTCAAGGTGAGATTTATCATGAGCACTGGACTGGCGAGGCCCACAAAAAGTGCGGCTAGTTCTAGCAATCCAGGTGCGGGATCAAATTGCCATATTAATAAAGCCCACAATAGTGCACAGAGCCCCCATAAAAGCCATAAGATCGCCAATCGCACGAATAATGCGCTTTCTGAATAATCTTTAAAACAAATGTTATCTCTGCGAAAAATTAGATAACCACAGAGACCAATGAACAGAAGTCTGAATCCAAACAAAACAATCCCAAAAATTTCAAATGATAGAAGATGATTCCCGAATGCAGCCGAAACGGGCAGAGCCACAATCGCTGCCTTAGTCCAACCTGAATCCAGATCATTGGACATGCAATACGCTTCCGTAAACTCCAAGGACCTGAGCAGATATTGCGGCTTCACTGTATACGTCGGCGTGTTGATGCAAGGCTTCTTCGTTGAATATTCCGTACTGTTGATGAGCAAGCGTCAAAGTACTAGCAAGCGCGTTAACATTTCCGTTCTCAACTAGAAATCCCACCTCCGGAATAATAATATTCTCGGGTCCTCCGCTACGAGTTGCTACCACGGGAAGCCCGGAAGCTAAGGCTTCAACGAGAACCACTCCAAATGTTTCGACTTTGCTGGGAAGCACGAACAGATTTGCACGCCACATGGCGTCTCGCACACCTTCACGATCCCGCGCTCCAAGAAATTTCGCTTGACTGCTTAGCTTCAGGCGCTGTGCAAGACGCTCGAGTTTTCGCCGCTCCGGACCATCCCCGCAAATTTCCAATGAGAAGGATTCCTGCCCACCAAAAGCTTTACTGAATGCACGGAGCAGGAGGTCAATCCCTTTTCGCTCGACCAAATGCGCCACAGTTAAAAGGCGAAATGTCGAAGTTTTAGCACGATGTGTTGGCCGACGGAAAAAGATCGTATCTACGACGTTAGAAACTATAATTATCTGCTTATCGTGAGCATAAGGCACCAACCTCTGTTTAAGCGAATCTCCCACAACAAGAATTGCGCTAGCTTCTCGAAGAGCCTCCTGCACGTCCTGACGCTCCCACCCATTAAGGATGCCGCGGAGATGTGCAGTGGAATGCTCAGTCACTATGTAAGGAATTGAAAATGTGTCAAAAATTTTTTTAGCGGCAAGGCCAGCCCACAAGCAATTGTGCGCGTGGCATAGATCAGGTTTGCCGAAACAACTAATGTATTGGGTAAAAAGCTTCATCATCATCCGCATCCACACACGAGTCCCTACTTTGAATCGTGGAATATTCCATCCATGCAGACGAAAAGTTTTGACACCACTCTCGTGATAAATACCGGTTTGAAAATGGTTTTTCCAAGGAGGAAAACATTGCAAAGTCCGCCAACTTCTATATTCAGGGTACAGGACTCCAACGTCGCACTTCGCCCTGAAGAGCATTTGCGCTTGATCTTGCACGTAAATGCCATCTAGCGGCCAAACTTGAGTCGGATAAAGGGATGGCAATACTAAAATATGTGGCCTGAACCTTACGTTTACCGACTTTGGCGTTCTTTTGCAGAAAACTTGTTGAGATAGATGCATTGAGTGGACTAAAACACTAGCGGTTACATCCGATAATAGTCAATTTTGTTCAGTTGCAGTAGCCGCGGGAATGCTTCGCAAAGTATGCAGTGTTTGATGAATTAAGGCGGTTGACGCTCTAATTGCGAAATCGAAATCTTCTTTCCTAGGCACTACTACCTCGCGCAAGGACAAGCGTGATACGCGGCAAAAGCACATAACCAGATATGCAGATTGCGATGCATACACGATACTGGAGATCACCGCAGCGGATGGCAATCCATATTTTGGTATGAACAAAATGTCCAAAAGCGCTGTTGCTGAAAGTCCACCAGTCGACACATAGCTAGCATATTCTGGATAGCCACGCCCAATGAGGTCAGCTGCAATAATTTTGGACAAAACGAAAGTTATAACACCAGGCAAAAGAATCCAAATCAAAATGACAGATGATTTAAATTGCGCTCCAAGAAAAAATGGTATGGCCCACGCTGCGGCAATCCCCAACATCAAACCACCCAATATGCTGCCAATAATGGAAATGCGACAGAGGCGAAGCGTGCGTTGATTCGCGTCGCTGGCATTCGAATTAGCTGTAGTCGGCATCAACACTGTTGCAATTGCCTGCGGAATATACCAAAGAAACTCTGTAGCGGTATAAGCCACTGCATAACACCCTAGCGCACCTGCTCCAAGAAAATGCCCCACTATAAAAACGTCAAACCGGTAAGTAAAAAATTGCAGAATGCTCGCAACATATCCCTTAAGGCTAAAAATTATGCACTCCTTTACCAATGGCAGGGCAGGGATAAGTCGATCTCTTAATTCGTTATGTAATAAAACAACTTGATACCCACAGCCAAAGACCGTTGCAAAAATTAAAGCAATGGTAATACCTTTCAAGTGCAAGCCAACGACTTCCACTGCACTAACAACCAAAACTAACGATACAATTCCTTGGAAAGTATTCACTAAAGCTTGTTCCTTAAATCTTTGCTGCGCTAAAAGAATTGAGGAAAAATTTGTACCGCAAATTTGCAATGGGATCCAAATTAGCAACAAACCGAAGAGCTCTGGCGCAATTGGAAGTTCGTGATTTAACACATTCCTGCCAGCAAACAATAGTGAGCTACCGATAAACGAACCAATTGCTAAACAAATCAAATTTAATCCGAGAACCGCCGAAGCTGGATGTCGCGCTTTGCCAATAAGATAAGCATTTGAAACGGGCAATCCAAGACTAACAATCAAGCCCACAATAATTGCAAGTAAATAAATGAGCTGAACTTCCCCTAGTCCCGTGGGCCCAACATTAGCAGCAACAATACTCCACAGAAGTACCATACAGCCGGAACGTATAAATTGAGACGCTAATGTAAGGGCTGTATTCCAGGAAAAAGAGTTCCTGTTGCGGTATTTATCTGTTGGTGTTCTTTGCCCGCGCTCTAAAATCGTAGTATTCACGTTAGACTTTATTGCGGAGTAAAAAACAAAAATGCCCGCAAAATAATAGTTTAGCCTCGTTGCGCCACGCTATATCTCTTTTCATTAAAAATCCTGCGATCGCAATCAATCGATTGAGAGGAGACTCTTTTTCAAACCAGCGGTTCATAAATCCGGGCGCCCCGAGCCCGCGACGGAATGTCAAAGTCAATCCATCTATCCCCGGTCTAATCTCCATAATTTGGAGACTGGCATCCTGCGCTAAAGCACAAAAACCAAAGGGAGTGAAATTTTGATAACTATAAGAATGGTACGGCTCGAGATGAGACGTGGAGCCAACGAGATAGCCACCAGGCTTGAGCACCCGTTGCACTTCTTTCAAAAGCATATAGGGATTTTTGACATGCTCCAAAACCTGTTTGCAATAGACCAAATCGAATGAGGAATCTTCAAACGGAATGTCGACGCCGTCGAATACATGAAACTCGCCATCTGTGCGACATCGTGCTCGGACCTCAGGAGAATCTTGTATATCTAGACCAACCCAATGGGCTCCAGGAGCGTGTAATTTGAAAAAATCTATCGATCCGCCTGTCCCGCACCCAAGATCCAACACGCGCGAGGCATTCTTCATCTGGCTTAAAATTGCTATGGCACATTTTTCAGCCGTTACTTGTTTACAGTGGTCGACAGGAATGTAGGTTTGTGAAACTTCAAGCAGCATATTGATATTATCGTATGATCGGAGGTGGGTCTTCTTTTCGAGGAATTCGGTAACGAATTTGGTTCCAAATTTCATGACTTACAGCATGCCAGCGCGAACCATTCGGAGGAGCCCAAGGCATCTTGCCATTTACTGTTTGTAAAATATCCGTTACAAGCACTTTTGTCGGATCTTGTTCATGCATCTCTTGCCAGCGCGCATTGCCAAATATCCATAGAACGGCGCAACACAAACATAGAATGGTCCCGATAACCATTATTACAAGCCTCGGAGGAAATGACTTACGTTCAGGCACAGCAGCAGTATCGAGTACCTTTACGCTGGGTATCTCTTTAGCTTCTGCAACTTTTGCCAACTCGTATTCCTGCGTGAGGCTCTCAAATACCGCTTCCTGTACTTGAATCCTGCGATAGAGATCAGCGTAGGAAACGCCCAATAGTGGCAATTTGCGAATCGATGGATAAAAATTTTCAGTATCTGGATTTGTAGCATCAGTGCGAACGTCCTGCTTTCCACCCAAACGTTGCAGTTGGTTTCGCAGTTCGGCAATACGCGCCTGCAGGGAACGCACTCGAACATTATTGTCCGCATAAATTTGCTTCAGTCCCTGCAACTCGGATTGCGCCGCTATCAGTTGCGCCTCTACAGTTGTGGCGCCTTCAACCATAGCCCGACCTTGCTCTTTAATGTCTATAGTCGCATTCTTGCTAGCAAATTGACTGAAATCTTTTTCGGCCGATTCCATATCCTGCTTTACTTGTGCCAACCTTTCTTCAAGAAATACTCGTTCACGATGTGCGGAAGAAGTGCTGAGCTGATTAACAACCACGTTTAATGCCGAAACATATTCCGCCGCCAGCGCCGCTGCGCGTTGCGGGTCTCTGTCCGTTACGACAATAGTTATGATCCCACTCTGGCGGTCTTCCGAGATGGTGGTATTACTCGCCAAAGCCAATCGTGCAGTTTGCCAATCGGACTTTCTGTAAACTTTTTTTAAATCAAATTTGGTTATCAAATCATTTTGGACGGTTTTACTCTTAAGAATGCCAATGAATAAATCGCCTGAACTCTTTAGACCAAGAACATCCCCGGCCACGCCTGCCAATCCCCCGCTTAATTTTCCAGCCAAAGCAGCTGCCATTGCCAACCCCGATCCAGATTTATCATCAGGCGGCATTAACGACGTGGCCGCTTCGTAGCGTTTTGGGATAAGAAACGCGACTAGAGTAGCAACCAACAACCCGTAAATCGCGGCACGAGAAAGGAATTTACGCTCGCTCCATAGCAACTGGAAATTCATCGAAGTTTGTTCACGGCGCAAAAGAGCGCTTTCATCAATTGATAAAGACACTTTAGTATCAGTTGCCACTTGTTCTAGCTCGTGATGGGAAATGATGGCCATATTTAGCTAACAAGTTCGCTTGCGATGACATAACTTTGAGTATCGAATTTAGCTATTTTTTTTGAGTTGTCCATTTCGGCCAAAAAGTTACTTGCACCGATGTGGTCAAATCCGTATTCCTACCATTGTGCAGAACCGCAAATTTCCAATACTCTTGTTGAATAACTCCCGAAATTCCTAAACCGTGCCGTAATATCAGGTCGCTGCGCAACGAAATATCAGAATAGACCCCGCCTTCGACAAATCCCTTATCGACGCTATTGTTCCTATATTGCAACTGAATTTTATTGTGTGGTGTAAACCAGTAGGTTACCCAGGCTTGTTCTCCGCGTCCGCGGCGTCCAATCCAGTTACCCATCAGATCACTATTATTGGTATATCCAGACAAATAACGCGAATCTGAATAGACCGCTCCCGGGCCGAAATGTGCTGGAGTATTCAGATCGCTGCTCATTCCCTCCGCGCGAATGTCCAAATTGTGAATCTTAGGAATTCGCGGCAAATAGATTCCTGGATTAATCACCGGACGATTGGAACCCAAAGGTGAATACTCATCGATTACGAGCGAATCGCAGTACACAGTCAACCAGTCCCGAAGGCCGGGGACACGATAACTGAAGTCGAATGCGGAGAGACGTTTTCCAGGATCATCAGAGGTAAAGAACGTGTGCGAATAAAACGTTCGCGCAAAATTGTGCCAGGTAAATGGTAGGCCAGGGCCGCCAAACATCGCGGTAAAACTGAATCCCATTTCCAGATTAGCTGTCGGCTTAAAGCTAAATTTTGTCCCATGAATAAAAGGCTGCGGCGAAAATCCTGGTCCGACCAACACAGGCGAAGCAGTAAAGTCGTTGATCCATTGCTGCCCCGAGAGCTGGCCCAGAAAGAACTCGCTGCGCATCGGCCCTAGAAATCTCGAAACAATCGGAATTCTGTAGGGCGCGACGCTATCAATCCGCAGCATGGGAATTGGCTCGGCGTTATTGCTAAACAATAAAGGCCCCGACTCGCCGGGCCCAAGCCACAGGCTCTGTTGGCCAAACGAAACCTGAACATCTTTTAGAGTTAAAGCGACAGTTGCATCGAGCAGGCGCAAGCGGCTGACTGCCGGAAAAGTGGGCGCGTAGGGCGTCGTTCCATCCACCGTACCAATTGCTTGCATCGTCTGCAAAGAATTTTCTGAGGGGCCAGCCGGCGCGTGCTGATATTCGCCCTGCACGAAGACTGAAAATGGCCCCGCCACCGCGTGCGCCGTCACACCACTTACATTGTTGAATCCTTCCCCGTACGGCCGGCCGTAATCATTGATGATAGTCTGGCCGAAGTGGTAGCCATCGCGCAGCGGGGTTCCTGAGATCACTGCGCTGCGCGTGTATACGGAATCCAAACTGGCACCCACATTTGCGGCGCCGTCTAGGCGACGCGTTTCTTCGGAGAATTCGTCGGCGAGCGCGTCGTACAGCTTTTGCGCTTCCGGGTTTGACTCGCCTTCCTCGGAAAGTTTCTCGCTGATTTCTTCCGCCAGGCGGGCGCATTCCATCCTCGTCCAGGGACGCATGCCTTCATAACCGGAGTGCATGTATCCGAGCGCGGCCATGCGATCGAACAATGGATAGACCCAACTGTCCACGGGCACGTACGGCGATCCCATATTTTCCGGGTTGCGGGTTTTGTCGCCGGTATTTTCCGGCAACAAGTTTCCCCATGGTGCTCCGCCAATTTCGGGATCATGGTGTGCGCGATAGACCGAGCGACCGAAATACCATCCCAGCAAACTTCCGATGGCGGCATCGGAGGCAAAATGCTGCTGGCCAGTCACGCGGGTGAGAGTCACGGCGGAAGCAAGCCCGTAAGCCAGCGTTTGACTCAGCTTTCCCGGATACTCATGGGCCCACACGCTGGCAATCGCCCAGGCCGCCGCGGAATGTTCGGAAGGAAATGAACTTCCGCCCTGAAAGAATGTTCCATTGCCGTTGCCCTGATACGGGCGCGGACGCTGGGTGACCGCTTTAAATAAATAGGAAACCACTGTGGCATTGATCGCCGCTTCTCCGCTGAGAAGGCCAGCCTCGGAAAGATGATCGTTGTGCGTCACTTCTCCAAGCAAATATGCTCCTCCGCCAACTCCCACCAGCGACAGTGCGGCATAGTTCGAAATGTCTTTGCTGCGTTTCAACTGATTCGGTTTGTCTGGAACTTGCTTTGCCAGCCAACTATCGCTGGCGATGAGAGCCGCGGTTCCCGCCATAAGCGGCGCGCCCCAGCGAAGATCCTTAACGCGAAAGCGCGCGGGCTCGGTAAAAAACTCTTTCTGATCTGCGACGAGATGCTTCAAAAATGGAATGCCTAATTTGTTTTCCGGATCTTCCCCGGGCTGCAACCAATACTTGTCTTCCTGAATTGCCGAATTGTCGTTTTCGACAGCCACGGATTTTGCAGTTTGCCCCGCTGGATCAGGAGCGGATGACGCCTGAGCCACTGCATTTGTCTCGCAACAAAGCACCAGCAGCAGACATACTCCACCCAGGCCCCAAAACGATTTCATCAAAACACTCAACTAAAAGCTTTTCGCTACCTGAATGGCAATACCTACCGCGTACGCTAACTGCGCACCCTCAAGAGTTGTCTTCCAGCGAGTATTTGAACTGAACGCCTTTTCCGGTACGACTACCATGTCTCCGGGCTGAAGGGCCGCGGTTTCCACTCCACCGCTAAATAGACCGCCCGAACCGCCAACGACTGAACCATCCGCGCGTATGACGAACACTGCTTTCTTGTTCGCCATGCTGGTTGGGCCGCCTGCCTGCCGCAGATACCATCCAGTATTTTTACCCGATTTATACGTAATCGCTGTGGGATTGAAAACGCTGCCATCCACCATGACCGTCCCCGGACGTTTGGGGACATACAGCGAATCGCCGGCGCGAACCTGAACGTCGGAAGAGGTGTTCACCCATCGTTTCACCTTGCTGGAAATGTGAACGACCATGCGCCCAGCGGGAGGAGTATTTTGGATTTCTTCGAGCGCTTGCTGCCACTGCTGTAAAGCAGCTTCCTTTGAGACTTTCTGTTCCGCGTCATTTTCCGGAACCTGCTGCAAACTCGCACCCTGGTCTTGAATATCGCGGACCATCTGGTTACGGTTTTTTTCTTCCAATTGCAAGACCTGCGCGCGTTGGAAAATTGCACCGTAGGGATAAGCATCCGGCAGCAACCCGCCCGCCCGTTCGAGCACCGAACTTAGCCGCTCGCCTTCGCGAATGCCGTAGGTACCGGGGTGGACTACTTCACCCTTCAGTGTGATGGTCGCGCCCACATCATTCCAGCCTGCAAGCGTGCCAATGGAAAGAACATCCCCATCGTGCAAGCGCACATCGGTATCGGGCTGACCCGCCATCGCCTCAGCAATGCGAACAGTACTATGGTCGCCGACGACTTTTTTCCCGTTTTCCACTAGATAGCGGGTAAGGTCCGCAGTTTCCGTGTAGGCCCCGCGCTTGAAGCCGCCGGCTACCCGGACCAACTCGGCGGCGGTCATTTCATCGCCGAGGGGATATTTTCCCGGTCGCGCGACCTCGCCTTGAATGATGACGGCCGGAGGATCCAGCTTATTTAAATCGCGATGAATCAGAATGCGATCTTTAGGCTCAAGCAGAATGTTGTCTTTGGCATCGCCGGCCAACGCATTTTTCAGACTCACATCGAGCACTTTCAACTTTCCGTCGTCAGTTTTGCGGAAGACCTGGGCATCGTCGAGCAAAGCATCGGAAGTTGCGCCTCCAGCGAGATACACCGCGTCGCGCAGATGAGTCTCGCCGTTGGTGATGTGATCTCCGGGATCGCGCACTTCCCCGCTGACGGTGACGACAGGCGGATCTTCAAAATCAAAGCGCCCGAAAATGCGCACTGTGTCGAATGGCTTGAGGGCGACGTCCTGGGCCTTTCCTTCGAGCGCCTCACCGAGATTGAAGGTCAAGACGGTGGGCGTGTAGTCGGGAGCATTCAAGCGGATAATTTCCGCGTGAACTTTCGAGGGCTCCGGCAGCAGGTCTTTGTACGACTTGATTAAATCGGTGACCTTCATGCCGTCGCTGTATGCGTACTTACCGGGGTGAAAAACGTGGCCATCCAGGTAGACAGTTTTATCGGCGTAGGGCACGATCGGAGAAATTTTAATTTTATCGCCATCCTGCACCGTGAAATCCGCGAGCGCTTTGTTTACGGCCTGTTCGTTGTTGTTTTCCGGAATGTCGAGGCGCAACATGCTGCGCGACTCGTGGGCCTGCACGCGTTCCACGTCCACATGCCGCAACGTGCCGGAGGGCAAAACGCCGCCTGCCAGTTCCAGAACTTGCGCCAAACTTTTTTCGCCGTTTAATTCATAAATCGCGGGGCGGCGAACCATACCTTCCACGGTCACTTCATCGCTCAGCGGCGGTACAAAAACTGTGTCACCCGGCTGCAACCCCTGCAAATCGGAACGAACACCGTGCAGCAATAGGTCATAAACGTCCACCTGCTGCACCAGATTCCCGCCGCGCTTATGAAGGATGGTGCGAAGCGATCCCTGCGAGGTCGGCCCCCCTGCCAGGAAGACGGCGTTTAACGGAGTGGAAAGTGAACTGACATCGTATGCGCCCGGACGCAGCACATCGCCAGTAACATAAACGCGGACAGTGCGGATGCGGGCCAGCGAAACATCGGCTTCGACGTCTCGGTATTGATTGCGCAGTACGCTTTGCACCAGATGCTGCAC
>JANWKU010000195.1 GCA_025451215.1 Terriglobales bacterium
GTGAAGGAAGCCGAAAAGCAGGTGGTCGCAGTCCAGCAGCAATACCTGGACGGCGCCATCACCAACGGCGAACGTTACAACAAGGTCATCGAAATCTGGTCGGGCATCACTGAAAAAGTTGCCGACGAAATGTTCGGCGAGATGCAGCGGCAGGACAAAGAAGGCATCATCAACCCGATTTACGTCATGGCCGACTCCGGCGCTCGCGGATCGAAACAGCAGATTCGCCAGCTTTCCGGCATGCGCGGCTTGATGGCGAAACCGTCGGGTGAAATCATTGAGACTCCGATCACTGCGAACTTCCGCGAAGGGTTGACGGTATTGCAATACTTCATCTCGACCCACGGCGCTCGTAAAGGTCTGGCTGACACGGCGCTCAAGACCGCCGATTCCGGCTACCTGACCCGCCGTCTTGTGGACGTCGCGCAGGATGTGATCATCAGCGAATACGACTGCGGCACCGTGGACGGAATTTTCGTCTCCGGCATCGTGGAAGCGGGCGAAATTATCGAGCCGCTGCGCGACCGCATCGTAGGCCGTGTATCGCTGGAAAAGCTGAAAGACTACGACGGCAAAGTGGTCGTGGACATCAATCAGGAAATCACCGAGGAGCTCGCAGTCGCGGTGCAGGCCGCGGGTATCGAACGGGTCAAGATCCGTTCCGTGCTTACCTGCGAATCCAAGCGCGGTGTTTGCGTCATGTGCTACGGCCGTAACCTGGCTTCTGGACGCCTCGTCGAACTGGGCGAAGCAACCGGAGTCATCGCGGCACAGTCCATCGGCGAGCCGGGAACCCAGCTCACCATGCGTACCTTCCACATCGGCGGTACGGCATCGCGAGTTTCCGAACAGTCGCGGCTCGATGCGAAAAACAACGGCACAGTCCGCTTCATCGGATTGCAAACGGTGAAGGCAAAGTCTGGCGATCTTGTGGTCATGAACCGGCAGGGTTCGATTGCGGTTGTGGACGAAAAAGGCCGCGAGCGCGAACGTTATGCCGTGGTTTATGGCGCCAAGGTCAAAGTCAACGATGGCGATGCGGTGCACCTTGGCCAGGTGATGGTCGAGTGGGACCCGTACACGTTCTCGATCGTTACGGAAATCGGCGGCACCGTCCAATTCAAAGACCTGCAGGAAGGCATTACCCTGCACGAAGAAGTGGACGAAGTCACCGGCCTGTCGCGCCACGTCGTTGGAGATTCTCCCGACGAGAAGCGGCAGCCGGCTTTGGTGATCAAGGGCAAGAGCAGCAAGCGTTACCTGATGCCTTCCCGCGCTCACTTAATGATTGCCGACGGGGACACTGTGCATCCTGGCGATGTGCTGGCGAAGATCCCGCGTGAAACGACCAAGACCAAAGACATCACGGGCGGTCTGCCGCGCGTAGTCGAATTGTTCGAAGCTCGCAAACCGCACGAGACCGCGGTCATTAGCGAAATCGATGGCACTGTGAAGTTCGGCGAGGTTTCCAAAGGACAACGCAAACTTTACGTGCAGGCCGACAACGGCACCGAAAAGGAATACTCAGTGCCGCGCGGCGTACACATCAACGTGCAGGAAGGCGAACGCCTGAAGGCTGGCGAGCCTCTTATGGATGGCCCGCTCAATCCGCATGACATTCTCGCCGTGCTGGGCGAAAAAGAACTTCAGTCTTACCTGGTGAACGAAATCCAGGAAGTCTATCGCTTGCAAGGCGTGAACATCTCGGACAAGCACATTGAAGTAATCGTCCGCCAGATGATGCGCTGGGTGAAGGTGGAGGACGTGGGCGACACCACGTTCCTGCTGGAACAGCAGATTGATAAGTTCCGCTTCAGCGAGGAGAACGAGCGGGTGATTTCGCAAGGCGGCAAACCGGCCACGGGCCGTCCGTTGCTGCTCGGCATCACGAAAGCGTCGCTCTCCACGGATTCGTTCATCTCTGCGGCGTCGTTCCAGGAGACCACGCGAGTGCTCACCGAAGCCTCCATCAACGGAGCAGTGGACCACCTGCGCGGCCTGAAAGAGAACGTCATCGTGGGACGCCTCATCCCTGCCGGGACCGGCATGGAGTACTACCGCAACGTGCGCCTCTCACCAGAGATGGAAGAGGCCGCTGCCAAGGTACAAGAGGAAGTCTCGCAGGCGTACGAGGAAGCCGAGCGTGCGCTGGAGATGATGCGTCAGGAAGGCGAAACTGAAGAACTGACAGCGGAGTAATTGAAAAGCAACATTTCAACGGGGGCGGACGAGAGTCCGCCCCATCTTTTTAGACATGAAAAGACCGCGCCATAACCAACCAGCGAGAATTGCATTCTCGTCCAAATCCAGGAAGATTTTTTTTGGGATTGGCTTACTGCTTTTATTAACAGGCATTTCCCATCTTTATGGACATAAGCTCGAATACCACAATTACTGGGGAGGCGATGTTTTTGCTCCTTTTACGATTTTGATCGCATTGCTATTTTTTGCTGCTGCACTTTTTGCGCGACGGAAAGAAATTTAGCTCTTATGAATGCCTCCCCCCAGCGATTGCCTAATCGGGAACGCGGCAAGATTTCCCTGTTGCGTTTCAATCCCCAACAGCGTAATACTCTGAAAACATTGATCTTACGCTTGTTATCCTTATTCCGGGACGCGGCTTTGCGTGCTTTCAAGCATGACGCGCTCGCCGTTGCCAAAGCCTCGGCCTATTCCGCCATTCTTACTTTTTTCCCCGGCTTATTGGTAGTCGGTTCGGTGCTTGCTTCCACGCGCACTTCCAAAGTTTATTTGCGCGAAATCTCTGATGCGGTGGGCCGCATTATGCCGGCCGGGCGTGGTACAGCACTCGCCTATTTGAGGGGAACAACCCAGCATTCGGCGGGCCTTCTTTTCACAACATCGTGGCTGACGTTATGGCTAGCTTCAGGCGTAATGGTTTCGTGGATGGATGGCTTCCGCCGGGCCTACGAACTGCCCAAGACCTGGGGTTTATTCAAAGAGCGGATGATCTCATTTTCGCTGGTCATCCTTGCCGGGATCCCGCTGACGTTTGCCACTGCGCTGGTGGTATTTGGAAGCCGGATTGAAATGTCAATTCTGCTTCATCTGGGCCATGAGTTTAGCGCCCTGATTTTTTTAATGTGGGCGGCGATCCGCTGGTTTATCGCCATGCTCACCAGCATCGCCGTCATCGCGCTCATCTACCACAATGCCGTGCCGCGCACGCAACCCTGGCACAGCGTGATTCCAGGGGCGGTGCTGGCAACCGCGCTGTGGTTTGCATCGACCATGGTATTCGGTTGGTATTTGCAGCGCTTCGCGGATTACAGCATTCTCTATGGATCGCTTGGGGTCGGCATTGCGCTTCTGGTGTGGATGTACCTCATTTCGCTGGTTATTCTGATTGGCGCCGAGTTCAATGCCTTGATCTTCCCACGTGCCATGCTGGGAAAAGAACTGAACGCCGCGGGGCGCGCTGGAATCTTCTAACCCGGTGAAACGTCCGCGTATTCGCCCAGGGTCTCTCGCCTTCAAAATCTTCTGGCGTGTGTAGAATGATGTAAGAAATCTCATTGGATGGTTCAATTTTGAAAACAGGCAAGCCTGATCCTCCCGGAGGAAGCTTTTCTCTTTCTTCCTGCAACCCGAAGAACCGCCGCGCCAAAATCATCTGTACCATTGGCCCTTCCTCGAACGATGAAGAGATGCTTTGCGCCCTGATGCGGGCGGGAATGGACGTTGCGCGGCTGAATTTTTCCCATGGCACGCACGAAAAGCATGCCGCGAACATCCGGCGCATCCGTGAAATTGCCGAAAGCGAACAACGGACGATCTGCATCCTGCAGGATCTTCAGGGACCGAAAATTCGCACTGGCTCACTACGGGACCACAAGCCGGTTCTGTTGAAGGCGGGGTCGGTGGTCAGGATCACGATCCGCGACATTGAAGGCACGGAAGAGCTAATTTCGACGACCTTTCAAGACCTGCCCAAGGAAATCCATGCAGGCGGTCGCATTCTTCTTTGCGACGGCTTAATCGAGCTGCGAGTCGTTTCGGTGGGGGCAGAAGAGATTGAATGCGTGGTGGTGAATGGCGGGACGCTGGGCGAGCACCAGGGAATAAATTTGCCCGGGGCCGCACTTTCCATTCCCGCGCTCACTCCGAAAGACAAGGAAGACCTGGAATTTGGCCTGAAGCATGGGGTGGATGCGGTGGCGCTGTCTTTTGTGCGTTCCGCAGAGGACATTCGCGAGGTCAAGCAGATCATGACTGCGCATGGCGTACACGTTCCGGTGATCGCCAAGCTGGAAAAACCCCAGGCGCTGGAGCATCTGGAAGAAATTTTGGACGCCTCTGACGGTGTGATGGTCGCGCGCGGTGACCTTGGTGTGGAGATGCCTCCAGAGCAGGTGCCGGTCATCCAGAAGCATGTGATCCAGCGCGCTGCGGAGTGGCGCAAGCCGGTGATTATTGCCACGCAAATGTTGGAGTCGATGATTGAGAACCCGCGCCCCACGCGGGCTGAAGCCAGCGACGTAGCCAACGCGATTTTTGACGGGACCGACGCCGTGATGCTCTCGGGAGAAACCGCCAGCGGGCGCTATCCGCGAGAAGCCGTGGCCATGATGGTAAAAATCGTGGTGCAGGCGGAGGCCAGCATGGGGGAATCCGAGCAGCCGAAAAGACGGCGCGACGCACGCGTGCTTTCGATTGCCGAGACCATTTGCGAGTCAGTAGCGCATGCGGCTGAAGAACTCCATATGGAGGCGATTGCCTCGTTTACCGACACAGGCACGACCGTCCGCCTAATTTCAAAATATCGCCCCAAGGCCGCGATCTATGGATTCAGCCACTCGGCTGCTGTGTGCAATCGCATGAACTTATTGTGGGGGGTATATCCGCTGCAACATCCTCCCGCGCAAACCGTCGAAGCGATGGTAAGCGCCGCGGAGCAATCCCTTGTGAAACGCGGTCTGCTCAAGATTGGCGACGTGGTTGGAGTGGTTGGCGGCACCAAAATGTCCACGGGCTCCACAAACTTCATGCGCCTGCACGTGATCGCCAAAGAAGAAGAAAAACTACAGAGCCGCAAAAATCCGTACTAAGGGGTACAGAGCACCCCTAACTAGCAATGTCCACGCTCAGCAGCTACGAAAGTTTTGTTAACACCACCATTGATCCGCCCATCCGCGGTTTCCTTCATCAGCCAACGAATCCAAATGGCATCGGACTGATCTTGACCCATGGCGCTGGCGTGAACTGCGGCTCTTCTTTGCTGATCGCAATTAGCGAAGGTTTTGCTGACGACGGATTTACCGTGCTCCGCTGTGACTTACCCTTTCGCCAGGCACGGCCGTTCGGCCCACCCCGTCCCGCCCAGGCTGCACGCGATCGCGAGGGATTGAAGCGCGCCGTCGAAATAGTCCGTAAGAAAGTTTCAGGGAGAATATTTCTTGGAGGCCATTCTTACGGAGGCCGGCAGGCTACCATGCTTTGCGCGGAAGAACCAGACCTCGTGGATGGCTTGCTGCTGCTTTCCTACCCGCTGCATCCGCCGCGCAAGCCAGAGCAATTGCGTACGCAGCACTTCCCTCAGTTGAAAACCCAATCCTTATTCGTGCACGGCACGCGTGATGCGCTCGGATTAATTGACGAGATGGCAGAGGCTTTAAAACTCATTCCCGGCAAGAGACTACTCGTCCCGATTAAGGACGCCAGACACGATTTAGGATTTCAAGGGAAAAAACAGAACCTGCAACTAGCGCCGAATGTGTTACAGAACTTTCACGACTTCTTCAAAATCTAGTTCCAAAATTGGTGCACCCAGATTAGTTCACCCAGCCCGATTTCGATCCACCCTTCTTTTTTGTGTCGTCGGCGGGAGGGACATAGTTTCCGTGCTCATCGAAGGTAACGGTGCGGTCATGCTTGCGCATATAGACTTCAAACTTGCGGGCGGCGCGGCGACGCTTCCATCGGTAATAAGAGTTGCGGAGGCCGTACAAGCGTTCGGAAATGCCGAGCGAAAATTTGCGCGCTGCAAAGATCAAGTACCAGAGATAACCAGCGCCCAGGCCCAACAGCAGAATGCAATAGAGTATGTGAAAGTGATAAAGCAGCAAGTAAGCTGTTTCAATCGCTCCGATCCCGATCACAATCCATTTCGCCGGTATCTGGATGGGAATCGGAAACAGCATGATGGGTGCATTACGATTCAGGAGATAAAAAACCATCAGGATGGCATTGACGGCCGCGCCGGAACCCACCGCGCTGCCTTGGGCAATCACGTGAGTTAGGGAGAGCGCGTATCCTGCCGCGCCAGAAAGAATAGTGGTGCTGAAAAATAAGTTGTAGAAACGTCCATAGCCGATCTGGTCTTCGACCGCCGCGCCAAGGAAATAAACTCCCACCAGCGACAAGACAAAGTCCAGCGGATCAACATACATGAAGGCATACGTAACGAACTGCCATAACCAGCCATGCCGAATATATTCAGGATTGAGTACGCCGTAAGTGAGAAGCGCCTGACCGCTGGCGGGCGCAAACGAGACCAGCAGCAGAATGACGACATAGATGGCAATGCTGGCGAGGATGATTTGGCGCACGGCCCCGCGAAGCGGCGGAAATCCCATGTCGAAAGAAACGTTTCTGGGCATAAGCTCGACCAAGCCAGCCGTGGGCTGGAATTTCTATCCTACCAGTTTGAGGGTCGTCATTTTGAAGGTCATCGCTCTGGCGCAGGAATGACCGGCAAACTCCGGTGACCTTTTCCATCGGATGCCAGAACGCCAAATATTACATTGTCTTTGGATAGCGGGAGAGTGACTCTGGTTTCATTTCCTACGTCCTTGCGATGTTCCCATTCCGGGCTGGTGGTCAGCCGCCACACAACTTCATAGTGCAGTTGGTCGGCGCCGGCGGGAGAAACCCAGGTGAGCGTTGAATCATTTTCCAGGGAATTTGTCAGCAATCGCACGTTTTGCGGCGGTGCCGGGGCCGCGGCCAATGACGCCAAAGTCGCCGCGTTGACCCGGGCTACGTTTGCCACATAATCGAAATTCACGAATTTGGGTAAATCCCCGTACTCCACACCGTATTCGGTGCGAACATTCTGATGTTGATGGTTAAAGTTCTCGCTGTATTCGGTAAAACGTACCGCCGGAAAGCCCTGTTCCAGAAAAGAGATATGATCGCCGCCGCGAAGGTAACGGTCTAACCTGAAAACGAGCATCGGCTTTACTGAGGTAGCGTAGGTCCGGGCGGTTTCGGAGACATAGCGGGCCAACTCACGGGATGGGGAATCATTTTCGCCGCCGATATCTTGCATAAGGTGGAGGGACGCTGGATTAGCCGTCAGGGATACGCCCTCAGAAAAGACGCGCACCACATGAGGATTCTGCCGCGGATTTCGGTCACCGCCGACTATGTCATTGTTCAGGGCTGCTTCGACGTTCCATCCAGAGCTTTTCGCCAGTTCCGCGAAATGATGGCTCCCATCGAGTCCTTGTTCTTCGCCGGCAACGGTAAGAAAAATTATGGTGGCCGGAAACTTCATCTTGCTTAAAACGCGTGCGCATTCCATGCTCACAGCAGTCCCGCTGGCATCGTCGTTTGCGCCCGGAGCAAAACCGCTCGTATCCAGGACGTCGGTATCGCGAGAGTCATAATGTCCAGTCACCAGAACAACCCGATTGGCATTACTGGAATCAGTACCCTTGAGAACGGCATAAACATTGGTAATGACGGTTGGGCCTGGAATGCGTTCGACGGGACCGATGGTGAAGCTGTCAGTTTTTACTTCCAGGCAGCCTCCGCACTCCTGCGAGTAGCGTTCAAACTCGCTTTGGATCCATTCCCGGGCCGCGCCTATTCCTTTGCCTAAGGCGATGGAATTAGTGTCTTGGGCTGAGATAGTTGAGCGCGTGTGGAATTGCACTAATTTTTCAATGTTCGATTGAATACGTTGCGAGGAAATTTGCCGTAAGGCGGTGGCGATTCGCGGGTCAGCCTTGGGGGTCTCCTGGGCAACTCCGGGAACAGCGAGAGCAGACACGGCCATGGCGACAAACAGCGAAGAAAATAAGTAAAATTTAAAAAAAAGCAACTGTTTCATCTTGAATATTCTCTTTGGAACAACACAAAAGATTGCCGGAGTACTTGACTCAACCCCGGTCGCACTAAATATTATCAAGAGGCGCAATAATCTAACGGAGGCTTTCATGGTTAACTGTCCGGAATGCGAAACGGACCTCGGCATTGAGGAAGACGAAATTGA
>JANWKU010000196.1 GCA_025451215.1 Terriglobales bacterium
CCTCGCGTAAGGATGGAGCACACGAAAGCGAAGAGGCCTTACTATCGCCCGCGGAGGCATTAAAACTCGAGCTTGAAAAGAAAGACGCGGAGATCAAGCGCCTCGTCCGCGAACTCGACCAGGTACGGATGAAGTCCGCATCATCTTCGACCGCGAACATCTCCGAAAAAATTAAAGATGTGAAGGGAGTCAAAGTCCTCGCGCACCGCGTGGACAACCTTGAGCGCGCTCAGATGCGCACACTGGTGGATCAACTGCGCGACAAGATCGGCTCCGGCGTGGTAGTTCTTGGCTCGGCGACGGATGGAAACGTATCGCTGATTGTAGGCGTCACCAAAGACCTCACATCGAAAGTCCAAGCCGGAAAGGTCATTGGCCCCGTAGCGCAAAAAGTCGGAGGCAAAGGCGGAGGCCGCCCCGATCTCGCCGAAGCCGGCGGCAAAGATCCTGGCGCACTGGATGCGGCGCTGAATGATGCTTATGAAGTAGTGGGGAACTTGCTGAGCTAGCGATCAGATCGTTCTAATCCGCGGCCGCGGAAGCATAAAATTGCAACTTAATCTCTGTAAAAGAAACAAATATTGCGGATAAACCGAAGGCATATTTCCTCGAAACCTCTCAGAAAAGGGTATATGTGCACATATCCTTGACAAATTCGAGACAGATGCTAAAGTTCGTTCAATTGTGTTAATTGACCGTTTCCCGGGTAAACACTTTATGAAGAACATTTACGAGGTACTGCGGCAAAAAGAGTTGGATCTGGCCAGATTGGAAAAGGAAGTGGAAGCGCTGCGGCTGGCCGCGCCCTTGCTTACCGACGAGAAGGAACCTGCGATTGAGGCCACCAATAACAAGCCGGCCCTGACCGCGACGAGCGCGCCACAGCAGCCGATCCGGATTCCCCAGCCCGCGATCAATGCCAACCCGCAGCCCGCCCGCGCATCTGGCTGGGAAGACACGGCGAAGCGCTGGCCATAAATTCCGGCGCCCGGTTTCGGTCCACATCTCCGGTTAAATGTTTTCGCCGCTGATTTTGTCAGAAACTAGCGGCCCCGCTCTCATTCCTGAGCCTTTTGTGCGTTTTCCCGCCCGGAATCAGTGATATACTCGCGGCTTAAATTTGCTCTCGCCGTGTCTTCAGTCTTCGGAGAGACCGGACTTCCCTCATGAGCGCGACAGCCACAAGAACAGAATTTCAATTCGCTTCCGCGCGCAACCACGCTCGCGTGCCTCTTTCTGTGCCCGTAAACATCACCGTAATGCGCGGCGGCTCTTCTGAAATTATCCCAGCGCGCGCTCTCGACGTGAGCGAGGGAGGCGTAAGCACCGTCATTGCCGGAGAACTTCGTCCCCTGGAATTGGTGGGCCTGGAGTTCCGATTGCCGGACGTGGGTATTCCGGTCCGTGGAAAGGCCTGGCTGCGTCACCAGTCGGCGCTTCGCTGCGGGCTTGAGTTCACAGGTTTCTCCATTCAACAACGCTCCTTGATCCGTTACTGGTTACAACGTTTTCCGCAACTAACAGACTCTCAGCCAGCGTCGGCGACCGCCCATGCCGCGAAACAGCGGACCGGAATCCGCAGACCTGCCTTACGCCGCATGCCGCTGCTGGTTGTCGCTGGCGCCGTCATTCTGCTGACAGGTCTTTTGTGGTGGCATTGGCAAGGCGAGTGGAGCAGCTTGGAAAACAGTCTTCCCTCCGCGCAAACGAGCGCCGCGAACAAACCGGTACAAATTCCTGCTACTGAAATGCAGAAGCTGCTCGTACACAAGGTGGACCCTATTTATCCGGAAAGCGCGCGGCAAGCGAATTTATCGGGGATTGTCACACTGAATGCAATCGTTGAAGCGGACGGCGCTGTTTCTCAGGTGAATGCCCTTAGCGGGTCCGAAGTGCTACGGCAAGCGGCAATAGACGCAGTCAAATGGTGGCGGTTCGAGCCTTATAAAATCAGCGGCCACGCCGTGCGCGTGCAAACGATTGTCGCGGTAGAATTCCGTCCCTAAGCGCTCTTGGAGTCCGGTTCCACCGGGCTCTGCCGGTTCTTGCGCAACGCATGCAGAATCATTGCGCCGCTCACGCCAAACGTCCCAATCGCCGCAAGGGCAAGCGCCTGTACCCACTGGTTGCTCACTCGCAGAAAATCCAAAACCACAGCACCCACGGCCAGCAACATGCCAATGCTGTTGAGCCAGGTGTGCGGATGGGCAAGAGCGGCTTGTCCGCGGTCCAATCGCAATTGCATGAGAAGAGCAACGAAGCCAATGCAGGCAACAACCAGCACGGCGATCGGACTATGAAATGCGCGAGGGCTGGTAAAGAGCACGACTAAAGCCAGCACTCCGCACAAAATGCCGGAGGCGAGTACGGTCCAACGGCGCGACTTGGAGATTTTGGCGGCCAGAGCCACTATTCTAGACAGAACCGGATGATATTTGCGAGTACAGAATATTTGGCGGCCGATCTACTGCGCGCGTTCCTGCAGATACTTTGACAGAGCATCCTGCCAGGAGGGCATGGCGATTGCATATTTTTCAAGGCTTGACGGGGACAGCACCGAATATTTAGGACGTTCAGCCGCGCGGACAAATTTATCGCTGGTGGTGGGGCGCACGATGGTGTTTGAACTGCTTTTCGCAACAATCTCCTGCGCGAATTCAAACCAGGTGCAGTCGCCGCGATTGGTTGCATGCACAATCCCCGACGCTTCTTTCCGGCACAGCTGAATGATCGCGCTTGCCAGATCAACCGCGTAGGTTGGCGATCCACGCTGGTCGTTGACCACCTCAATGGATGGGCGGGTGGCTGCCAGCTTCAGAATAGTGTCAGGGAAACACTTTCCGCCAGTTCCGAACAACCATGAAGTTCGCAGAACCACGCATTCCGGCAAGAGTTCGATGAGTTTGATCTCCGCCTCGGCTTTCCATTTACCGTAAACGCTTCGCGGCTGGCGGGCGTCTGTGGTTTCATACGGAATGTTCTTCGATCCGTCAAAAACATAGTCCGTACTTACGAACAAAAGCCTGGCGTGGGCACGCTTTGCCGCTTCCGCAACATGAACCGCGCCGCCATAATTAATGTTCCGGGCCAACTGCTCATTGATTTCGCATCCATCCACGTCGGTGTAAGCGGCGGCAAGCACGATCCAATCGGGGCGGGTAGATTGCACGAGTCTGGAAACCTGTTCCGCATTGCGCAGATCGGCGTCATTCGAGCCGAGCCCGGTGACCTCGTCATCGTTCCAGCCGCGCATTAGCTCTTTGCCGAGCAGGCCGGTCGCGCCGAAGATTGTGACACGCATAGTATGGAAGGTCCTATTCGAAAACTGGCGCTGCCGAAAACAGTTGCCCTGCGGCGTCCTTCGCGGAAATGATGGGCTCGCCTTTGATTTTCCAGTCAATCTTTAGGGTGGGATCGCTCCAAAGAATAGTCCGCTCATGTTCCGGAGAATAAACGTCGGTCACCTTGTAAAGCACATGCGCGCCCGCCGAGAGCACGCTGAATCCATGCGCAAACCCCGGAGGAATCCATAACATGTGCTTGTTCTCGGCGGAGAGCAGCGCTCCGTGCCACTTCCCAAACGTTGGTGAACCCTTGCGCAGGTCAACTCCCACATCAAAAATTTCTCCCTCAACCACGCGGATAAGTTTGCCCTGCGGGTGCCGGATTTGATAGTGCAAACCGCGCAACACATTCTGCTTTGAGTAGGATTGGTTGTCCTGAATAAACCGCTGCGGAATTCCAGCCGCCGCCAGGACTTTTTCGCTGTAGGTCTCCAGAAAAAAACCGCGCTCGTCGCCAAAAATCTTCGGCTCAAGCAAAACCATGTCCGGGATCGAAGTAGGAATTACTTTCATGGCAGGTGATTAGAAGACGCGTTCACGTAAAAGCTGGAGCAGGTAGGAGCCGTAGCCGTTGTTCTTCATGGAGTTCCCGATTCTCTCAAGTTGCTCGGCATTGATGTATCCGTGGCGATAGGCAATTTCCTCGGGACAGGCCACCATCAAGCCTTGCCGCCGTTCGATGGTTTGAATGAACAAGGCAGCTTCCATCAGAGCGTCATGCGTTCCAGTATCGAGCCATGCCATACCTCGACCCATCACGCACACTTCGAGCCGTCCCTGTTGCATATAAACCTTATTAACGTCTGTGATTTCCAGTTCGCCACGCGCGGACGGCTTTAATGACTGGGAGATGTTCACGACATCGTTGTCGTAAAAATACAAACCGGTCACCGCATAACGGGAACGCGGTGCTTTCGGCTTCTCCTCCAGACTGACAGCCTTCCCATTTTTATCAAACTCAACCACGCCATAACGTTCAGGATCGTGCACGGGATAGGCGAATATTCGGGCGCCTTCGGTTTTTTGCGTGGCTGACTGCAAGTCGCGTGCGATATCGTGCCCGTAAAATACGTTATCGCCAAGAATCAACGCACAACTGCTGTTTCCAATAAACTGTTTACCGACGATAAAAGCCTGCGCGATTCCTTCCGGCTTGGGCTGCACGATATATTGGAGATTCAACCCCAACTGCGACCCGTCCCCCAATAATTGCTGGAATCGCGGCGTGTCTTCCGGGGTAGAGATAATCAAAATGTCACGGATTCCCGCCAGCATCAGCGTTGAAAGCGGGTAGTAAACCATGGGCTTGTCGTACAAAGGCAATAAGCTCTTGCCAACAACCTGCGTCGCGGGATAGAGACGTGTGCCGGAGCCCCCAGCCAAAATGATCCCCTTATAGGGAATTGCCTGCATCGTGTTTTGGTTAATTGTTTCCATGAGGGCGCATTGAATAACTATGCGTGAATATTATGCGCGAAATTCATGCATAGTGTTTCGCAATCCACTGCCGATAACTGCCGCTAGTCACTTCTTCAATCCACGCCTCGTTGCTCAAATACCATTCCACAGTTTTGCGTATGCCTGTCTCAAATGTCTCGCGCGGCCTCCATCCTAACTCACGCTCGATTTTGCGCGCATCCATCGAGTAGCGGCGGTCATGGCCAGGACGGTCTTTTACGTAGGTAATTAGATCCTTATGCGGTACGACCGGATCTTTGGGAGAAAGCTCGTCGAGTAAAGCGCAAATGGTCTGCACGATTTCAATATTTGGTTTTTCATTCCAACCGCCAATGTTGTAATTCTGACCGGGTACACCTTTCGCCAGTACTATCCGAATCGCCTCACAATGGTCCAGAACGTAGAGCCAGTCGCGGACGTTTTGACCGTCACCATAAACCGGCAATGGCTTACCCTTCCGCGCATTTAGAATCATCAGTGGAATAAGCTTTTCGGGAAACTGAAATGGGCCGTAGTTGTTGGAACAATTGGTCGTGAGCGTTGGCAATCCGTAGGTGTGATGGTAGGCACGCACCAGATGGTCGGAAGCGGCTTTGGAAGCGGAGTACGGACTGTTCGGACTGTAAGGCGTAGATTCCGAGAAAGGAGCGTCGCCCGGCCCGAGCGATCCATAGACCTCGTCCGTGGAAACATGAAGAAAGCGAAAGTCAGCGCGTTCCGATTCGTTCAGAGCACTCCAATACGCACGCACGGCCTCCAACAGCGAAAATGTTCCCTGCACATTAGTACGCACGAAATCGTCCGGGCCATGAATGGAACGGTCTACGTGGCTTTCCGCCGCGAAGTGCACAATCGCACGAGGCTGATTGCGCTCGAGCAAGTCCGAAACCAATTCCCGGTCGCAAATGTCGCCATGAACAAAGCTGTAATGCTGGTGGCCTGAAACTTGCTCGAGATTGCGCAAATTTCCAGCATAGGTGAGCTTGTCTAGATTGATGACAATGCCCGGTTCCTGCGCGATCCACTGAAGAATAAAATTAGAGCCAATAAATCCCGCGCCGCCGGTGACAATGACTCTATTTTTCATGAATGGCGCCTCGATGTAACGAAGCAACCCAATTGTAAAGTAAAAGACCGGGAAGATGGTCCCCGACCCCTTTTTCTGCAAAGCTGGCAAACTTTCACACGACGCTAGGCAGCGACTCTGTTCTGCTCTGCATTTACTTGCGCGGGCAAGCGAACAACACGTTTTCTGGCGGGGTGGAGAATATCCAGATAGACTTCTTCAACCGCATCGGCCACCTGAGGCCACAAATACGACGCGCAGACTTTGCTTTGTCCCAATTTTGCTTTGCTTTCGCGCAGCGCCGGATTGTCGATCAGAAAACGCAACATGCGTTCCAGTTCGCCAACATCACCATGGGCAAAGGTGAAGCCGGCCCCCTCCACAAGTTCGCGGTTTTCCGGAACATCGCTTGCCAGCGCGCAAACTCCGGCGCTCATCGCGTCCAGCAGCGCCAAAGACATGCCTTCCAGATCGGATGGCAACACGAACAGCATGGCGTTCAGCAGCAAGTCATCAAGCGCATCGCCCGCAAGCCAGTCGAGCAGCAGGATATTTTCGTTGGCCTGCCGGCGCAGTCCGGCGGCGTACACATCGGAGTGGCTGGACCCTCCAGCGAGTACCAACCTGACGGGAGTTTGAATTCGCTTGTAAGCCTCAATTAAAAGATGGCAATTTTTTTCCGGCGAAAATCGCCCTAAAAACAGGATGTATTGACCCTTTTCAAGTCCCCATTTTTGCAGATGCGAACACGGAGAGTCGCGCCGGATCGCGGCTCCGTTCGGCACATAGCGTGTTTCGCGGGCATATCGCGAGCGATAGTAGTCCTGAAGTACGCGCGAAACAACCATAGTTTGCGATGGAAAGCGGACTGCGGCCTGTTCTCCCATTCTGAGCACGGCGCTCGCCGCCGCGCCCCATTTTTTGCGCTGCCAATCCAGACCTTGCACCGTAACCACGGTCTTTTTCCCACAGAGGCGGGGCAGAAACGAAAACAGTGCCGGACCGAGCGCGTGGAAATGCACAATGTCATAGGGACCGAACATCGCATGGACGGTGCTCAGCAAAGTGTGGCTGACGGTTTCCAGATGTTTAGATCGAATCGTGGGCAGGCGCAGTATTCGCATCTGTTTATAACGATCAGTGCGCGGGGTGAAGTACGTTCTGCAATAGACGGTTACAGCATGCCCTTTCGCGGCCAGACGTTTGCCGACCTGCTCATAGTAGGTTTCGATCCCGCTGTATTTGGAGATCACCCCTCGGCCGCCGATAAAAGCTACTCGCATGGGTTGAGCCGCTGTTTGTCTGACCGATTCGCGTCCAGGCAATTCAGGCCGCCTTGATTCAATTTGCACCGAATCCGCAAGCAACGTCTCCGGTCGAACCAAAGCGTTTTTTTGTGTTCCCTGTTTTGCCAAGTTTTGATAGAGCGAGAGCATCTTCGAGTAGTGAGTCTCCGGAGAATATCTGAGCCGCACCAAATCCCTTCCCGCAATCCCCATTTGCAGCGACCATTCAGGCTTGGACGCGAGGAGCGCAATGCCACTTGCCAATTTCGCAACATCGCCCACTGGATAGAGCAGTCCGGTTTCGCCGTCGCGCACCAACTCCCGACGTGATCCAAGATCAGAGGCAATCACCGGTCGTGCGCACGCATAAGACTCCACTATGCTTTTGCCAAAGGTCTCATAGGCGCGTGAAGGAAGAACTGTAAATTGGGAAGAAACGATGGCCTGGCGAAGAGAATCTCCGGAGAGTTGTCCTAAGAATTCGACATTTCTCAGCCGAAGGCGATCAACCCTGCTCTCCAGCTCTGCTCTCTGCGGCCCCTCGCCCGCGATCTGCAATCTAACTTCGGGTAACGACCGCATTGCTTCCAGTAAATCGGAAATTCCCTTCTCCGCTGAAAGGCGGCCAAAGTAAAGAATGGGCGCGCCGTGGGGCGCCGTTGAAACGCTTGTGGCAATTTTTTGAAAATGGGGCAAGACGTTGATCTTGCCTTCATCCCAACCATGTTCGATCAATTTTTCTTTTACAAATTCGCTAGGAGCTAAAAACGAGTCCACGCAATTCTGGTAGGTCTTCAGCCATTTGTGGGTATACGCCTCGAGCGCAAGCACGGCGCTGGCGCCGCGGCGTCCGGAGTAGCAGCCCTCACTCAATACGTGCCAGAAGCGTCCTCCCTGGCAACGCTCGCAAGCATTTCCCCGGGAGACCATGTTGTATGTGGGGCAGAGCAACTTGAAATCATTCAGGTGATAAACAACGGGAATTTTGTGGGCCCTCAACTCCCAGAGTATGGAAGGTGAAAGATGGTGATAGATATTCCGTACATGCGCTACATCGGGCTTGAATTCGCGGATCGTCTGCCGCAAGCAGCGCCGCGCCTTCCATGAATAAATGGCGCGACCAGCGCCTTTCACGCTTGACCATAGGCTGCCGTTTTTGAAATCCACTGGAGGCACGAAGTTATGCTGAAAGGGATGCTGCTGTTTCGCAGGGCCGCCCGCCATGGAAAACAACGCCGCGTCATGCCCTTCGGAGCGCATGAGGTCCATTAACTCGAAGAGATATGCTTCAGTCCCGCTGAACGGGAAACTATATTTGTTGCAATACAAGATTTTCATCCTGCACCTTTCCGCTGGCCGGAAGTTGAGCGATAAACAATTCCGCAAATGCCGCAAGCGTTTGTTCGCGATTGAATTTGCGGCCCACATGCGCCCGCGCGGAGCGGCGGACCGGGTCCAACTCGCCAAACGATTGCATGACCGATTCCACAGAATGGACAAAATCTGAGATAGACCCAGGGACATAGAGAAATCCAGTCTTGCCGTGAATCACCAGTTCGGGAATGCCGGTGATCGAAGGAGCCAGAACAAGCTTCTTGCGGGCCATGGCCTCCATAAGAACAAGAGGAATTCCTTCACTACGGCTGGTCAGCACGACCAGATCGGCCGTCGCGTAACAATGGTCGAGTTCTTCATGCGGAAGATGCCCCGCCAAAGTAATTTCATCCGTTAGTCCGAGTTTTTCGATCATCCTCGCGAGCGCATCGTGTTCCGGCCCGTCGCCAACGATCTGGCAGGTGAATTGGCGTCCTCGGTCTTTTAATGCGCGACATGCGCGAATCAGGAAGGCGTGGTTCTTAACCGGGTGCAATCTGCCTACTGAAAGCATTCGCAAAAGCGCAGTGCGGCGGGTCGAAGCAAACTCCAACAGAGGGAGCGACACTCCCATCCGGCTGACGACGACTCTGTCGGATGGAACTTGCGGATAGTGCTTAAGAATGAAGTCGCGGTTGAAATCTGAAACGGTAAAACATGTCTTGCACCTTTCCAGCTTTACATCCAAATAGGCGGCATGGATGAGCAGATCAGAACCATGCAGCGTCATGCTGTAGCTAATGCCCAGGAGCCGGGCGGCAACCATGGCGATCCAGGACGCAAAATACCCATGATGCACGTGGATGTGCTCCACCTGCATGTCTTTCAACAGCAGAGAATAGTACGCCCCCAGATAAGTGTGGGCCAATGCTCGGACGCGGCGGCCCAAGCGTTCATTTCCCTTCATCAGAACTCGGACAAAAATATTTACCATGTCTAGGCGGCACAGGGCGAAAAGTGCCATCACCATGAGCTGTGGGCGCAAAGGATGTAAGTGCAGGACTTCTTCTGTCTGAATTTGTGATTCTTTTCGATAAGAGTTTTTGGGCTGCTTCGCGCTGCACATGATTACCCGCAAACCGCAGTGGCCCAACTCACGCACCTCTTCCATGACATATGGTTCCACTGCACAGGGAAATTCGTTCGCGAGGTAGGCAATCATGTTTGCAGGAAGCTCCAGTAATTCGCGCGGGCCAGCGCGACAGATTGCTTTGTTCCCTGCTTCAGGCGATGGTCCTGGGCTGCCAGCATTCCCGCCAGAGCAAACACCAGTCCGTTTACGAACTGGTAATTCATCACGACAAAGCAGGCATTCAAAGCGTAAACAATTAACAGCATTGGCCAGAGTGAACGGAAACCTGCATCAAGAAAGTTGCCAGCGCGCGGGTACATTTCGGCTGCAAAACGCCGCCGCGCGAGCATGAACATGTCAATCAATAACCACAGGTAAAGCCCTACCCCGACGCACCCATAAGAGACGGCGACTTCCAGAAAAGTATTGTGGAAGTAAAACACCTCCTCATGAAATCCCTCGACAGTTCGCTCGAGTTCAGCTTGGACTTCCCCCGCGCTCCAGCCAAACACCGGCCTTTCCTGGAAGAGTTCCCATCCTGCCCGGTCCAAAGCCATGCGAAATTCGACCGGACTTACCTCCTCGAAGCGATCACTGAATCCGCGATCGTCCTGGGTCATGGCAAAAGCGATCGAAAATCCTACCCCTGCGACAATTAAGCTCGCAATGCAGGCGCGGCGAATGCGGCGTGTGTTGGACACAATCGCCAACGCGCTCACGGACAACGCAAAGGAAAGCCAGACGGCGCGGGTTTTGGTGGCCAGAATGGCAAAGGGTAATAAGAGGAAAAAGGATGCTGCCAGCAACCGCGGCAATCTCCGCCGGCGGAATGAATCCAGCGCAACCAGAGCCAATAGATTGAGGGCAACTCCGTTCGCTACCGCTTGAAGGAATGGTCCACGCGCCCGGTCGGCGTGGATGCCGAGACTTTCGTCCAAAATAAAGTGCGGGAAAATCAGGCTTGTCCATCCCAGCAAAAAGAACACCGCGATCAGGCCGAGATATGCGAGCGCAATCCAGCAAAAGATTTCGAACTTTCGCAGTGAGGCGTTATCTGTAAAAATTTCTCCCGCTATATGGAAAAACAGGAAAGGCACAAGCCACTTGGCGGCGAATACGCTCCAATTTTGCGCATCGTAAGGCTGGCTGAGGGCGCGGCAAAGCGCCAGTACCACGAGCCCCAACAAAGGCAAGCTGACGGGGTCGAAAATTCGGAAACGTTCCCTGCGGAGCAGCGCCCGAACAGCCACGAAATAAGTCAGCGCCAGGACGGCAATGCGATCCATTTCATACATGGGCAGGTCCGGCGGCCGGAACAATATGACCGTCAACGCCGCCAAAAACAACAAAGTGGGATGCGAAACGAAGGCATGGAACAGGCGTGAGGGAACAGCCACGGCGGAAGCGGCGAGGCCGCGCCCCGCTGTGGGCATTGGCGTCGCCATGACGCTTACACTCAAACGCCAGTCCCTTCGAGGACCGCGAAGATTGTTTTGTATAGGATGGCCAAATCCATCCAAAAATTTCGCCTCTCGATATATTCGAGATCGAGAGCGATATTGCGGCGAAATGACGGATCGCGGCGCGCAGTCACCTGCCATAGGCCGGTTAGCCCCGGTGTAACCTGCAACCTGCGCAGATCCGCGTTTTCGTAACGCCGAACGTCATCTGGAGGGTGCGGGCGTGGCCCCACTAGGCTCATCTCCCCACGCAGGACGTTCCAGAGTTGGGGAAGTTCGTCCAGGCTATAACGCCGTAGGAATTTTCCCAAGCGTGTCACGCGAGGATCGTTGGCCATTTTGAATGTTGCGCCCATGCGTTCGTTCCGGGAACGAAGGCTATCCTTGCGTTTGTCGGCATTCGCAACCATCGTCCGGAATTTGTAGCAGACGAAAATCTTTCCATATCTGCCCACGCGCTGCGAGCGGTACAGGGCCGGGCCGGGCGATTGAAGCCAGACCATGATAGCCAGACCGGCCAGGACAGGAAGCGAGACAATGAGCCCAAAGGACGCGAGCGCCAAGTCCATTGATCTCTTCAGGATGGAGTTACGGTGGAGCTGGTGACTGCGGTCCGGGCGCTTTTCAAACGCGTGGCGGGAGCGCCGCAGACGTAAAGCGTGCGGCAAACGAAGCTTATTTTGGGCCAGCCTGACAGTAGCGTATGAAGACATGGGAACCCGTCCGAAACACAATACTTTCCATGAATGCGATGAACTGATTGCGTTACAACCTTCTATAAATACCGTCGGGAATGGGAAATGTCCTGCCGCTCAATATTGTTCCCAACACTCTCACATTTGCCGCATGCAACAATTCTTTGGCCTTTTGCGCGCTCGAGCGGCGCGTGTAATTCGCTTCAATCACGAGCACAAGCCCATCGCTCGCCTGCCCCAACAGGGACGTACCGCTATAGACACCCGCGGCGGGTGCATGAAACACCGTGTAATCGAACTCCATACGTAGTTCTCCTAGCCGTTCGCGCACCCAGCCCGGCGAACCTGCAAGCGCGTTGCCTCCCCAAAACACAGGGCCAGAAACGCTCCATAAATTGCTGGAGAGCTGGTTCGACGCTGCGCGTATCGGAGCGATTCCCACCCGTTCGGGAGCACGTCGCCGTTCAGGATGAATGCCTGCATCGCGCGACCAAGCATCGGCTTCGATAATTGCCACGCGCTCGCTGACGCGCGTCGAAAGGGCCTCGGCCACAAGCATGCAAATTCCGCCGACATCTACTTCTTCATCCACCGCGCTAAAAATAATTTGCCTCCGCGATTTTCCAGACGCGGGAAAAAACACCTGATGCACCAGTCGTGAGACTTGCTCGGCGGAAAATGCAGCCCGGGAGCTTTCTTTTCGGGTATCCGTCTCCGAGGCTGCGCGCACCGCCGATATTGCTTTTTCGGCGTCTCGCGCCATCGGGATGTGCAGAACTTCCACCCGCGTACTCATCGGAAATTGCCTCTTTCGGTATGCGTCGTCATTTGTCGCACTATTCATTTCCCCGGGGAAGCGACGCCAATACGGGCGCCCCTAAGTACAAAGCGACTTCATCCGGGGTGCGAAACGCCGGACTCAAAGAATCCGCGGCAAAGGCAAAGCCGGTGCTAGCCACGCCACCCAGTAGAAAACCGATTAGCCCCAAACTCATCTCAGAACGTACAGGCAGAGCTGGCAGCGTCGGAGGCTCCGCCAGCGTCACGTTCACAATCCCGTCTTCATCCATTGCATCCCCAATCCGAGCTTCTTCGCGCTTATTCACATAAAGCAGATATTTGTCTTCCGCTTCTTTCAGGTTGCGTTGCAATCCTTCCTGTTGAATCGCCCGGTCCTGCAAACTCTCGGCGGATTGGCGGAAACTGGCGAGCATGGTGCTAGTGGCTTTCGCCTTCGCCGCCAGAGTGTTGAACTCCACCTGCGCCTTCACCAACTCCGATTTTGCCCACTCGTGGTTCACGTCCAATTGCGTGGTTTCATCGCGCAATGGCAACTGGTCCTCGGCGCCGATCATGCTCTTGGTCTGCGCAATCTGCTGCTCCACTTCCTGAACCAGCCGGTAAGAAGGCTGAAACTTTGTCAGCAAGTCCGTGCGTTGCAGTTCCAGCTCCAGCAATTTCGACTTCAATTTCTGCTGCAGTTCCGGATTATCAGAATTTCGTATTTCCGTGGTGGAGCGTACCGGTAGAGTTTTGGTTTTTTCTTCCAAAGAGCGTATGCGTTGCGCCGTTTCTGATAACTGCACCCGCGTCTGTAGTTCCGTCGCTTCCGCGTCACTCAATTTCTGTATGGCTTCATCCCGCTCCAGAGACGCCGAGACTACGCCTTCGTCACTCGTGAATTGCATTAAATCGTGTTCGGCCTGTTCCAGATTTTTTCGGGACAGCGTTACCTGCTGGTCGAAGAAATTGAATTCGCCCGATGGCCGAAGCACCTGTTGGTGCCGCTTCAAGTAGGCTTCCGAAAGCGAGCTCAGCACCCGCCGCGATTGTTCCGGACTCGAACTGCGGTAACGCACCACAATCATCGTGGCTTTTTTCGCTGGTTCAATTTCCAGGCTCCGGGCCAGCCGCCGCACGGTACGTTCCGTTTTGATCTCGAGGGTTTGGCCCGTAAGGCGCGCAAACCAGGAGTCGCTTTTGCCCTGCAAATCGGCGCGTTGCGCCACCGTCCGCAGAATGTCCTGATCGCGAAGCAACTCCACTTCTGAGTTCAACTCTTCTTCGCTGACTTCATTGCGCGCAAATTCCGGTGGTGGAGTCGGCGCAGGGGTGAGCAAGGGATCGACCCTGCCCCTGCGGATCAGGACTTTCATCTCCGACTGGTA
>JANWKU010000197.1 GCA_025451215.1 Terriglobales bacterium
AGGCTCTTACAAAGGTCGCGGACGAGGTCTGGGTGGCGACAGCCTTGCTCCACCAAAAGCACCCGGAGCAATTGGATTTCAGTATTGAGGAAGTGATGGAGAGCGCCAGAGGGATGTGGAGGGAGCATACAGGGAATCTGCGGCCCGGTATTTATGTTCATATCGTCCAGCATTGCGTGGCTAACCGGCGACCTAATCCGGGTCGTTATCGAATGCTTGTCGAAACCGGTCCCGGGAGGCGCCGACTGTTCAGGCCTGGAGATTATTTTCATCCTGAGCGTGAGGGCGCTAAGGCGACTCCCATAAGAGACGAAATGCCCTACGGTTACAACGGCTTGCTTGCCTGGTACAAAGACTGGTGCTTGGATTCGGCAAAGCGAGTGCGGGAGGAAGACCCGCTGCTCGCACTTCGCGGATCCGGGAAACATCTGTGGGCTGACGAGCATGCCGACGAGTACGTGCGCCGAATTCGCGAGGGCTGGGAATGAGCCGGGTCTTCTGGGACACAAACCTGTTTATTTATCTTTTCGAAGACTACGGAAAATTTTCCGAGTGTGTTTCCGAACTTCGAGACAGAATGCTGGCGCGTGGCGACCAACTGCTAACCTCGACCATCACTCTTGGTGAGGTGTTAGTCAAACCGGCGGAAAAAGGCGATACCGATCTATGTCGTAAGTATGAAGAGGTAATGGCGAGAACATCAACTTTGCTCCCATTTGATATAAAAGCGGCGCGAGTCTACGGGCACATTCGCAGTGATCGTGCATTGCGCGGGCCCGACGCCGTCCAACTCGCTTGCGCCGCAAGCGTCGGGGTCGATCTGTTTGTGACCAACGATCGTCGCCTGCACGGCAAATTTGTGCCAGGCATTCAATTCATCGTGCCTCTCGATCAAGTACCGATCTGAATGAGGGTTAGGTTCTTCTCAGCCTTGCCAGCCCCACTCCCGCGCCGATCAGCAACGATCCTGCAACTCGATTTGTTATTTTTTCAAATCGGGGACTGCGCGCTGTGCTCAGAGCCCGTCCCCCAAGCTGTCCATAGACGAACAGAATTACAAACTCCACCAGTATCGAGCTGATTCCCAGCACCAGAATCTGAAACGCGACGTTGTGATGAGCATCGATGAACTGCGGCAGAATTGCCGTAAAGAATAAAATTGCTTTAGGATTCGCTGCCTGAAGGAAAAATCCGTCGCGGAGAATTCGACGACCGCTGCGGACATCGTTAGCTGATTCGGGAAGCGAGAGAACCGAACTCTTCGCAAAAAAACTTCGCAAACCTAAATACACCAGATACGCCGCGCCCACCCATTTAATCAGAAAAAATAATTTGTACGAAGCGACGATCACTGCTCCCAGGCTGGTCGCCGAAAGCGTGAAGTAAAGTGCATTCGCGCTCAAAATTCCCCAGCTCGCCCAAACCGATTTGGCCGGCCCGCGCCGGATCGCCTGCGACAAAACGTAAAGCACCGCGGGACCGGGCGTTACGCTCAGCACGGCTTCGGTCGTCACGAATAAAAGCCAGATTTGCCAGGTCATAAGACCGTCGTGCGTCGTTGGTCGTCAGCGCCACGGAGTTACTCATCTGCTGATAATGGCGACATCTAAAATCTAAAATCTGAATCTGCCTTCTCACGTCTGCCTTCTTAAACCATCTCCGTTCCCCACAGATCATGCAGATGAACGATGCCCTCGAGTTTCCTGTTTTCCCCAACCACCACCAGTGAGGTGATTTTGCTTTCTTCCATGATTGCCAGCGCGGTGGCCGCGAACTCCTCGCCGGACACCGTCTTTGGATCCCGCGTCATGCACTCCTCGGCGCTCATATCCAGCACGTCTTTTCCTTTGCGCTCGAGCAATCGCCGCAAATCTCCATCGCTGATAATCCCTACCAGTCGCTCGCCTTCCACCACCGCGGTTACGCCAAGTTTCTTGCGCGACATTTCGTAGATCACATCCGGCATTTTGGTTTTTGGCGAAACCCTGGGCACTGCATCGCCCTCATGCATCAACGTTTCAACACGTGCGAGGCGCTTGCCCAACTTCCCGCCGGGATGCAGCCGCGCAAAATCTTCTTCTTTGAATCCTTTCTTTTCGGCCACGGTCACGGCCAGCGCATCGCCCAGGGCGAGCATGGCAGTTGTTGACGCCGTCGGCGCCAGGCCCATAGTGCATCCTTCTTCCGCAACCGCACAGCTCAGAAATACTTCTGCCGAGGAAGCCAGCGTGGATTGCGCCACACCTGATTTCTTTCCCGCATCACTCTTGACCTCATCGCAGGTGACCGCAATCAGCGGCAGCCGCAAGCGTTTGATCGTTGCCAGCAATTGCAGGATTTCATCCGTTTCGCCGCTCGCGGACAGCGCAATCACTACGTCTCCATGCGCCAGCATTCCCAGATCACCGTGCAATGCTTCCACCGGATGCATGAACAATGCCGGCGTTCCCGTCGAACTGAGAGTGGCTGCGACCTTACGCGCAATGAGTCCGCTCTTGCCCATTCCCGTCACTACTACGCGACCGGGACAGCAATACAGCAACTCGACTCCGCGATTGAAAGCGTCCGCCATGGGGCCGGCGATCCGGTCGGCCAAAGCAGACAAGGCCTGTGCCTCAATGCGTACCACATTTTCACCGATGTGATTCATGGTCAGAGCAGGGAAGTAAGGATGTTAGCAAAAGCAGTGGTCAGTGGTCAGTGACAAGTTCGCAGTGCCAGTGATTCGCGGTTAACAATTTGTTCTGCAGGCACGGGCGCCCTCGCCCGTGCTCGCTTTAGCCACTAACCACTAGCCACTAGCTACTGCTACCAGACCCTGCACGCGTTCTGGCTGACCATGGCGTCTCCGGCTTTGCAGCTGAAGGCATGCTCGAAGTCGCTCGAGTTCTGCACCACGCCATCCACTCGCCACTTTCCCGGCGAATGCGGGTTGGTTGTGACCATTGCGCGCACCAGCTCAGGCCGCCGCAGTTCGCACCAGATGCGTGCGTAACCCAGATAAAACCTCTGCTCGGGAGTGTAGCCGTCAATGGTTTGTGAGGCCTTGCCGCTCTTGTCATCCGCCATGTAGTGGTGCAGGGCAGCCAGCGCAATGCGTGCGCCGCCATTGTCTGCTGTGTTCTCGCCCAGCGTGAGCCGGCCGTTCAACTTGAGGTCGTCGATCGCGGTAAACCCGCTGTACTCGTTGGCTACACAGCTGGCGCGTTCTTCGAATTTCTTTCCATCTTCCGGGGTCCACCAGTCGCGCAAATTTCCTTGCGGATCGTACTTTCGGCCTTGATCGTCGAAGCCGTGCGTGAGTTCGTGACCGATGACCACGCCAATGCTGCCAAAGTTGCTGGCGTCATCCGCATCCTTGTCGAAAAATGGTGGCTGCAGGATTCCCGCCGGAAACACAATCTCATTGCGCGGCGGGGAATAGTATGCATTCACCGTAGGCGGAGTCATGCCCCATTCATTTCTGTCGAGCGGTTTGCCGATCTTGTTGACATCGCGCTTGGCCTCGAATTCATTGGCCCGCAGGAAATTTCCCAGCAGGTCGCCACGAACGATTTCAACCGAGCTGTAATCGCGCCACTTGTCGGGATATCCAATTTTGTTGCGGATGGCGCCTAACTTCACGTGCGCCTGCTTCTTGGTCTCATCCGACATCCACGGGAGGCTCTGAATATCTTCTGACAGCGATTTCTCCAGGGCATTAACCATCTTCAACATGCGCTCTTTGCCTTCTGCTCCAAACGTCACATCCACATAGCGCTGGCCAAGGGCCTCGCCCAGTTCGTTATCCACCGCGGCCACACAGCGTTTCCAGCGCGGCTTGATCTCGGACTGCCCGGTCAGCGCCTGTTCCATCTTGAAGTTCGCATCCACGAACGGCTTCGAAAGCCAGGGCGCGGTGCCGTCCAGCAGATGCCAGCTCACATACGTCTTCCACGCACCCAAAGATTCCGATTCAAGCAGCTGATTCACCTGTTTGAAAAATTCCGGATTACTCACGTTCAACTCAGAAATCTTCGGCGCATTCACATCGGTGAAGAACCTCTCCAGTTGGAAGTTCGCCGCCAACTGCGAAGCTTCTTCGCTGCTCATCTTGTGGTCACGCGTCTTCGGATCGCGCCGGGCGGTGCGGTCCATCGCGGCCTTGGCCAGCGCGGTTTCAATGCGCAGCACGGTTTTTGCGGACTCCGCAGCCTGCTCCGGCGTCTGCCCATCTAGCGTGAATAATTGCGTGATGTAGTCCACGTATTGCCCACGGATTTTGGTCATATGGGCATCGTCTTTCAGGTAATAATCGCGATCGGGAAGCGACAGGCCACCCTGGTCGATGTAAGCGATGACCATGTTGGCGTCATGAAGGTCAGGCTGGCTGTAGAAATTAAACAGCGGGTTCGGTCCGATCATGTGGACCCGCGCGATAGCGTCGATGAGGCTTTGTTTGTCCTTCACGCCTGCTATGCGATCAAGTTCGGGCTCTAGCGGTTCCAGGCCTTTGGCATTCACTGCCTTCTCATCCATGCACGATTCGTAGTAGTCGCCGATCTTCTGGTCGATGGAATCGCGCTGCGGATTGTTCGCGGCGGCTTTCTCCAGGATGCCCTTCATGATCGTCTCATTGCGCTCCGATAGTTCGGGGAATGTCCCCCATGAGGATTGGTCGGGCGGGATCTTCGCTGACTTGATCCAGTTGCCGCAAGAGTATTGATAAAAATCGGCGCACGGGTTCGCGGTTTTGTCCACTGCGCTGAATGGCGTGGCGGATTCAGGTTGCGAGTTGTTTGACTGCGCGAACGTGAGGGTTGAAGCCATCAGCAGCAAAAAGAACAGAATTAAGTATCGGCGCACGGTTGACCTCATTTGAGACTTGGCGAACTGGCGATTTTAGGCCCAAGAACGTTTGACGGGCAAGGGCAGAGAAGGTTAGGTGGGCTGCTGCTTTGAAATGTCCAAAGACTGAAGAACCTTTTTCTGCAGATTGGACCAGTGCTTCTGGTGGTCCGTTCGGGACGAAATACGAAGGCGCATTTTGCAGTATTTCAAAGCCCACTGAAGATCAGCTTTGTTTCGGTGTTTGATCGCGTTTTCAATCCTTCGGAGCTCTTTGAATCTGGTCATGTCAACAACCGCGTGTCTCTTGAGATTTAGCTACTGACTTCCCGGACTTCGCTCCCCAATATACTGCTCTACAACCTGCTTCCACTTGCCCTGAGCTTTGAGGATGAACTCGATCACATCCCGTAGGGCCCCATCTCCTCCGCTATGTTTCGTGACGTAATGCGCGTCCCGTTTTACTTCGTCACGCGCATTAGCCACGGCTACGGCCAGCCCGCAATTCCACATCACCGGCAAATCGATGACGTCGTCGCCCACGTAGCAAGCCTCAGCCGCGGTCATCTTCTCCTGCTTCAGAATCTCTTTGAAAACGGCGAGCTTGTCATTGATTCCCTGATGAACATGATCGAGCTTCAAATCACGAGCGCGCAACGCCACCGTCTCAGAGATTCTCTTGGTGATCAGACCGGTCTTCATCCCGCCGAGCCGCGCCATCGATATTCCCGCGCCGTCATGCGCGTTATATCCCTTGGCCTCGACGAAGCTTTCGCTGTGCAATCCAAAGCCGCCCTGGCCGCCATGTTTGGCTGCCTGCTCACGAACGCTTTGTTGCGCTCCGGCGGGGGCAGGGAAGAAATACAATTTCCCGTCGGTCAGAACTCCATCCACATCGAAAAGCAGCAGCTTGATTTTTTTGGCGCGCGTCTTGCTGTCTGGCATGACGCGGATTTTAGCAGAGCGATGAACTGCTCCGGTTTGTGCGCGTGATTTAAAATGAGCACAGGCCGGGATGGCGGAATTGGCAGACGCGCTGGACTTAGGATCCAGTGCCGTAAAAGGCGTGCAGGTTCAAGTCCTGTTCCCGGCACCAAGCTTTGAGGTCCCTCGGCTGCGCTCGGGATTTCGGCAGCGGGCTCAAACGCCCGCTAAACGCCTCAAGTTCAAGTCCTGTTCCCGGCACCACGGTTTTTCAAGCTTCGGCGGCATACGTGATTTTGCAAGCCTCAGTTCAGCACAGCTTTCGGACCGCTCGTTTGTTGGGTTTTAGAGCCTCTGCACGATTTGTAGCGATCCCATCCTCGCGCGTCCGCATCCAAACACTAAATCTCATTTTCACCAAGGAGGAGCAATGATCGAACGCAATATTACTTTGCCAGAAATGATTCTGTGGACGGGGACGCGTGTGGCGCTTGGCGTCGGCATTGGTATGTTGGTCTCAAGAGGCCTGAGCAAAGATGCCATGAAGGCGGCTGGTATAGCTCTGGCGGTAGTAGGAGGATTTACGACGATTCCACTGGCGATTTCGATCGTCGGTAAGAAGAATGTCACCCGGCCTGAAATTCGGTCGGTCGCTTAAGCCTCGCGCACATTTCAGGAAATCACGGCGGATGACTGCGCCGTTGGACGCCTCAACTGCGGTGCCTCGCCCTCTTTGCGGCCCTACGCTGTGCCTTCAGTAATTTCTTATTTGCTTTGCGCTGGCGTTTGGCCGCCCTTTTTTGGTACTTCCTGGCTGCCTTTTGTGCCTGTTGCGCACTATTCGGACCGCGGTAGATTTCAGCTTGACTAGGAATGGACCAGCAAAGACTCAAGACAGCGAGCGTGAAAGCTGGAATTCTTTTCATCATGCCTCTAAACTCCCTAGGTTGCTCTGTCTACCTGCGACTCTTCTGCCAAGTGTAGTCCACAACTTACTCATCACCGCCTCCATCGCGATTCGGGGAAGCTTTTCATACACTCGCTGGCGCAAATCCGAATACTCCTGCGCACCTGAAAACAAATCGCGCATGATCTCGCGAAAGCTCGCGCTGCGTTGCGTAAGCTTGATCATTCTTTCGAGAACCGATCCGCCCATCCATTCGCCGCCATAAAAGCGGTTCGCAATTCGCGCCGCATGCTCGAGCTCCGGCAGGAAGTCTTTTTTCACCAGTGGGGAATATTGTTCCGGCGCCCCCGCCAGCAACGCCTCGCTCAATAGCTCCGCGGAGCGCAATGCATAATAGAGTCCTTCGCCGGTGATCGCATCCACGAAGCCTGCTGCGTCGCCGATCATCGCCCAGCCGTTTCCGGCGAACGAACTATTGCGTAATGCATCCGGGGCGAGCGACGGAATGATGTGCGCGTAGAATCTCGCGCCATCCAGGTTCAATCCAAACTCGGGCAGGGAATCCTCCAGCGTCCGCCGCAGCTCTGAAGTGCTTTTTCCCTGCATGCGCCCGCAAATGCCGGCCGAAAAATGATCGGCCCTCGGAAAAATCCAGATATATCCGTGAAGAGCTTCCAGAAACTTGATTTGGACTGTGTGGTGATTGCCGGGAATGTAATATCCTGCCGCGACCATAAAATTTTCTGGCCCGAGTGCGGCAGTGAATCGAGTGCGCAATGAACTTCGTGCACCCGACGCGATCACGACAAAATCGGCAGAGTAATTACCGTTAGCCGTGCGAATGGCCCATCCGCCACCGCTCTCATCGATCTGAAGAACGCGTCCCTGACGCAGAGCTGCCCCAGCATCGCGCGCACGATCGAGCAGCAATCCATTCAAAGCGAGTCGGGAGAAGATCGCGATTTGGCGGTCCAGAGCGAACCGCACCCGGCGTCCCGAGGGCGCAGTCAGCTCACAATCAGCAATCCAGTTGCGTTCGACCTGCGCATCGCGGAGAAACGGCCACTGCGCCAGGGCCTTGTCTGTCAATCCGCCGCCGCAAGGTTTTTCCCAAGCCAGCTTTTCATCGAAGAGAAGGACTTCGCGTCCAGCACAAGCGAGTTGGGTCGCGGCCAAAGCTCCCGCCGGCCCGCCGCCAATAATCCCAATGCGTTCAAAAGATGGCATCATTCAAACACAAGCACTGCATTTTGTGTCTGATGCTACGCGAGTGATTCGGAACACACAACCACCTCGGTGGTCCTGCCGCGCCATCTCAGGCCGCGACTTACTGCGCTGCCTGCTCCAGAATTCTCTGGTAAATCGCGACCCCGGCAATGGTCAGAATCAGCACCGCAGAAGCTGTGCCCAGGACCTTCACGAACGGGCCAAGTTTGTTCACCCGGTTCATGATTTCCATTTGTTCCCGCGCCATGTGGGATTCGGATTCACCTAGAAAAAGCTGGTCATCCTCTTGCATAGTGAGGGTGCCACGGTAAATGAGTAAGGCAATCAGGGCAGCTGTGAGGGCTCCCCATGCGATCAGAAGCTCGAACAGAGTCGACATACAACACCTC
>JANWKU010000198.1 GCA_025451215.1 Terriglobales bacterium
CCTGCTTGTCGAAGAATTAAGCGATAAATTGAATGGCGACTCGCGCCCATCGCCATGCGAACGCCGATCTCACGGGTGCGGCGACTTACGGAATAGGCGATCATTGCGTATAGACCAATTGTTCCCAGGATGAGTGCCAGAGAAGCAAAGCCCCCGGCGAGCCATGCCGAAAATTGATGCAGTAGCGCGGACTCCGTGCTGCCAATTTTTGCGTTCATGGTCGCTTCATCGGAGACGCCGATGTTCGTATCAATCTGATGCAAGGTGCTTACTACGGTCGGCAGTAATGCCTCTGGCTCTTGTCCTGTACGCACGACAAGATTGAAAGAAGGATCGTTTGTTTGATTGAGCGGGAAATATTCTACGGGTCCGTTGACCGCATCCAGCGGCCCTTCATGAACATCATCAACAACGCCTACGATTTCCCAGGTGCTTGCCCTACCACCTTCGTCATTCGAAATTCGCTTGCCAATCGGGTCTTCATTTTCGAGATATTTGTGCGCCAATGATTGATTGATGATGACGACTCCGGGTTTTGACGCGTCATCAGCGTCGGTGAAGAACTTGCCGCGTACCAGTTTTGTTTTTAGAGTGGTCAGATAATTTACGCTCACATGACGCTCATCCACTTCATTGTGTTCGCTGATGTTGGGACCTCCAACAACCTGAATCGCATCGAGCGAACAATTGCATTGCGCCGGCAATATATTCGTCATCCCAACGGATTCGACTCCGGGAAGACCCTCAATGCGGCGGGAAATTTCGTTGTATATCTCTATGGTTTGCTGCGAGTTGTGATTGGCAGCGGGAGGGATTGTGATCTGGATGGTCGCAAGATGATGTGGCTCAAATCCCAACGGGACGTGAAGCAGACGATAGAGGCTCTGCCCAAAAAGTCCCGCGCCAACCAGCAGTACAACTGCAATGGCTAACTGCGTTACAACCATGTTCGCGCCTAACCGCTGCCAAAAACGTCCAGCAGCACCGCGATCACCATCTGCTAATCCGTCATGTAAATTTCGCAAAGAAAGCCGTGCAATCGGTGTGGCCGCGAGCAAGAATGCGGTTACTGCTCCAATGCCAGCGACGAATGTCACCGTATGTGGATTAAGGCCGACCCCATCGAAGAATGGCAAGTTGTGCGCCATATCCTTGGGCACGAGACTGCGCAGAACTTTTGCCAGGATGCTCGCAAAAACTGTGCCACCCAAAGTTCCAACGAAGGCCAATAGCAGTCCTTCCGTAACAAACTGTCGTACCAGCCGTGCCAGCGTCGCACCGAGAGCGCCACGCACAGCAATTTCTCGCCTGCGGCTTTCCGAACGCACCAAAACAAGACCGCCCACATTGACCCAGGCGATGATCAGCAGAAGGAATGTTCCGCCCAGAAGCATGAGCAGTATAGGGCGAATATCACCGGTTACAATCTCATGCAATGGAACAATACTTGCGCTTAAATTGCGCCCGGTAATTCCGTTTTGCCGCTGAACCTGCAGGGCAATAGCGTTCATTTCGGCCAATGCAGCTTGTTGAGTAACACCGTCCCGCAGTCTTCCAATACCCCAAAAGTTATAAAAAGTACGCTTCTGCTCATGGGGGCTGAAGCGATTCAGAGGAACCCAAAGTTCTGCACTGCCAGCCGGAGCAAAAGAAAATGTACGCGGTAAAACACCGATGATGGTATAGGCCTGATTATCCAGATCTAAAGTCTGTCCAATCACGTTTTTGTTGGCGCCAAAACGCTCAACCCAGGTTCGATAATTTAGGATCGCAACGTCAGGGCCACCCGGCCGGTTTTCTCCGGGATAAAAATCGCGCCCAAGCATCGGATGCACACCAAGTGTCTGAAAGAATGTTCCACTCACTCGCTCCGCCTGTACTGGTGTCGAACCAGAGGAGGTCCGCAATAGAAAACCTGTACCGCCATATACATCGAATGAACTGAACGAATGGTTCAGTCGTTGCCAATCAAAAAAATCTTGATATGAAAGCGGCCAGCGTGGTGATTCCACATTGCTTTCATTGACCGACATCAATTGATTGGGATTCCTATAAGGAAGTGGTTCGAGCAATGCCGCATCTACAAATCCAAAGATTGCCGTACTCGCGCCGATCCCTAGCGCCAGCGTCAGCACGGCAATGGCAGTAAAGCCAGGACTCTTTCCTAATTGCCGCAGCGCATAGCGAATGTCTTGTAGGAATCCATTCATCTCGAAATCCTCACTCGTACCGCAATGCCACCATGGGATCCACCCTCGCCGCGCGCCGCGCGGGAATGTAGCTGGCGAATAGAGCGGCTGCGAGCAGCAAGGGAAGCACAATAACGAAAATCGCCGCCTGCGAAGTCTGCACTCCCGGCACCAGACTTTTCAGGATGCGTCCCGTGGCAAAGGAAGCCAGGATGCCAACGCTAATTCCGGCCAGGACGATCACCAGACTTTGCCGAAGCACGAGGCCAAGAATGTCCGACCGGCTTGCGCCTAGAGCGATGCGGACACCGATCTCTGGCACGCGCTGGCTCGTCAAATAAGCAATCACACCGTAGATGCCAATGCACGCGAGCAACAAAGCCACCCCGGAATAAATTGCAAATAGAAAAAGCAGAAACCGCTGCTGATCCAGCGACGCACTCACGAGTTGTTCCATGGTCCGCAACTCGTAAAGCGTTTGGTCGCCCATCGCTCCGCGCGCTTCTCGTTGCACAGTATCCACGGTGTTCAATGCCGGAATGTTGGTCCGCACTACAACTGAAATGATGGACGAGAAGAATTTCATCAACTGATCCGGAACCTGCCCGAGGGGATAGTAGAACTGGTCCTGAACTCGGGAGAGATCATCGCCCGCAAGCCCCCAGTGCCGCACGTGACCCACGACTCCTACGACGAGTACAGGCCTCGGCCCCATGCTGGGTATCCAGAGCAGCTTTCCTACTGGATTCTCTCCGGGAAATGCGTGTCGGGCCATGTTCTCGTCAATCACGACCACCTGACGGCTGTCCATCCGGTCGGCTTCGTCAACGAACCGCCCACGCAGAAGCGGAATGCGCATTACCTTCAAGTAGTCTGGAGAGGCGCCAACCGCCAGTGATTCCGCTGCCTGGTTCGGTGGAGGTGGAGTGGTTGTGGCCCAGTAATTCACTACATTCTCCCCCTCGCGCATGGGAACAGTGTCAGTCAGCGCGACTGACTGTACCGTCGGATCAGCCCGCAGGCTGTCCATAAGTTCTTTCCAGGCCGCTCGTGCCTTTTCGGGACTGGAGAGAGCTTCTGGCGAAATAGCTACACGAGCAGTAAGCACGTTATGAACATCGAGTCCTGGATTCCGCGACGAGACGTGAAGCAGTGTGCGGCCAATGATTCCCGCCGAGGTCAATAAGACAAATGCCAATGCGATCTGGCACACTACAAATCCACTCAGCGGCTTGCGGGCATTCCCGGCAATGTTCCGCGATCGTGAACGAAGAGCTGTTTCGATTGCGCTTTTGTTGGCACGGAGGGCTGGCATCAACCCAAAGATCAACGCCGTCAGAATTGAGAGCGACAGCGAAAACAGAAGAACGCGCCAATCCACATGAGCTTCTTCAGCGCGTGGCAAACGGCCAGGCCAGAATTGCAGGAAGGGACGCGTGCCAAACATTGCGCACAACAGTCCAAGCAGGCCGCCGCAAATTCCCAGGATACCGCTCTCGACGAAGCATTGCCGTACCAACAGCCAGCGGGACGCGCCCAACGCCAGCCGCAATGCAAATTCATGTTCGCGCGAAACCACGCGGGTCAGCAACAGGCTGGCAACATTGACGCAAGCGATCAACAAGACCAGGCTCACCGCGCCCAATAAAAGCCATAATGTCGGACGGACATCCTGCACGAGTTCGCTTTGCAGCGTGTGAGGGACTAGCGTCATGCCGGCATTCGAGTCCGGATATTGTTTTGCAAGGTTTCCGCTAAAAAGCGCCAGTTCCGTTTGTGCCTGTGCAAGCGTGGTGTTACTCCGAAGTCTCGCCAGCACATGGAGAAAATGTGCCGCGCGATACTGCATACGCGGTTCGGTGGTTTGCCCCAGTGGAGTAAAGATATCCACATCACCATCGAGTTGCAGACCGGGTGGTGCAACGCCAACTACGGTGTACGCTTTGCCTTCGTAAGTAAGAGGCATGCCGACCACTTGTGGATTGGAGGCGTAACGGAGTTGCCATAAACGTGTACTGATAATTGCAACCGGCGCACTACCGCGCTGATCTTCGGCTGGGAGAAATGAACGGCCTTGCGTTAAAGGGACATGCAAGACGGAAAATAGATCGGATGAGATTTGTCGTCCATCCACATACTCTGGCTGCCCCGGAGCGCTGACTGTTCCGCCGCTGTAGGTCCACGCGGCTACACCGTCGAATGATCGGCACTCACGCTGACAATCCAGAAAATCTGGATAGGAAAATCCCCACCGGTCTCCAGTTTTTTCTGTTCGAACGTGCAGCGCAACAAGACTTGCGGGGTCCTGATACCCAAGAGGCTTTAGCAAAACGCCGCTAACCACCGTAAATATAAGAGTTGTGGCTCCGGTTCCCACCGCCAGCGTAAGTATTGCGAGCAATGCGAATCCCGGCCGCTGCAGCAAACCGCGCATAGCAATTCGAATGTCTTGTAGAATCCCGCTCATCTTCTCTTGCATCCCCCTTCTTCTGCAAAATCACTCGTACCGCAACGCCACCATGGGATCGACTTTCGCCGCGCGGCGGGCGGGAATGTAGCAGGCTCCCAAAACCACAGCCATAAGCAGAGCAGCCACAATAAGAAACGTTTGCGGGTCGCTCGCACTTACTTCGAAGAGCATGCTTGTGAGAACACGCGTCGCGGCAAAAGAAGCACCAAATCCAAACGCCGTTCCAATGAGCGCCAGACCAGCGCCATACCGCAGCACAAGCCGGAGGACATCTTGCCGAGAAGCGCCCAAGGCCATGCGTATACCGATCTCGTTCGTTCGCTGGCTGACCGAATATGCCACAACACCATAAAGGCCGATGGCGGCAAGCAACAAAGCTAGAAGGGCGAATACGCCAATCAGTTGCGAAGAGAATCGTGGTTGCGAGACGGACGTCTCCAGAACATCGTCCATGGATCTGACGCCTGAAAGCGTGATGGTTTTATCGACTGCGCTGACTTGGGCCTGTAAAGCCGCTACCAGATTTATCGGATTACCCTTAGCGCGCACCACAATATTGATCAGCGACGGAGCATACTGCGCGTAAGGGGCATACATTTCGGGCCAATCTGGTTCACTAAGCGAAATAAGGCTGACATTTCCGACTACGCCGACAATTTCACGCGTTTGTTGGGGATCGCCCATCAGTTGCAGGCGTTGCCCAAGCACGTTCTTGTGGGGGAAAAAGCGATTTGCAAACGCCTGGTTGACCACGATCGCGCCCGGCGAAACTGCAACGTCCTGCCTGCCAATCCATCTTCCTTGGATGAGAGGAATACGCATCACCGATAAATAACCGGGAGTCACTTGCCGGAATTGAGCATCGTCAAAATCACTTGGGCCATAGGTTCGCCCTGGAATATGGAAAGGATTGTCATAGTGCGTGGCCCCCAAGGGAAGTGCGGAAGTCGCGCCAACTTCTTCTACCCCCGGCAATGCTTTGACTCTGTCCTCGAACTGCTGCCAAAACCTTGCTCTCTGCGTTGGGTCATTGTAGGGGCCATACTCTGGAGCGTTCAAACTGAGCTTTGCGGTGATGACATGATCGGTTTGAAAACCCGGAGATACATGAGTTAACCGCCAAAAACTTTTCAGTAATAATCCGGCACTTACCAGCAGCGTCAGCGAGATCGCAATTTCGCCAATCACCAGGGCGCTGCTCATCCGCTTATGCCCAACCGATTGCGACGCGCGACCTGCCTGCTTTAATTTATTGGCGGATGCACTGCCGGAAACCTGAAATGCTGGGAATAAGCCAAAAATAATGCCGGTAAGCAATGAAATGCCAAAGTTGAACCCAAGCACCACTAAATCGATGTTGCTGCTACCCAAGCGAGGAACGTCCGAAGGACCGAAGGAACGAAGCAAATAAACAGTTCCGTACGCAATGACCGCGCCGAGGGTGCCGCCGATAAGCGCCAGAGTCACGCTTCCTGTAAGGGCTTCGCGGACCATGCGTGCACGACTCGCTCCGAGCGCTGCGCGGAGTGCAAACTCCTTTTGCCGTGAAACAAAACGCGCCAGCAAAAGATTGGTAACGTTGGCACATGCAATCAGCAGCAACAATGCAGCAGCACCCCACATCAGCAATAGAATGGGACGCGTTGGGCCCAACAGTACTTCCCGCAATCGCCGTTGGCGTATAAACCAGTCTTTATTCGTATCGGGATATTGTTTTTGCAAGCGCAGGGCGATGGCATCCAAATCGGCTTGAGATTGTTGTAGCGTGACGCCGGACCGCAAGCGTCCAATCATTTTTAGAGAATGGCCCAAGCGGACATTCATCCCAGAATTCAACATCGGAGTCGGCAACCAAAGTTGGGCTTCAGTGAGCAGCGGCAAATCGGAGGGCAGAACGCCGACGACAGTGAGATCCGCCCCGTCAATCCTGATAGTGCGTCCTATAACATTCCGGTCGCCGCCGAAGTCACGTTTCCAAAGCCCGTAGCCGAGAACTGCCACTTGGGGTAAATTCGTCTGCTCGTCGGATAAAGTGAACTCCCGCCCGACCAAAGGACGCATACCCAGACAATTGAAAAAATTTGCCGATGCGATTTGGGTCAATACTTGTTCCGGTTTGTCGCCAACCAGGTTGGACGGTCCGGCACTATAACCCATGACCGCAAGGCAGGAAAAAGCCCGATTGTCCTGGCGATAATCCCGAAAATCGGGAGGCGACACCGCAGCCTCATCGCTCAGCGGGAGCTTGCCATTCATCCAAACCAATTGATCAGGCGATTTGAATGGAAGCGGACGAAGCAGTACCGCTTCAATCACGCTAAAGATGGCGATGTTTGCGCCGATCCCGAGTGCCAGCGTAATGACTGCGACAGCAGTGAACCCCGGATTCTTCCTCAACTGCCGCAGCGCGTACCGCACGTCCTGCAATAGCCCTCTCATGCATGTACATCCGCCATCAGTTTTTGCAGTTCCTCTTCGGCGACCACTTTGCCGTCGAACAAATGCACTTCCCTTTCGGCGTGTTTTGCGAAGCGCGGATCGTGCGTCACCATGCAGATGGTCGCCCCTTCACGATGCAGGTTCTGCAAGAGCTCCATCACAGCTTCGCCGTTACGTGAGTCGAGGTTTCCTGTCGGTTCGTCAGCGAGGAGGATGGAAGGATGTCCGCCGAGCGCACGGGCCACGGCCACGCGCTGCTGCTGACCTCCGGAGAGTTGCGACGGATAATGCCGCACACGGTGCGCCATGCCCACGCGTTCGAGTGATTCCATCACGCGCTTCTTGCGATCCGCCGAAGGCATCTTCTGCCGATAAGTCAGCGGAAGCTCCACGTTTTCATAAACCGTAAGATCGCCGATCAGATTGAAACTCTGAAAAATGAACCCGATTTCCTGATTACGGAGACGCGAGCGGTCGCCGAAGTCGAGGTTTTCGACTGGCTTGTTGTTCAGCAGATACTTCCCTGCCGTCGGTGTATCCAGCAATCCAATAATGGAAAGCAGCGTGGACTTGCCACAGCCGGAAGGCCCTGACATGGCCACATATTCACCTTTACTGATCGTAAGATGAACGCCAGAAAGCGCATGGGTCTCAATTTCGTCCGTGTAAAAAACCTTGGTGAGTTCTTCAATCTGGATGAGCGGCTGTCTTGTCTCTGCCATTGCGATTTGCCTCTTTTAATTTTGATTTTCTTAATCGAGCCGGATTCGGTCCGTATTGTCCCAACGTGACATATCAGAAAGAATTACAGTGTCCCCTTCATGTAAACCTTCAATAACCTGAATTGCATTCACTGACGCTCGTCCCACCTTGACCGGCACGCGCACTGCACCCTTCCCATCCGGATCAAGCTTGAACAAACTGATGGTGCTGTCCTCCTGACCAAAGGCAGGCCGGCCGACGTAAAGAACATTGTCCAGACGCTCTAGGTCTATGGTGCCGTCAACACTCAGATCAGGCCGCGCGCCCTTGGGGAGGTCACCAGTGAGCTTCACATCTACCGTTACCGTTCCGTTCTGGACTGCGGGATCAACGCGAGTTACGTTTCCGGCGACGATGCCATTGTGCGTATCCACCGAGGCTGGCTCACCAATCTGCACGTCGCGCGCTTGCGTTTCCGCAATTTTCAGTTCGGCCATCAGGTGGTTTGGCTGGATCACTTTTGCCAGCATCGTTCCCGGCATAACGTGCTGTCCCACTTCCAGCGGCAGGTCCACGAGCACGCCGTCAATTCCCGCGCGAACTTTCAAATCGTTGAGCTGCTTTTGCTTCAGTTGCGCCAAAGCACGCATCTGATCCACTTTGGCTTGCTGTTCAAGCATTTGCGAAGCAATGGCCTTTTCTGCAATCGTCAGGCGCTGTTCTTCCAGACCGTTTCTGGTGGTCAGCTCGTCGGCTTTGCTTTTAGAAACCTTGTAGGTCAATCCGGAAATAACGCCGAGATCGTAGAGGGCCTTGTCGGTTTCCGACTGAAGCTCCGCCTGGGAGTGATCGGCGTTCACCGTGGCCGCGCCCGCTTTTTGGTCCATGAGATCGCTCTCAAGCTTTACGCGCAGCGCCTGGTATTCGGCCTCCGCTGCTCTCAATTGAAGTTGCGCGTCGAGTGCCGCCTGTTCGGTCGCCGGATTGCTCATCTCCGCGAGCACCGAGTCAGCCTTCACCTGGGAACCGGGCAGCATATGAATGCGAATGACCGTGGCTTCTGTCTCCGCAGGTATTTGACGGGTGAACTCCTGACTTGGAATCAAAGATCCAAGTCCGCGAACCTGCCGCAGCATGGGACCGCGCTTTACCGTGTCGGTCCACACCGTACCGCGCTCCACTTCCGGAGCGGCTGGCTTAAGCCGTGAAATGCCAATGCTGGCAGCAACCACCACGACGATAACAATACTCAGCCAGATGGCTTGACGGCGGCGCTTCTGCAATTTGAATTCTGGGCGGGCGATGTCCATCGCAAAAGAATAATGCAAATGCCGGGCCATTGCCTCCAGGACATCTAAGAAATTGAAATGATTAGGTTAAGCAGTCTTTTGGCGAATCGGATTTGCAAGCACAAGTGTCCCCAGGCGAACCGGGCTGTCCATTCCCGGACATAGCGACGAACAATGAAGGAGTATTTGCCTTTTAGTAATTGAGGGAGAAAGAGAGTCAGGAAGACTTAGATCACACGAGTATCTTGGGCTCGCAAGCCAAATTGGTGGGAATCACAATTTCCACGGAGGCGCCTGGATTAGCATTGCGAATCCGCAATTCTCCTCCTATATCCAGCGCCCTCTGCCGCATGCCGCCGATGCCAACGCCGAAGCTGCCGGGGCGAAATTCAACGATCTTTTCCGCGAGCCCAATGCCGTCGTCTTGGATCACTACCATCAAATTGCTTTCCTGCAATGTGACCGTCACCCACACGTTCTGGGCCTTCGCGTGGCGAAAAACGTTGCTGAGCGCTTCCTGAATAATTCGGAATACCGTGGTCTCCAATTCGCTGGGAAGCCGCGGCAAGTCGTCCGGCTGCACTTCCAAATGGGTCTTAATGCCGCTCCGGTTTGTAAGCCCATCCAGATACCATCGCAACGCCGAAAGCAGCCCAACTTCATCTAATAAAGGAGGATGTAAAAGATGGGAAATACTTCTCACCTGCTGAATGGTACGGTCTATCAGGTGTATGGCTTCGGTTAGATTTTGCTTTTCCGGATCGTTCAACTTCTTCTTGAACATTCCATCGAGAATCATTTTGGTGGCTATGAGTTCCTGACCCAATCCATCGTGGATATCGCGCGCGATCCTGCGTCGTTCCTCATCCTGAAGTTTCATCAGACGGGTGGAGAGGCGGCGCAGTTCCGAGGTACGGTCATCCACCATCCGCTCCAGTTCGATCGCGTTCTCACGCATGGACTGTTCCAGTAGTTTGCTGTCGTGGATATCGGAACAGGTCCCGTACCATCGAGAGATATTGCCTTCGGCGTCACGAAGAGGCACCGCGCGCATGCGGAACCAACGGTAAACATCCGTGGCGCCGCGCAGCCGGTACTCTGCTTCGTAAAGCTTTCCCGACTCCACGCACCGCTTCCATTCCTCCAGGCACCATTTCACGTCGTCGGGATGAATGTAAGAAAAATAATCGAGGTTTCCTACGGCAATCTCTGCGCCGGTGTACTCGTAAAACCGCTCGCTCACATATTCGCTCTTGCCGTTCGCTTTAGTGCTGAAAATAATGTCAGGCGCCGTGGTAATAATGGCGTCCAACTCCTGATTTTTTCGTCCTAATTCATTATTGACTTGTTCCAGGGTCGCATTGCGTCTTTCCAGTTCTTCCGTACGTTCCAGCACCCGCTCTTCCAACTCTCGGTTTAGCCTGCGAAGTTGCAGTGTCTTGCGGTAAAGCTCCGCGAAAACGCTGACTTTCGCTCGCAAAAGTTCCGGTACGACCGGGACTGAAATATAGTCCACTGCGCCGCGTTGATATCCCTTCAAGCGGTCCAGGTCAGTAAGATGCACCGCGGAGATAAAAATGATTGCTGTCTTTTGATAGCGGGGATGCTGCCGGATAATTTCTGCCAGCTCAAATCCGTCAATCTCCGGCATGCTAACGTCCATGAGGACGACGGCAACATCGGTCTTAAGAAGATGCTCCAGTGCCTCTCTTCCTGAGGTGGCCTTGATCAGGTTCTCACCCAATTCGCCGAGTATGGCTTCATAACTCAGCAATTTGCCCGGCTGGTCGTCCACCATCAGGATATTGACTCTTTCGGTCATGGCCGCTTGTTGCAAATCGTGTTCATCCTTTTCTCACACCTTTTACCGGTGCAGCCACATTCTCAATGCCGAAAGCAATTGCTCGGTGTTCACAGGCTTCGCTAAATATTCCGAAGCTCCAGCTTCCAAACACTTTTCGCGGTCGCCCTTCATGGCCTTCGCCGTTAGAGCAATAATTGGTATCCGCCGGAAGCCTGCGTTTTGCCGGATCACCTGCATGGTTTCGTATCCATCCATCTCCGGCATCATGATATCCATCAGCACAATCGCCACATCGGAAGTTGATTCCAGAGTAGTGATGGCTTCGCGGCCGGTTCCCGCCGTCAGCACGGTCATGCCGCGGCGCTCCAAAACGCTGCTCAGGGCAAAGATATTCCGCACGTCATCATCCACGACCAAAACTTTCTTTCCTACCAAAGCCTCATCGGAACTATGCAAACGGTCCAGCAGCTTTTGCTTCTCAGGAGGAAGATCCGCCACTACGCGATGCAGGAACAATGACGTTTCATCAAGCAATCGCTCGGGCGACTCTACCCCTTTGACCACCACACTACGGGCCAGTGTATGCAACCGGGAATCTTCTTCAGAAGAGAGCTCTTTCCCGGTAAATACCACCACTGGCAAGTCAGTGACGGAGGGATTGTCGCGCAAACGTTCCAGAACATCGAACCCCGACATATCAGGAAGGCGAAGGTCCAGCACAACGCAATCAAAAGGACCTTCAGTTACCTTACTTAATGCATCCTTACCTGTAGACGCCACCGTGACATCAATGTCCTGATAGCCGAGCAACTCTCGAATGCTCAACTGTTCCGCCGGATTGTCTTCCACCACCAGCAAACGCTTGCGGCGCGGCGCTGAGTACTCTTTGATTCTCGACAATGCGGACGTAATCTCATCCGGAGTTGCAGGCTTGGTCACGAAAGCGAAAGCCCCTCTCGCCAAACCGTGGTTGCGGTCCTCATCCAATGTCAACATCTGCACCGGGATGTGCCGCGTCGCCGAATCCTGCTTTAGGTGATTCAGCACCGTCCAACCCATCATGTCGGGAAGGAAAACGTCCAGCGACACGGCGGTGGGATGAAATTCGCGGGCGAGCGCAAGCGCCGTCGCGCCATTCATTGCGACCAGGACTTTGAAACCCTGGTCTCGCGAAAGATCGCACAGCAACCGCGCATAATGCGGATCGTCTTCGACGATCAGCAAAACAGCGTCTTCCGGCTGCAAATTATCGCGATCGTCTGGTATCTGTTCGACAGGCAGCTCCGCCACGTTCACCGCCGACAGTTGTAACGGAAACACATAAGCTTGCGGCTTGTTTTCCGGGACGACCATCGCCACCGGCCCCACGTAGGTTTTGGGCAAATACAGGGTAAAGCTGCTGCCTTTGCCCGGAGCGCTGCGCAATTGTATTTCGCCACCCAGCAAACTCGCCAATTCACGACTAATGGCCAGTCCAAGACCAGTACCACCGTACTTGCGGCTGGTGCTCGCATCTGCCTGTTGGAACGGCTCAAAGATAATCCGCTGTTGCTCCAAAGGAATACCGATTCCTGTATCGGAAACTTCAAACGCTATTACGGCG
>JANWKU010000199.1 GCA_025451215.1 Terriglobales bacterium
GAGCTGCTCCCGGTTCAAGGCTAGCGGCTTTTCCACGTACACATGCCACCCACTGCGAAGCGCTTGTGCCGCAAGCCGCGCATGGCTGTCGTGGCGCGTCGCGATGACCAGCGTGTTGATTTCCTTCTCCGCAAACAGCTCATCGGTACTGGTGGACGCTCTAGTGAAACCGAACTTCTTTCCATATTGAACGGCATTCAATCCATTCATCGTCACGAGAGTGTGAAGTTCGGCCCCGGCTTTCGCCAGCGCGGGAATAAGTATTCGCCCGCCATAATTGCCAGCCCCAATGCAGCCTACCACCGGCTTGGCGGCTAGGCCAAAAGACCTTGATCCGTCGAGCACAATTGTCCGAGAGTCCGTTTCTCTCTTTGACGTCACCTCCGGGTACTGCAGTACTATGCCCAAAGAGGGCTCGCCGCTGCTTAGAACGGAATAAGCGGCTTCTGCGTTTTCAATAGAGAAGCGATGTGTAATCAACGGCGCCACGTCCAGCGCGTTCGATGCCATGAGATCCAGCACTGCCTCGAAGTTGCGCTGCTCAGTCCACCGCACGAACCCGATGGGGTAGTCTTGTCCCTGTTGTTCATAGGACGCGTCATAACGGCCAGGACCATAGGAACACGACACCTGGAACGTGATTTCCTTTTCGTAGAAATCCTGTCGCGAGAGTTTCAGTCCGGTGACGCCTACCAACACAATTCTTCCACGCCTCCGACACATTTTGGCAGCCTGCGAAACGGGCTCAGAACTTTCTGTCGATGCCGTAAGGATGACCGCATCTACACCGCGTCCACGAGAAAATTCTACGGCGCGTGGCACAAGATCGTCACTCGCAGACGCATCTACCGCGTATGCCCCGAATTTGCGCGCCATCTCAAGCCGTATCGGATCATGGTCGATGCCCATCACCCTGCAACCTTGGGCGCGCAAAATCTGCACCGTCATCAGCCCGATAAGACCGAGGCCTGTGACTACGACGGTTTCACCAAGCGTTGGCTGGGCTAAGCGCAGACCTTGTAGGCCGATCGCACCCAGGACCGTAAATGCCGCCGATTCTTCGTCAACGTTGTCAGGAATACGGGCGCAAAGATTCTTTGGAACGCTCACAATCCCAGCGTGGTTACCATTCGAAACAACTCGGTCGCCCGCTCTAAATTGAGTTACTCCTGCACCCGCCTCGATCACCACACCTACATTGGAGTAACCCAGAGCTAGTGGTTGATCAAGCTTGGCACGCACCGCGTCCACCGCAGCCAGAAGACCGTCCGTCCGTACTTTGTCGAACACCATCTTGACCTTATCGGGCTGTTTACGTGCTCTATCGAGCATCGAAGCACGACCGAAGTCGATCAGCATGCGCTCCGTTCCCGCGGAAATCAGAGTACGCCGCGTCCGGATCAGCACATGGCCCGCCTCGAGCGCTGGAACCGGAGCATCAATCAACTGCGTTTGACCCGTACCTATGTTCAGAAGTACCTGTTGCATTGAACCTCAAGAGAGGACAGTAATTGGTACACTGCGGCCCGTGCTCAACGATCGGCGACTAGGCCTAGGAGACATGCTCTCAGGCTTAGGCGGTTCTCAGGCATTGTGTTGGCTTGCCTCAGACCACTGCCTGGCTGGCGCGAGGCACCAGGGCATCCTTCTCCGAACGACTAGGGTAATTGATCAGAACTGCTCGAAAACTTCCCTTGAACACAAATAAACTCCCGGCAGCAGCTCCGATCGTTCCAAATAATTCAATCAAAGCCGCAATGTCCTTGAGAGATCCAGCACCCCCCAGTACCGTAAGGGGAAGATTGGTAGCAGCGCGCACAACTCTGGCAAGTGGAAGATCATATCCTTTCATTTGCCCGTCGCAATCAATCGAATTGATGACCAGTTCCCCGGCACCCAGATCCTCAGCCCTCCTGGCAAATTCGACAGGATTGTGACCCGTAGCCTTTGTGCCGTTATGGATAAAAATCTCATAGTGTTCGCGGGACTTAACCTTCTTTACGTCCATGACTACTACGATGCTCTGGCTTCCGACGACCTCAGCGGCCTTGCCGATGAGTTCGGCCTCGCTAATCGCAGCCGAACTAATCGCGACTTTTTCCACTCCTAAACTGACGATTTCTTCCACTTGCTCGACACTTTTTACGCCCCCGCCATAGCACAGCGGCATCCGGCATTCGGCGGCCAGATTCTTGATCAGCTCGTAGTCCGGCTTCTTCCCATAAACGGAAGCATCGATGTCCACCACCATAATTTCATCAACTTCCTTCTCATTGAAAATCTTTACCGCGTTGATTGGGTCGCCCACATACTTCGGATTGCCGAACTGGATTGTCTTGACCAGGCCGCCGTTCTTAATCAAAAGACACGGTGTAATTCGAGGGCGCAACATGCTCACATCACCGCGAAATTCTTCAAGAGCTGTATGCCCCATTGATGGCTTTTTTCCGGATGAAACTGGACGCCATAAATATTTCCGGCGTGGACGCACGATGCGAAGGCGCGGCCGTAGTCCGTAACGCCAAGAATCATGTTCTGGTCTTTCGGTGCGAAATAGTAAGAATGCAGGAAGTAAAACCTACCAGTCCCCCCGATTCCCTTGAACAAGCACTCCTGGCATCGGGGTTCGACGTCGTTCCATCCCATATGCGGCAGGCGTGCGCGCTGCGCGGGTGTCCCGCGCTCGAATTTCTTGACTTCGCCCTCAATCCATCCCAGCCCATCCAGCACGCCCTCATCGCTTCGTTTGGCCAGCATCTGCATACCCACGCAAATCCCCAGTACCGGCTTCCCTTTCGACAGCACCACATCGTCTAGTGTGCCGCGCATCCCGGACTTATTCAGTCGAGCCATCGCCCAGTCAAACGCGCCGACCCCCGGAAGGATCAGCCTCTCTGCTCCGGCCAGCTCCTCCGCTGTCCGAGCAATCTTCACGGGAATATTCAGCCGCTTATAGATATTGGCAATCGCCTGAATATTGCCTACGCCGTAATCGACTATCGAAATCATCTTTTCGCTGCTCTTTCGTCCAGTCCCATCATCTGCATCACGCGAGCGCCCAACAGAAACAGATAAAGTTGATTCTTATAGTCCTTGTAAGACTTCCTCGGCGCTTCCATGTACCCCTGCAGCTCGGCCACGGATATTCCAAGCTTCGTCGAAATATATTCAAAATCCTGACCGATGGTTTCTTCGTCGTAAGGCGGTTGTGCGAGCTCCGCCAAGGCTTCCTCCCGCTTCATTTGGCCGGTCAGGATCAGGCTCGAATACTGCACCCTCCTCGTATCAAACCCAAATTTCACCGGCAGCCAGTACCCCTCGTAGAACTTCGTAAATCGCGACTCAAAGTGCTTCCGCGCATAAATCTGCCATCCAAACTTTTCGCTGAGCAGCTGCATCGCATCCTTTTTTATATACGGCAAACAGTCCAGCGGCTTGACCACCTCGATGCCCTTGAAATATCTCAAGTACACCTTGTGCCTCAAGATGCCCGAAAGTGGAAAAGTGGCCAGCGGCGCTTGCCCGAATTTCCCGTGAATATCCCGAATCTGCCACATGTCCGTCCCGTAGTAGAAATAATCCAGCGGATTCCTCACGCATTCCGTTGAAATATTCCCCCCCGTCAGGATGTACTTCACTCCATGCATTTCCGCAAATTTATACATCGTCGCGAAAAATGCGTGATCTTGCGGCAAATCAATATGCGGAACGCCCGACTTGAAAAACGCAAGTTGCAGGTCTCGCATCTCCTTCCAGTCAATCACTTCCGTGAATAATTCCAAACCCAGCTTGTCAATCAGCTTTTCAATGTTGTTCACGGCGATCTGGGAATTCCAACCGCCGTCCACGTGGAACACCAGCGGCCGCAACCCGAACTGCTCCTTCGCAACGTACGTCAGGTACGAGCTGTCCGCCCCTCCGCTGATCCCCAGAATGCAGTCGAATTCCTTTCCTGCTCCGGCCCTCTTGATTTGCTCGACCTTTTTTTGCAGAACCTTCAATCCGGCTTCGTTTGGTTGCCACTTCGGCAGCACGCTCTTATAAAAATTTGTACAGTGATCGCACAACCCCTTCCCGTCAAACGTGATTTTCGGGTCGGACGTGTCCATCACGCAATTTGCGCAGATTTGATATTCTTTCATCGAATTAGACGAAAATCCGCGCTTCAACTGAATATCCTCACGTGTTGCCGGTAGACCTTTTGCGCCTCCCGCGCGGCTTCCCATGCTTTTCTGCTGGTAATTGTGGCCATGGCCCCATGGCAGCGATGCATGACTTTAATGGACGGCTCGTAGTACACGCTTAATCCTTTGTCGCTCAGCTGTTTGCTCAGAAAGTACTCCTCGTGCATCAGGAAGGACGGCGCCCACAACTCTTCGAAATGGCGGAAAAACACCGGCCCGAGCACGTAGCACGCTCCATAACCTTGGTAAATCTCTTGCGCTACATCGTGATGAGTTTCGTCTGCCCGGTCCGTGAATCTCCTAGTCAGCTTTGCCACTTGCCGTATGGCCATCCCCAAATAATAATTTGCGTAATATAAGTTGTAAATGAACTCGCGGAACTTGCCGATCTTGCGGATGACGTGCGGATTTTGATGTGCGCCATCCAGCGTTACGATGTCCGGTGAAACAACCGCATACTTCTCCAGCGTGGACAAGTTCCTCTCGATGGACTCGGCAAAATCGCGCGGAAACACCAGGTCGTTGTTCCCTACAACCATGATTGCGATATCGGGTTGCGTGGCTCTCAGATGCCTGATGCCTAGATTCAGCCCCCTGAAATAACCCACGTTCTCTTTGCTCAATATCAATTCAACGTTCTGAAATTCGCTGGCTACGCTTTTCAGCGCCTCGACATTCTTGCTGTCCGAATTGTTGTCCACCACAACGATTCGATATTCATCCCCGCCATTTCTCCTCAACGAGCACACCGCTTCCCGCGTGTCCCCCGAGTTGTTGTAGTTTGTGCATACATAGCCGACCTTCATCCGGCGCGCTCCGCCTTCTTGAGGCAATCCGCAGCCACGGACATACCAGCGCCTGCCTCAGCCTTACGCTGCCCTGCCAAAAATTCGTA
>JANWKU010000200.1 GCA_025451215.1 Terriglobales bacterium
CGGGGTATTTCGGTTCATAATTGCGGTGTGCGCGCAAAATTCATGCGAATCCGCGTAGTTCGCATGGCCCTCGCTGGGCTGGTATTTCTACTCCTGCCGCTCGTTCATTCTTCCGCCCAGCAGATCGCCAAGCGGTTAATCTTGAAGGACGGTTCTTACCAATCGGCCACCAAGTGGGAGATCCAGGGAGACCGCGTGCGCTACTACAGCGCAGAGAGAGATGGATGGGAGGAAGTCCCAAACTCCATGGTGGACTGGCGCGCGACCGACAAATATGAAAAAGAACGCCAGGCGGGAGCGGCCTCACCTGAAGCCATTGCGCTGAATAAAGAACTTGAAGCGGACCGCGCGGCGCGAAACGCCGACGCGCCGCAAGTCGCGCCCGGACTTCGTTTGGAGGATTCGAACGCAGGTTATCTGCTGGATACTTTTCAGGGTCAGCAGCAACTCGTGCAGTTGAAGCAGGATGGCGGAACTATCGAACACAATATTAGGAAGACGATTTTTCACGGCGATGTCGCGCGCAGCCCCAGTGAAATTTTGCTGACGGGTGCGCACGCCCAAATACAAGCCCACGTGCCGCTTCCTTCTTTGTATGTAAATGCCGGGGCTACTCCGGACGCAAGCCAATCCGCATCCTCCGCAACTCCGTCACAGGTGACCTTGCCCTGGGACCGGTTTCGTATTGTGAGCCTTGATTTGAGGCCAGACAAAAGAATCGTGCCGAGCATCAAGGCTTCATCCAATGGAGATGCCGCCCAGCAGCAGATTGTGGTGAAAACAACCGACGAGCAACTTACGGGTGGATGGGTGAAAATAACGCCGGTCACGCCGCTTTCCCAGGGAGAATATGCGCTGGTCGAGTTGCTGGGAGACGAAGGGATCAATTTGTACGTTTGGGATTTCGCCATAAACGCGGACGCGCCCGCGAATCAAAATGCTGAGCAGGCCAGCCAGCCGGGCGCACCCGCTTCCACGGAAACACCAAAGTTGCGGGGCCGGTAAACAATTACGATTGCAAACTTTCCGCCTCTTCCTGGATTCGCTTCCAGGCTTGGGCAACGTGCCTTGCTTCGGTGTTCGTCTGCCCCACGCAGAAACGCAGCGTCAGCTTGCCATTCAGTTTTGTGTGGGTCAGGTAAAGATCGCCGTTGCGATTAAGCCGGTCCATGATTTGCTGATTGGCCTCGTCGCCGCTTTTGTGGCGAAAGCATACAAGGTTCAGCGGAGCAGGTGCGGCAAGTTCAAAGCGCCTATCTTCCTTCACCCAGTGCGCAAATTGTTGCGTCAGTTCGACGTGGCGGCGAATGTGGAATTGCAATCCTTCGATTCCGTAATGGCGGATCACGAACCACAGCTTGAGCGAGCGGAAGCGGCGGCCAAGAGGGATGTGCCAGTCGCGATAATCAATCACAGCGCCGGAGTCAGTGGCCTGGTTGCGCAGGTATTCCGGCAGGATGCTGAGAGTTCGCACGAGTGCAGCGCGGTCGGCGACGTAAAAGCAACTGCAATCGAAATTCGTAAACATCCATTTGTGGGGATTGAAACAATAGCTGTCGGCGAATTCGACTCCATCCTGAATCCAGCGAAATTCCGGACACAATGCGGCCGTGCCCGACATGGCAGCGTCTACGTGCAGCCAGATTTTATTTTCGCGGCAAATGCAGCCAATTTCTCGAATGGGATCCATTGCATTTGAAGAGGTAGTGCCGACCGTTGCGCACGCGAAGCAAGGCGTCAAACCAGCCTGGCGATCAGCTTCAATTTGCCGCAGCAGAGCTTCGGGCCGCATGGCAAAATTTTCGTCCACTTCGATAAGCCTTAAATTTTCGCTTCCCATGCCGGCGATCTTAACCGCCTTTTCAATGGACGAATGCGCCTGCGCCGACGTGTAAACCACCAGCTTTCCATTCCATTTTTCTTGAGTGGGGGCGGAGTGTATGGCGCGCTCCCGCGCCGCCAGCAATGCACAAAGCACGGCGCTTGAAGCGGTGTCCTGGATAACGCCACCCCCTTCAGTGGAGGACAGGAATTTTTGCGGCAGGCCGAGCATTTCCACCAGCCAATCGAGAACGTGCGTTTCCAGTTCGGTGCATGCCGGACTCGTGGACCAAAGCATCCCCTGCACGCCCAGTCCTGAAGACAATAAATCTCCGAGAATGGCTGGACCGGAGGCGTTCGCGGGAAAATAAGCGAAGAAATTTGGCGACTGCCAGTGAGTGATTCCGGGAAGAATCAAGTTTTCCAAATCAGCGAGGACTGAATCGAACGGCTCACCAACGTCCGGCGGGCGCGGCGGAAGCGAGGCGCGGATTTCCCCCGGCTTAACCTGCGACAGCACGGGAAACGACTCGATGCGTTCGTAATAATCCGCGATCCAGTCCACCACAGCACGCCCGTGACGGCGAAACTCGTCGGGCGTCATGTGAAAAGTCTTTGGTTCGGGCACGTGAGTTCTCCAAGTTGCCCTCACATTAGAACAAATTTCCGCGTGCCGCGGGGTAATGGAAAGAAGCTTTGCTGGATTGTTCGTTAGGAAATAAAAAAACGAAAACTATCTTGCGACTCGTGAAGGCGAGACTTCTGTACCTTTTCGACTAAAAGCAAATTTCAGGAGCCATTCGCTCGCAATGTTCTGCCCATCCATTTGCGCCGGGGCAAATTTCCATTGCTGCGCGGCATCATGCGCTAGGCGGGCAAAATACTTGCTGGGGCCGGAAGAAACGAATGTCACGTCCGTAACATTTCCCGAAGAATCCACAGCGACTTTCACCGCAATGCGGATTTTGCCATGGACCGTGTTGCGTGCACCCTTGGACGGTTCGGGCATGACTTGGCGAACAATTCCCGCAGGAACGCTGGCAGTATCCGACCGGCGCGAGACGCGTTCAGTCTTCGGCTTTGGTGAAGGGCTCGCCGCAGCGGATGCGGGTTGACGTGCCGGTTCCGGTTGGGGTGCCGGCTGGGGCACCGACTGCGACTGCGTTTGGGACTCCTGAACCTGCGAAGAAGCTTGCGCAGGTGAATCGGACGACGGCCCATTGTGAGAACCGCGCATCTCGATCCCGGCCACGATCGCGACAATCACGATGACCGCGACAATCAAAATTAAAAAGCCTCTTTTTGCAGACGGTTCGCGAGTAACGGGAATTGTGTCTGTTGAGGCTGCGGGCAAACCCGATTGCAGCCACCCGTCGATTCGCTCCACGGTCCACCTTCGCCGTGGATCGGAACGTAAACAGTTGCGAACGATCTCCTGGAATGGTTCTGGGATAGACGCAGGAACGGCCGGGTCTTCCAGTCTGGAATTATCAATCGCGGCGGAGGACACGGGCGGCAGTTGCTGCGTGAACGCCTCGCACAAAAGCATGCCCACGGACCAGACATCTCCCGCCGGAGAAGTCATCATGGTCGCGGTCTCCGGCGGATCGTAAGAATCCCGTTTCGCCCGGCCGCTGGGTTCATTGATTTTGACGATTCCATCGCTCGAGAGCTTGAGCTGGTCACTCACTGCCTGAACATTGGAAGGACGCAGGTGACCATGAACAAAACCCGCTTTATGCAAGTACGCGAGCACATCGAGAACTGGACGAAGCATCTCCTGGGCTTCACTGGGAGCAAGCGGGCGCTGGGGAAGAATCTGCGCTAGGCTTTCGTCCGCGTACTCCGTGGCTAGATAAAGAAGATTTGCCCCTTTCAAGTCACAGCGTCCGAACTCCAAAATACGCATTAAATGAGGATGGGAAAGATTCGCTGCCTGCTTCCAACGCAAAAGTTGAGCATCCGCATTCGCAGGGGTAGCAAGGACAAGCTTTACCGCAGCCTTCTGCGCTCCTGGCTGAGCGCCCTCGCTAAGAAAAACGGCGGCGCGGTCTGAACCGCCCAGGTATTGATCCAGACGGAACTTCCCCTGAATCACCTGCCCACGCCATTGTTCCCAATTTTTAGCCATCTTCACTGCCTCAACCGCCCTTCCGCCGTTATTGTAGGACGCGAATGAGCAGCCAGGGCAAATATTTAGTTCAATTGCCAAAAAATTTCGCAAATAACCAAAAGACGGCCGCCGTTCGTTTCAATGATCGGAGATACCGCAGCCAATCAATTGACATTCCGTAGACGTGCAAAAGAGCAACTACGAGAACTGAATCCACGTCAAAGTCCGGAGAAAGTTTGGAGAAGGATTGCGTCAGAACTGCAGAACTTAAAGATCGCGGCAAACTATGGTGCGCACAACCTGGCTCACACCGACGGGAATTTTGTTCATTTGTCTTTGCATGAGCCCGCGAGCACTGGCTGGGCCGGTGCAAGTGCGCCATTACGAAGGCGCGGTCCACGGATTTCTAGTACTGCGAACACCGGCAGGAAAAATCATCGCGGTCGGAGATGTGGTCGAAACAACTCGCAATGGTCAAGTGACCACGAAGCTTGAATTTCATTTTGCTGACACATCACTCCATGAAGAAACCTCCGTGTTCACGCAACGCGGAAGCTTTCATTTACAGAGTTACCACCTGATCGAAAAGGGGCCGGCATTTGAGCATCCGTTGGAAATGTGGATTGATGTTGCTAAAAATCAGGTCAGGGTGCGGGACAGGAAGGATGGGAAGAATAAACTCTCCACCGATCACGTAGATTTGCCCGCCGACCTCGCGAACGGAATCGTACCGATTTTGGTGAAAAACTTGCCGTTAGGCGCGCAGGCGGTCACGGTCTCATTGGTAGCGGCAACGCCCAAGCCCCGAGTGGTCCAGCTTACGATCACACCTGAGGGTGAAGACTCATTCTCTGTCGCAGGCTCGCAACGCAAGGCAAAGACTTTTGTGGCAAAGGTAAAAATTGGCGGAGTGACAGGGGCTGTCGCGTCGCTCGCGGGCAAGCAACCTCCGGATACTCATTTTTGGATTAGCGCGGGTGACGCGCCAACATTTCTAAAGTCAGAAGGGCCGATCGCTGCCAATACTCCGGTGTGGCAAATTGAACTCGCCAGCCCGGTTTGGCCGGCGACAAAGGCTTCACAGCCCTGAAGAACTATGAGGACGAAGCATCAGCTCGCCCACGGTTCTTGCGAAGCGAGCCAGACAACCTGATCCGCTGATTCACCCATCGGACTATGGCGTCGCTTATATATGCGCCTGACGATCCTCTGAACGCCCCCATGCCCGCAAAATGCGCGAAAATCCAAGATTATGGAATCATCGGCGACTGCCGCTCAGCGGCCCTGGTTTCCCGCGAAGGTTCAATTGACTGGCTCTGCTGGCCCAAATTCGATAGCCCGGCGATCTTCTGCGCGATTTTGGACCGTGGCTGCGGTGGCTACTGGCGAATCGCACCCACCAATGCCGAAGGCGTTATCCGCAAATATGTACCTGATACGAACGTTCTGCAGACGACGTTTCGTTGTGGCTCGGGCACCGTCATTCTCACCGATTTAATGCCGGTATCGTCGGAAGAATTCAAGCGGACCACTCGTCTTCCCGACCACGAAATTGTGCGTCAGATCGAATGCTCCAACGGGGAGGCCGAAATCGAGATGGAATTCGTGCCGCGGGCTTTCTACGGCCTGGAGTCTGTTGCCATTCGTGACCTGGGAAAGCTGGGCATTCGAATGAAAGTAGGCAAAGGAGTTTACTGGTTGCGTACGAACGCTACTTTAAATCTCAACGAAGCTTCCGTGCATTCTCATTTCCACATTCGCGCCGGCGAGGTTTTTCAGTTTTCTTTCTCCTACACGGAAGAGGCGCCCGCCCTACTGAATCCGCTGGGAGATTTCGTACACGACGGGATCGAACGCTCCATCGCATTCTGGCGTGAGTGGACCAGCCGCGCGACTTATGAAGGCCCGTACCGGGAGGCGGTGGTGCGTAGCGTTCTTGCCCTCAAGTTGCTCACCTTCGCACCTTCAGGAGCGATTATCGCCGCGCCTACCACTTCCCTGCCGGAGCTTATTGGTGGCTCGCTCAACTGGGACTACCGCTATTGCTGGCTCCGTGATGCCTCCCTCACCATTCGAGCGCTGCTGGGACTCGGCTACTGGGACGAAGCTTCTGACTTCATGGAATGGATGCTGCATACCACATGGCTTACGCAACCTGAGTTACAGACTCTGTACACGCTGTACGGACGCCGCGCTCTGGCGGAGCGGGAACTCAAGCATTTGAGCGGCTTCAAAAATTCCAGTCCTGTGCGAATTGGCAACCTGGCGCGAGATCAGTTGCAACTTGATATTTACGGTGAAGTCATCGATGCGGCCGCTCAATATGTGTTTCATGGCGGAACTCTGGATGCCGGCATGCAAAAGGCCTTGCTGGGTTTTGGGAAATACGTGGTCAAAAACTGGAGTTTGCCGGACGAAGGAATTTGGGAGCCGCGGAGTGGACGATCAAAACATACACACTCCCGGCTTTTATGTTGGACGGCCATGGATCGCTTATTGAATCTTCGCGACCACGGCTGGAACCTTTCCGAAGCGGCTTCTTTCAGCGACACCCGCAAACAAATCCAAGAGGAAATTCACTCGCTCGCCTGGAATTCGTCATTGCAGAGCTACACAAGTGTGCTTGGCGGCGATCAATTGGACGCCTGCTTGTTGCTGTTCGCATGGTACGGGTTTGAAAAATCGGATAGTCCCAGGATGCAGAGCACCTACGCGCGACTGCGCGATCAACTGGATGCGGGAAATGGCCTGCTCTATCGCTATCGCAAGGACCACTCCGAAGGCGCGTTCGCGCTGTGCAGCTTTTGGGAGGTCGAGTTTCTTGCCCTGGGCGGCGGTACGCAACAAGCCGCGGAAAGCCTGTTTGACCATCTCCTCTCATTCCAAAATGATTTGGGTCTGTACGCAGAGGAAATTGATCCGGTCAACGGCAACGCGCTGGGCAATTTCCCCCAGGCATTTACTCATGTCGGTGTGATTAGCGCCGCGCTTTCCATCGCAGATCGCGCCAAAGGCGCCGAGACTCTTCCGCATCGCCAGGAAAAAGCTTCCTCGCACAGCGCGGTGCAAGGAGCAAAAGCATGAACTGGCAAGGATGGCTGCTGTGGGGTTTTGTAGCGACTCTGGCGCTAACCACCATGTTGTCAGGAAGCCAGGCGCTGGGATTCACGAGAATCAACATTCCTTATTTTTTGGGAACTGCCTTTACCCCCGACCGGAGACGGGCAAAGCTCTACGGATTTTTTCTGCATATGGCTAACGGCTGGCTCTTCGCGGTCGTCTACGCCTTCATTTTTGAATCGTGGGGACATGCCAACTGGTGGCTGGGAGGCTTGCTGGGCGCCGCGCAGGCGGCCTTCGTCCTGATTGTGGGAATGCCGCTGATGCCCAGCTTTCACCCTCATATGGCGACCGAACAACACGGGCCCACGGCCAGCCGCGACCTGGAACCGCCGGGGTTCATGGCCTTAAATTACGGAGTTCAAACGCCGGTCTCCATTTTTATCGCGCATATTTTATTTGGGATCATTCTGGGCGCGTTTTACCACGTTCATTTGTAGTGGTATTTGCCAAGAACGATTTAGGAGCGCGAGCCGCTATTGCAACTTCATCTTTTCACGCGTCTCGCGGACAATCGCGACAAATTGCCGTGCTGCGTCAGTAATCACAGAAGTATCGCCGGATTTGAGCGCCGTGGCGGAAACCAATTCACCGCCAATGCCCAACGCTGCCGAGCCTGCCTGCAAGAATTCCGCGGCAGTGTTCAGATTAACGCCTCCGGTGGGGACCATCGGAACCTGAGGCAAGGGGGCTTTCAGAGCCTTAATATATTTCGCGCCGCCTACCGTTCCACAAGGAAATATTTTTACGAAATCGCTTCCCGCCTTCCATGCGGCGATTACTTCCGTCGGCGTCAACGCGCCAGCCATGATCAGCTTGCCCAACCGCTTGGCCAGTTGCACGGTCGCAAGATCGAATCCTGGACTGACCAGAAATTCCGCACCGGCATCCAAGCAACGCTGCGCCGTCTCCGCATCAAGCACGGTGCCTGCTCCAATCAGAATTTCTTTGCTGGAAGTTTTTGCCAGTTGCGCAATGGCTTCAATCGCCCCGGGGACGGTCATCGTCATTTCCACAATGGGAATACCGCCCTTACAAACGGCCTCCGCCGCTTGCAGCGCCTGTTTGGTGGAACCCGCACGCACTACCGGAACAATACCGATATCTGTAATTCGTTTCGAAATTTCTTCTTTCGTCATGCTCGTTGCTTGTCCTTATAAACTTTCCGTCCGTTAGCGCGCGATGCGCGCACCAATGCCCTTCATGACTTGCGTCACTTCTTTCAGGGTCACCATCGTTGTATCGCCGGGCGTGGTCATGGCCAGCGCACCGTGGGCCGTGCCACACTCGACCGCCCATTCCGCGTCTTGGCCCGCAAGAAATCCGTAGATGAGCCCTGAGGCGAAGGAATCGCCGCCACCCACGCGATCGTAAATCTCGAGGTTCTCGCGATATTTCGCTTCATGGAATTGGCCGCCTTCGTAGCAAATCGCTCCCCAGTCGTTCACGGTCGCGGTTTTCGCTTTCCGCAAGGTCGTGGCGACTACCTTGAAGGGAAATTCCTTTACCGCGGTTTCAATCATTTTCTTGAACGCCTCAACCTCAATGTTAGAGACGTTTTCATCCTGCCCCTTTACTTCGAAGCCGAGGGCGGCGGAGAAATCTTCTTCATTGCCAATCATCACATCCACAAGAGGAGCGAGTTTCCGGTTCACTTCCTGCGCGCGCTTCTTGCCTCCGATGGCCTTCCAGAGCGATTCACGATAATTCAGATCGTAGGAAATAATCACGCCATGTTTCTTCGCGGCCTGCATGGCTTCCAAAGCAACATCGGGAGTAGTTTCAGAAAGCGCGCAGAAAATGCCGCCAGTATGGAACCAGCGCGCTCCCTGTTTACCGAAAATTTCTTCCCAATCAATTTCGCCTGCCTTGAGTTGCGAAATAGCAGTATGTCCGCGATCCGAGCAACCGAGGGCGGCGCGCACGCCGAATCCGCGTTCGGTAAAATTCAAACCGTTCCGCACAGTGCGGCCCACGCCATCGTGATTCACCCAGCGGACAAAACTTTGGTCCACGCCTCCCTGAAAAATCAGGTCCTCGAGTAAGCGCCCAACGGGATTATCGGCAAATGCCGTGACAATGGCGGTGTTCAGGCCGAAGCAGCGCTTCAGTCCGCGCGCGACGTTGTACTCGCCCCCGCCTTCAGAGACTTCGAAATTTCGCGTTGTCCATACCCGGCGGTCGCCTGGGTCAAACCGCAGCATGACTTCGCCGAGGCTGACGAGGTCCCAACGGCAATCGGTTTTCGGCTTGATCCTCAGTGACATAAATCAACTCTATCGTGAAAACTCGAATTCCGTAATCGGCCTATGCCGCGGTACAAGAATCTTCATCAGCGCCCAGGCGATCAAGTAACTTAATCCGCACACCATGAACATGAAAAGGTATGCGGTTTGCGGCGTTCGAATGAATATATCCGTGAGCCTGCCGGCCAGCAACTGCAACAGCACACCGCCGATGCCGCCGGCCATCGTTCCAATACCCGTAACGGACGCGATGTTTTTTTTCGGAAACATGTCCGAAACGGTCGTAAACAAATTAGCCGACCACGCCTGGTGCGCGGTAGTGCCGGCGCAGATCATGGCAATTGCCAGCGGCGCCGCGGCGCCGCCAAAACGATGTACGTTGCCGAAGAATTGCGTCAGCAAAACTAACAGCGGCACACACGCAATTACCAACATCGTCTTCATCCGCGCGCTATATACACTCATGCCGCGCTCAATCAGCTTCATCGGCATTCTGCCGCCATAAATGCTGCCCACGATTGCGATTCCATAAATAGTGAACGTTGGCAGCATGATCTGCCGATCCGTCATGTGGAATTGTTTATGCAAATAGTCAGGCAGCCAGAAAAGGTAAAACCACCACACGCCGTCCGTCATGAACTTTCCGGTGAAAAACGACCAGAGCTGGCGGTAGCGAAACAAGGTCCACCACGTAATATCCAGCTGGTTATCAGCCCGAGCGGCGCCTTGCATGGTCGCGGGCCCGTCATCCACGCGAATGTAGTCGAGTTCGACTTGGCTAACTTTGCCGTGCTTGGAAGGCGAATCATAAAGCCAGAACCAAAAGATCAACCACAGAAACCCCGCCGCGGCGGTGATGATGTAGGCCATTTTCCAGCCCGCCGCATCTCCGTAATGGATCATGATCGCCGGCACGAGCAGCGCAGCCACCATGGCGCCGGCATTGGACCCCGCGTTAAAGATGGCCGTAGCCAGAGCACGCTCGCGTTTAGGGAACCATTCAGCCACGGTTTTGATGGAAGCCGGAAAATTTCCCGCCTCGCCAACCGCAAACGCGCTGCGCACAATAATGTGCATTCGTAGCAAACCACCGACGAAAGCATTCGCGATGCCGCAAATAGACCAGACGATAAGCGAGAGCGCCAAGCCGAGCTTGGTTCCAATCTTGTCAATGAACCACCCGGCGAAAACCGTCATTCCCGCGTAGACGCCAGTGAAAAAAGAGGTGAGGTAAGAAAAATCCTGATTGCTCCAGCCGAAACCGCCCAGCGCTGTGGACCGGCAAAAAAGCTCCTTCAAGTAACCAATGACCTGGCGGTCCATGTAGTTGATGGTGGTGGCAAAAAACAGCAGCGCGCAGATCGTCCAACGATAGTGGCCGATTGTTCTTGCCGCATTTTGCAGTAGCGAGGGAGACGCTGTAGCCGACGTGGATGGAGTTTGATCCGGAGAATTGCCCATGAAAAAATGCCTGAGTCTTTGAAGCTCGTCCCTGATATTTAGATCGTTGATGCTTAGATCATTCTCTACTTCAAGCTTCCGCCAGGCCGCGATCCGCGCTGATTGAACTCACAGTGAGACGCCTCGCTTCCATGGGATGAAATCATCCTGGCCCAGCGCCTCAGCTTTGGTACGAACTTCACCGCTGGCCACTTGAATGACCCGGTCCAGAATCTGCGCTCCCATCTGCTCGACGGTCTGTTCACCAGCAATAATGCTGCCAGTATCCAAATCAATAATGTCGGACATGCGTTGCGCAAGTGAGGTGTTGGTGGATATTTTCATCACGGGCGCGATCGGATTGCCGGTCGGTGTTCCCAGGCCAGTGGTGAACAATACCACGTTCGCTCCCGCACCCACTTGCGCTGTCACGCATTCCACATCATTTCCGGGCGTGCACTGCAAACTGAGGCCCTGCGCCGTCGCATATTCTGGATAATCTAGAACGTCCGTGACCGGAGAAGTACCGCCCTTTTTCGCTGCGCCTGCGGATTTCATCGCGTCGGTGATCAACCCATCGCGAATATTTCCTGGCGAAGGATTCATATCGAAACCAGAGCCCACGGCTTTGGCACGCTCCGCATAGCTCCGCATGAAATGAATAAAGCGGTCCGCACTTTCAGTCTTCGTGCAGCGATTAATTAGCTCTTGTTCCACCCCGCAGAGTTCAGGAAACTCGGAAAGAATCGTCCCGCCACCGAGCGCGGCCAACAGGTCAGCGGTGTGGCCGATCGCCGGGTTCGCAGAGATGCCAGAAAAGCCGTCAGAGCCTCCGCATTTCAGTCCAAGACGCAAATGCGAAAGTGCTGCTGGTTCGCGGCGGCATTTATTCGCTTCCACCAAACCTAAAAACGTAGCGCGGACCGCCTCGGAAAGCATTTTGAATTCCGATCCGCTTTGCTGCTGCTCAAAAATAAACAGCGGTTTGGCAAAGTGTGGATCCCGCAACTGTATCTGATTTCGAAGAAGAGGAACCTGCGCATTCTGGCAACCGAGACTCAGAACCGTGGCGCCAGCGACATTCGGATGGTGAATGTAGCCGGCGATCAATCCGCAAAGGGTACCCGCGTCTTCGCGCGTGCCGCCACATCCGCCCTGGTGGGAGAGGAACTTAATACCGTCCACGTTTTCGAAGAGTTTGTGACGACCGGCGGCCCCGCCAGATTCCTGAAAGTCATGGTTCTTGATTTCTTCAGTTTTTCCCGCTGAATATAAGTGGGCTAGCGCCGCCACTTGCCGGCGATAAATGGTCGGCGAGGAGAATCCTAGTTCTTCTTCAAACGCCTGCTTCAGGACTTCAATGTTACGGTTCTCGCAGAAAACCAGGGGAACGATCAGCCAGTAATTTCGGGTGCCGACCTGCCCATCCGCGCGCTTGTATCCGGCAAATGTTTTTTTCCGCCAGGGCTCCACATTCGGAGCAGTCCAGTGATATTCAGCCGAACTTTCATGAAACGCTTCAGTGGAATGGTTCACGTTTCGAGTGCCGATGATTTCTCCGCGTCGCAAAGTCTCGCGCGTTTTTCCCACGACAACGCCGTACATCACGACGCGGGCGCCAGCAGCTAAATCTTCAGCAGCGAATTTGTGCTTGGCGGGAACGTCCGAAAGCAAAACATAATCTTGCGAGTCTACGGAGACACGTTCGCCTTTGCGCAAATCCTGAAGAGCGACCAGGATATTGTCATTCCGGTGGAGTTTGAGGGCCCGTTCCATAGTGTTTGCTGATTGCTATGCCCGTCCGAAACGGTTTTCGGAAATTGACTAGCTTGCTCATAATTTCACAGTTTCGTGAATATTCTCAATGACCGAGCCGGAACGGGTGATTTCAGCGGTTGGACAAAGAGGCGAGATCAGTTCGTGCTGGAGCCGCGCTTGAGTTCGTTGGCAAGAATAATGGCGTCAGCAATTTCCTTCATGGAACGGCGTTTTTGACGGCTTTGGCGCTGGAGAGCCAGATAAGCCTGCTCCTCGGTTAGACCCAACTCCTGTTGCAGAATTCCTTTGGCGCGTTCCACCAGTTTGCGGGTTTCAAGCTGTTCAGAAAGATGGGAATTTTCCGTTTCCAGCCGCGCCATTTCCATTTCAGCGCCGACAAGAAATCCAATCATGGAAATTAGTTGAATTTCACGCCGCTTGTAAGTATGGCGCTCGCGGTTCTGCAAATTAATGACGCCGACCAGTCGTCCCCGGCATAAAAGAGGAACTGACAGGAAAGCTTCGTAACGGTCTTCCGGCAATTCGTTAAAGACTTTGAAGCGCGGGTCCTGAAATGCATTCTGCGAAACCGCAACGGTCTCGCGATGTTCGGCCACCCAACCTGTGATGCCTTGCCCCATCCGCAGCTTGAGGCGATCCACAATATCCTCGTGAGGATTTTTGGAGGCGCGCAAAACCAATTCATCGTCCTGCAATACATATACAAAACAGGAATCGCATTTGACGACGCCGACCGCGAAATCCACAACGCGGGCCAAAACCTCATGAAAGGGATCAGCGGCCGCCATGCGGCTCCCAATTTCGTGAAGAACATCAAAATCAAGATCGGGCGAGTTCACTTCCATGTTCTGACCCTATCGAGTGCCCGCTTGGGAGTCCAATTCAAATTTCTTATGGAATGGGTAAACACGTCGCATGTGACGGAGAGAAGTGAGCTTAGACTGCCGGCAGATTTGCCGCAGCGAAAAAACAAATGAGCGATCCAACTCCCGCAGCCTCACATTTCGGGGATTAAATCAATCGAGCCGACTCCACCTTCCACATGCAATTCCAGAGTAATCGGCGATTTTCCATAAGCTTCATTCACGTAACGGTCGCCATCTTTTTCCATCCCATGGGCATTCACCGAGCCCAGGCCGCCATGCGCGTATACTTCAACGCCTACATCCTTCGGTAGGTAGATGGTTGCGCTGCCCACGCCCCCTTGAATGTGCGCGTCAAGACTGTTCTTCCAGTCTCCACGAAGATCGGCAGTCGCTGAGCCTGCGCCCATTTGCAAATCCAGTTTCGTGAGAGGCAGATCGCTCAGATGCAATGTTCCTCGCCCGGCGCCGATTTGCACTTTTAGTTCCATGGGGAGTTTGTTGCCAAGGTGAATGTCCCAGTCGTTCTTTTCGCCGCCCCACCCCGGCGCAAAATGCACATGAGAGTGCTCGATTTGTTTGATGACGAGATGCCCCTCAGTCCCATTCACCTCGTAAGAAACATTTGGAATGGAAGAAGACTTCTGGTAATCCAGATCGGCATCCAGCAATTTTTGTGCTCCACCGGAAAGTTGCAAGTCTCCTTCGGCCATTTCAATATCCACGAGAGCCGATTGCGCCTCGCCGTAGTCAATGCCTTCGTGCTGCCGGGCAGTCGCGCCATGGAAATCGTGGTGGCGGGAGATGGCAATGACGAAAAAAATAATGAGCGCAATGGCTGCGATCTCTCCGCCAGTGATCAACCCGCGGGAGCCGCCAGGATTTTTTTTTGTCTTGTAATAGTCCCAGAGTTTACCCAGTCCCACAAAGATTAGAAATACCGGCCAATACCGGCTCAAAAGCGGCCAAGGGTCTACTCCGGGGTGAGAGTTCGTATAAAGAAAAAGAACTCCCAAGCCAATCAGTACTGTGGCGCCCACAATCGAAGTACGCTCGTATTTGACCATTTTTAACTCCTGCTTTGGCAGACGGAATTTATTGCATAACAAACACAAGCGACCTTTGTACTTACGAAAAGCGCCCTGCGATAGTTCCGGCTATTTTAGCCTTTAGAACCAGAATTCCGGAACGATGAGTTTGCATTCGCGCTTTTCATTTAAACTAACCGTATGCCGGAGTTGGGAAAATTATTGATCTCCGTGGGAGCACTGGTCATCGTTGGTGGGCTATTACTTATTCTGCTTGGGCGGGCGCATGTTCCGCTGGGCCGACTGCCGGGCGACATTAAATTTCATGGAAAACACACGACCGTTTATTTCCCTCTAGCCTCTTCCATCCTGGCAAGTGTTCTGCTCACAGTGATTTTGTATTTGGTCGCGATCTTTCGGCGGTAACTTGCATTTCATTTTCCCGGCGTTTTCTCCGGATTGGCAAGAGCGGCGGCCATCCCTGTACACTGCCTTTCGTGCCATCGCTTGACCAACTCGGTTTCGGATTTACCGCGCCCAGCCGCCGCGTATGGGCGGTCAAAGACATAGTGGCTGCGGTGCGCACGCATGTGGAACGTGAATACAGCGATAGTTGGATCGAAGGAGAAATTTCTAACTTTCGTGCTCACGAATCCGGGCATATCTACTTCACCCTCAAAGACGACAGCGCGCAATTGAGCGCCGTCATGTTTCGTTCCCAGGCGCGACTGCTGCGCTTTCGCCCGGAAAATGGCATGCAGGTGGTGGTGCGGGGGCGCATCACGATTTATGAAGACCGCGGCCAACTGCAAATTTCCGCCGAGTACATCGAACCTAAGGGCGCGGGTGCGCTGCAAATTGCATTTGAGCAACTAAAAGCCAAGCTGCAATCTGAAGGGCTGTTCGGCTCCACCCGCAAAAAGCCTTTGCCACTGCTGCCGCGCCGTATTGGAATTGTGACTTCCCCGCAAGCCGCGGCACTGCGGGACATTCTGAACATCCTGCAACGACGGCACCGCACGGTGAACATCGTAATTTTTCCCGCGCAGGTTCAGGGGGAATCCGCAGCCGCGGAGGTCACCGCAGGCTTGCGTTATTTCAACCGGAGCCACAGCGCGGACGTCATCATCGTCGCGAGAGGCGGAGGCTCCGCCGAGGACCTCGCCGCTTTCAATGATGAGGCGCTTGCGCGAATTGTCGCTGAATCGGAAATTCCCGTCATCTCTGCGGTGGGGCATGAAACGGATTTCACCATTATTGATTTCGTCGCCGATCTGCGCGCGCCAACGCCATCCGCGGCGGCGGAACTGGTGATCCAGTCGCGACAGGATTTGGACGAGCAACTGGAAGGATCACGCCTCCGCCTTGAAAAAGCAATGCGCTATAGGCTACTGCTGGCACGGCAGAACCTGGTGGAACTTTCACGGCACGGTGCATTCGCGCGCATGATGGATTTAATCCATCGCCGCCAGCAGCGATTGGACGATTTGGTTTACAGGATTGCTCATGCAGAGCGAAATTTACTGGAGACGCAGCGGCGCAAATTCGAAATGTTCTCGGCGGCAGTGCGACACTACGATTTGCGCCGAGTACTGGCGGGTATTGGCAAAGAACTCAGCAGCCAGACGGCGGCCGTGAGTTCCGTGATGAGGAATTTCCTTTTAACCAAACGCTTACGGCTGGAACACGTGCTTGCGCAATTGGAAGCGCTGTCGCCACTGGCGATTCTGGACCGCGGCTATGCCCTGGTTTTTGACGCCAACGGCAAATTGCTCAAGGATGCGGACAAAATCAAGAATGGCGACGAGATCACGGCCCGCCTTTCCCGCGGAACAATCGCGGCGACGGTAAAACAAAAGCTCCCGGAAACCAAGACTTAGTAATTTTCTATCCAGTTCACTTTGCTCTAAGCACGAACTTCGCGGACGAGAGATTATCAAAGTGATCGTAAACGCGCACGACCACGACATGTTCTTCTCCGGGCACGGCAGGTTTTCCATTCTCCTGACTCGCATTGACTTGCGAGGGCAATGCAGTTCGGAAGTCATAGTTTTCAGTCCGCGAATCTGAAAGCTGGTCCACCGGTTCAATGTATTGCCAATCGCTGGCATCCACGGAATATTCCGCCCGCTTGATATTGGAGAAGCTGTCGCTGGCGCGAAATTGAATGCGAAGTTGGTTGTTGGAGAGCGATGCGTTCAGGCCCTCAATGAGCGGAGGCGTCGTATCCACTTCAAAGCGCGCGCTTTTCCGTTCCGCAGTGAGCCCTTCATTCGGCGGATGCGACGGAGCATCCGAGGCGACGACTTTCATCGTATATCCGCCATCGGGCAACAGAGATGCGTCGAACGAATAGAACTTGTCATTGATGCCGTCTTTCAACAACAGCCACCGGCCCTCGCCATCTCCGCGATAGTAGAGCGAATAAACCATCTGGTCGCCATTGTCATCGTGAACCGCCCATCTGACGCCGATGGAACTCGAATCGTGAATCGGCTGGGGCTGCACATCAAAATGCGGTTGGGAATTATTGTTCCCGGATGCGTCCACCGGCCTGGGCAAGGATTGATAACGCACGTCCGATTGCACGCTCACATCGTCAAAAGCAGGCGGCACATTCTTTGGCAGGTAATTGACGATCACGCTGTCCAATTGCGGCGCGGGATTCCCGGCATGCAGTTCCGCCTTCCATTGAATAAAGCGAGCGGAGGGAGCGCCGGCATCGGCATCCTTTTGCGGATCTACTTTCTGCCAGGCGCTCCAGTTGCGATCTGGATTATCAACATTGCCGCTGCGGACGGAAATCTCTACGTTCCCCTTCCCGCGGAACTGGAACCTGCCCCAGCGGGAAAAATTATGCGCATCGAAAACATCACTCTCGTAAGTGCCGTCAGAATTCGGCGACGCGCCCAGCAAATACACTTTGCCCAAATTGCTGGTAGCGGCATAGAGACCGCCTGCGCCCTTGGCAAAAGCCGTTACCTGGCTGGCACTGGCTTGCAGCAGGTCCACGTAATCGTTCTCTCCGGCAATGGCGAAGATGCGTCCGTGATTGCCGGTTCCGGCGAGTAACCTTCCTTGAGAATCGAACGCCAGCGCATAAACGATTTCGTCATGAGACGCCCAGATGCGCGAAGGCGAACCATCCGGCGCGATCTCATAGATTTCGGAATTTCCCTTTTCCGCCAAAGCTGGGAAATTGATCACTGCGGGGCCGGGAGTGGGCATCGCCTGAACCATGGGACTCTGGCCCGCATTGACGGCAGGCAATGGCGTTACCGCGGTGGTCGTGGAAATCACGGGAAAGGAAGCAGTCGCGCCCTGTTTTTCTCCCGTTCCCGCCGCATAAATATTGTCTTTGCCATCTACCGCAAGCGCGGTAATTTCTTCTTTTGGCGCGCTGTACAGAACAAATGCCCCGCCCTTGGCCGAAATGCGATAGATAAGGCCGCTCCCATCCGAACCGGCAATCAAGTTGCCTTGATGATCGAAAGCCAAAACTCGAATGTGGGCTTCATCGCTCTTAAAGAAAACTGAATGATCGCCCGCCGGAGTTACCCGGAAAATCTCTCCATGATCGCCGGTTGCCACATAAACATTCCCGGATGCATCAAGTGCCAGGTCCCAAATGTATTTCGTGCCGGGATCAAAAAAAATCGAAGCGTGCCACGCGGAAGCAGCATTCGAATCTTTCGAATCGCCAGCGGTCGGCGGAACAATCCGGTACACCTTGCCGTCTGGGTTGGTCGCGGCATAGATGACGCCATTCTTATCCAGAACAAGCGCCTGCACCTGCAACTCTTGCGGCTGGAATATTGCTAAAGACTTTCCGTCTGGCGTAATGCGGTAAATCCTCGCAGGCGCGCCCGCGGCCACGTATACGTTCCCGGCAGGATCGGCTGCAATCGCCCAGATATAGGTGGAGGGAGTCGTGGCCAGAGATTTGAATGCCGGCGATAATTCCAGTCCTCCGGTGCTGTGAATGGCCACGCCTTTGGCAGTTCCCTTGGAAAGATCGTTAAAGTTTGATTGTTCCCAGGAGTGGGTCCCTTCTCCGAGAGCGAACAGAGAACAAAAAAATACCGAGACAAAAAAGATGGAAGCACCCATGGAATACAAGCTAAAAGAATTGCGGCGTCGAATGGCCAATGCACACCTCATGAAAAATTGAGCGGGAACACTCAGGAAATATAACGACGAAGAAAAGTTTCGGAGCCTCACTTGATGGAGATGGTCAAAACCTGCGCACCTGAAGCAACATAGTCAAGTGGCTCGGTGGCCGATTCGTCCACCGCGGATTCCGCCTGCACGACCATTTCCTGCGTTCCTCGCATGCTGTCCATAACATTCATAATGGAAAGCGGCAGGCCGGGCATAACTTTATCGCCGATCATGGCTTCGGGATTCGCTTCGAGCAGCGAAACATAAATTTTATTGTTCACGTGCTCTTTATTGAGCAAGGCAATCGTAGACGCCAGATCCATGCGGCTGGCGAAAAGCGGCTGCGTGTGGCGCAAACGGTCGAGGGTGTCGCCATCGCTCACCAGAATATGCAGCGGGCCTTGCGCCACGGAAGTAGGTATTTTTACTGGAATTTGCTCAACAATGGCTTCTCCGCGGTAAGGTTGCAAGACCGCTTCCACGGTAATCTCATCTCCGGGCCGCGCTTCAATTACGTCTGTGCGAGCGCCTTCCAATCGCGCCCAGCGCCGCGCGCGCACAACATCAAAATCCATGCGAACGCCGCGAATTTCCGGAGCGCTGTAAGGATTGTCGTAAATCCGCCCGAAGCGATCACCCAAGGAAATCGCGGCCAGCATCGCCGCCGGCTGGCTTCCATCCGCTGAAGCGAACATATCCTGTAGATTGACGTCGGGATATCCATCCACGGAAATCTGTCCTTTTAACTGATAGGAAGTTTCTTCTCCGTACTCATTCACACCGTGCAGCGCATTGAAGACGGTCGCCATCATGGCCACGGGGCTAAGGCGTGGATTGTTCAGCACTTCGTAATGAAATTGCCGGTCCACTGGCCCACCGTGAATAGTAAGCGTGACGGGAATCATCTCCGGTTTCTTGCCGAACTCGCCCAAAATTCCCGTATGGCGGTCTTGAACGAAGGTGCCAACCGGCTCTGTCGCGTTCACGATTTTAAATGCATTCAAAGGCGAAGGTAGAGTGGCAATCACCTGGGCTTTAGTCATCGGCAGATCTACCATGCCGAACTGCAGCAGCGGATGTCCGCACGCCAAAAGATGGTTCGCCGCAATATAGGTGACGGTACAGGTAGCGGCAATATCCATATCGCCCCGCACCAGAATGGCGCTCACCGCCGAACCCGGCTCAAGCGGCTCCGGCTGCTTGGCGTCGCTGACCGAACCGACTCCCATCACGGGAACAATTCCGGCGGAGGCAAATTGCGGCGCGAATTGCTTGATCGCATCCTCCGAGAATCCGTTAAAAACCAGCGGCGTCTCAATCGGCTTTAAGAAATTTTCGAAACTGGACGCAGGCAAGTTCGCCACGCCGGGGCCGGATGTTTTCTCAGGAATTGCCGGACCCGCTTTTGCCTCCACTGTGCCTTCGCCCGGAGAGCGGTCCATCGCGCTGATCTCAAGCATTTCGCCAATGGGAGTTACTCCGGCAATCGGCTCTTTGGAAAATTCCCCGATGCGGAATGCCAGCGCACCCGCGAGTTTTCCATTCAGGTAAACAGGACTTCCGCTCATGCCGGCAACCACGCCGGTGTATTGCGCCTTTTCTCCGCCCAGTCGCACCAGGATAATGTCGCCTTTGGGGCCATTGGCATTCTTCAGAATCCCCAGGACTTCCACATCCATCGGCTCAGGCTTCGTGCCCTGAAACACAGTGTAGGCAACACCTTTCATGCCCGCGTGGATTTCGTTCAGCGAAATGGTCTCCACCGTAGGTGGCGCATCAGCACTAAACAGGAAGGAAGAGGACAGCAATAAGCAGAGGAATGCCTGATAAAAAAATATACGTCTCATGAAGTTTCCTGGAGGCCCCAACGGTCTCCCGAAGCGCTACTCCGCGGGGCTAACGGTGTGCCGGAGGAGAGAACAGAAAACCGGGCAAACATCCTACCGCGAAGTTGTTGCGTCTATACTAGCATAGGGTTTTTTAAAGGAGTCCCATGATTTCTTGTGTTTTAAACAAAAAAATGCCGCGACTGGGACAAACGCTCTCAGCGGTGTTTTGCCTGGTGCTGGCCCTGATGTTTTTGCCGGTGAGCAAGGTCTCCGCCCAAGACCAACAAGCCTCTCAGCCATCCGATCAACAGTCCGGCCCACAGCAGGAAGCGCCGCCTGCGGCCGGCGGCCCCAATGACGATGCCGGGCCTTATGCGATCCCCAAGAAAAGGGAAGCTCCGCCCGAGCCGCCTCCGGAGACGCCGAAGAAGATTGAAGGGTTGCCCAACTACTCCATCAATGTGACGGTCCCGGAAGTTGATATCCCGGTGTTGATCACAACGAAAGATGGACAGTTTGTGCCTGGCCTGAAAAAAGATAATTTCAAGATTTTCGAAGATGGCGTGCAACAAAATATCGCCAGCTTCCATGAATCACAGGACGCTCCCATCACCGCTGTACTGCTGGTGGAGTTCGCCCAAACGAATTACTCCTTTCTTCAGGATACTCTGATCGGCGCTTATAATTTCGCCGCCAACCTGAAGAAGAATGACTGGGTGGCGGTGGAATATTACGACATCAAGCCGCATATTCTCGTGGACTTTACGCAAAACAAGCAAGCGGTCATGGGCGCCCTAAACCAAGTGCGCCTGCCGGAATGGCAGGAAACCAATCTGTTCGACGCACTCCGCGACACATTGGATCGCCTGCAAGATATTCAGGGCCACAAGTACGTTATTCTCATCTCCACAGGCGTGGATAGCTTTAGCAAACTCAG
>JANWKU010000201.1 GCA_025451215.1 Terriglobales bacterium
AGGAGGCCCTCGGCCGGCACATCGCTTTTTTGTCCCCAATCGAGAAGGCGCGCGAGGTTTCACGGAACCTGGCTCGCGTCCGCAAAGGGGAACACGTGAATAATTATCAGACGGAGCATCTCCGCAAAAACGGCTCGCGCGTGCTGGTGCAGATTTCCATTGCGCCCTTACGTAGCGGCAAGGTGGTCGCGGGAGCGTCGGCGATTGTGCGTGATATCACGGCGGAAAAGCACTCCGAAGAAATCCTGCGCAAGAATGAGAAGCTTTCTACCGCGGGGCGCATGGCGTCCACGCTGGCACACGAAATCAACAATCCGCTGGAAGCGCTGGCCAATCTTTTGTATCTCGCGCGTAATAATTCTTCAAAATGTGGCGAATATCTCCGTCTCGCGGAAAAAGAGGTGGACCGCATCAGCTCCATTACCCGTTTCGCCCTGGGATTTGTCCGCGAGAGCCATTCCACTGCCCTGCTCAATGTTCCGGAGATGATTGACCAGATATTGGCGTTGTACTCGGCAAAGCTCAATACGGGATACATTCAGGTGGAAAAGAAATACTCGGCGGAGGCGAACGTGCAGGGCTATCCGGGTGAACTGCGCCAGCTTTTTGCCAACCTGCTCATTAACTCCGCGGATGCCATGAAGAATGGCGGAAAATTGCGCGTGCACGTTTCGCGAGGGCACGAATGGCGGAACGGAGGGCGTGCTGGCGTACGGATCTCAATTGCTGATACCGGCTTTGGTATTCATCCAACGGAAATGACGCATCTCTTTGAGCCCTTTTTTACCACTAAAAAAGACCTGGGGACTGGCCTTGGCCTATGGATCTCGCAGGGCATTGTCCAGAAGCACGGCGGGACGATTCGTGTCCGCAGCCGCGTCTCCCCCAGGCCAAGTGGAACCATCTTTCATATCTTCCTTCCTGATGTGGCCGCGGTTTCGCTAGCCGTGGCCTAGCGGATTCATAGACTTAACTGTGAACACCTCATAAGCCACTCCACGCTTGTCCGCGCGTACAGTACCTTTGGTACCTACGATCGAAGCGCGGTGCCGCCGTATAATTCTGGAAGAAATCCAAATAAATCTGCTGTTTGGTGATATTTCTGGATCCTGTGCTGACATTCGCGGTTTTCGCTCTGGGGCTGGCCTTTGGCAGCTTCCTGAACGTATGTATCTACCGCATGCCCCGGGATTTGTCGGTTGTGTATCCGGGATCAGCATGCCCGCACTGCAAGAAACCCATTAAGTTCTACGACAACATTCCGGTATTCAGCTGGCTGATACTTCGTGGCCGCTGCCGCAACTGCAAGGCGAGTATCTCCCCGCGTTATCTGTTGATTGAATTGCTCACTGACGCAATTTTTCTTGTCTGCTACGCCCATTTTGGGTTGACTATTCCGACGTTGAAGTATTGCGTTTTCGGCTTCCTGATTCTGGGGCTTATTTTTACCGATGCGGAAACTTTTCTACTGCCCGATAAGCTCACGCTTCCTGGACTGGGCCTGGGACTGGTATTCAGTTTGTTCGTTCCAGTAAATGATCTGGCTTCTCAATTATTGCCGGGCGTCGTGAATCTGCCGGCAAGTTCGAGCCTGTCGGCGCATCTGTTCTCGTTTTGCGATTCAGCCTTGGGCGCGATTGTCGGAGCATCGTTCATTTACGGTGCGGGCGCGATCTACTTGCGCGCACGCGGCGTGGAGGGCATGGGATTCGGCGACGTCAAACTGATGGCTATGGTGGGCGCTTTTCTGGGGATCAAGCTGACCATCTTTACTATTTTTACCGCTTCCATCGCCGGTTCGTTATTCGGACTTTGGACGCTGTTCGCGGTTTGGATGAAGCGCACGCGCCGCCGCATGGAACGCAATCATGAGCCGGCACGTGAGGCGCGCCGTCATGCATGGGCCTCCGCCGCTATCGCGCTGCGAAATTACCAGATGCCTTTTGGGGTATTCCTGGGCAGCATGGCCATGGTCGCGCTGTTCTACGGAAACCAGTTCTTGCGATGGTATTGGAGAATGTTGTGAACGACCCGGTTCTGTAGCTGACTTTTTGGCTCAAAGTGATGAAGAAACGCAACACTCAAAATTGAGATATTGATCAAGCCGCTGTTCTGAAACGTATGGTGGAGGGAGACACAATGAAACGTAATGTGATCGTGAACTTAATGATCGCCGGGATGTTCGTCGCAGCCGCAGCCGTCGGTGCGGCAGCCCAATCCAGCGCGAACTCAAATGAATCCCTGGGCGCATACGCGCGGACTGTGCGCGCGGATAAAAAGCCGGACACGTCCAAGCATTTCGACAACGACAATCTGCCTCGAACGGAAACGTTGAGTGTGGTTGGCAAAGGTGATGCCGCAACGGCCGCTGCGGATGACGCTTCCGCCTCAGCCCCGGCCTCCACTCCCAATTCCGCGGCGTCGTCTGACAGTAAGCAGCAGCCATCAAGCGATGAATTCAAGAACCAGATCGCCGATGCGCAGAGCAAAGTGGACCTGCTCTCCCGCGAACTCGATGTGGCGCAAAAGGAATATCAGCTCCGCGCCGCCGCCTTTTATGGTGATGCGGGCAATCGCCTGCGCAACGCCAGCTCTTGGGACAAAGAAGACGCCGCCTACAAAGAACAGATCGCCGCAAAGCAAAAAGGCCTGGACGATGCCAAACACGATCTTGCTGACTTGCAAGAGCAGGCACGCAAAGCAGCCATGGACCACACAAAATAATTTGATAGTGATTTAAAAGCCCTCCATGCGGGAGGGCTTTTCTTTACTCGAAAATGTGCCGGCAGTTTATGCTGTCGGTAGCCGCTCGTTGCGGCGGAAAGAATCCACGGACAACGATGAAGACTAGAACGATCAAAATATCCTTGGTGTTAATTGCAGCTGTCAGCGCGTTATGCATGTCAGGATGTACCAGCGATCAATCAGAGAAACCGCAGCCGAAACCAGTCGAGATGCTCACGGGGCGGGCGGCATTCCAGAAATCTTTCATCTCCGCACGGGGGTGGGCGGCCGATGCGCAGCCCTTCCGGCTCGCTTCGCAGCCTACTTCCGACTCTGACGGCCATGACGGCAAGGCCGACGTTTGGTTGGGATCATTTGGCTCCGCTTCCCAGCATGCGATGAAGGCCTTCTCTTGGTGTGGAACCAACGTGGCGGATGCTCCCGAGCGCGGCGTGGTTCCCGGCAGCCAGGACAGTTACAACCCGGACAATACTTCCACGCACGCCTTTAACCTCAGCTTTTTGAAAATAGATTCCGACAAAGCCTTCGAAGAGGCGCAAAAACATGGAGGCGAAAAAATCCTCCAGCAGAACCCAAAGACTCCGGTGTCTTATGTTCTGGACTGGAGCAGCGCCACGAACGACTTGATCTGGCACGTGATCTATGGTTCCAACCGCGAGACGCCCAAGCTGGCGATTTCCATCAACGCGACCTCGGGCGGTTTCATGCGCGTAGAGAAGTAACGCCGTTATTCTGATTTTTGCGGCGCCTTAGCGGACGTCCCTTGCAGCTTTGCCAGAGCTTTTTCCGCATCGCGCGAAAGTGGCCCGTGTGGCATCACCTTCAGGTAAGCCTGATAGTGCTCCACGGCATCCTGAGGGCTGTTGAGCTTTTCAAAACACTGCGCTGAACGGAAGTTCGCTACCGCGTCATTGGGTTTGTAGAGCAACGCTTCCTGGTACCTGCTGAGCGCGGCCTTGTAGTTGTTCTGCCTGAAGTAAAAATCTCCCACTTCGATATCCTTCATCGCCTTGTGCGGGTTCCACGGATGGAATTCCTCCACTTGGGAGCCATTCGCGCCTGATTCTTCTTCTGCATCGCTTACCGCCGCCGCGCTTTCCGGATGGTCTTTAGCGTCATCGGGTGGAGGGCTGATGTCAATTTGCGTGTTCTTGCTGGAACTCTCTCCGGCGGCGCTTCCCGCCTGCTCGTTGGCGGGCTGGCCGGAATCCGCCTTCTGTTCCTGTTGCCTGGACGTGGGGCCGGCCGCTGTTTGCGCATGGAGAGCAGTCGCCCCGCCAAAACTCACAATCAAGGTAAACAACAGCACCCTGTGCATATGCTTATTTTACCGTGAACTGATCTACAGCATTAGATGGCAGTTTCATTTCCATGTGGTGCCTTATTTTTAATCGCGCGGGAAGATATCCTCTGGCCTGCCGGATGCCTGCGGGGTTATAAAGGTCGGTCCCATTAATATTGGCATTTCTATAGCTTGGAGGCACAGAATGAAGTTCACACGTCGCAAAATGCTTGCTGGTTTGGGGCTTGCTGGGCTTGGCTCGGTGCTGCCATCTGCCGGAAAAGCATTGGCGCATGAGGAGCAGACGAAGGCCACGGCTTGCCCCTTCCGCCTGGCTGTCATCAACGACGAAATCACACAGGATTTTGAGAAGGCATGCCGGATCGTCTCCGGCGACTTCGGCCTGCGATGGATAGAATTGCGCGCGATGTGGAATAAGAATGTGACGGATTTAAGCGAGAAAGAAATTAATGAGGCGAAGAAAATCCTCTCAGCACACAAACTCCGCGTGACCGATATTGCCAGCCCTCTGTTCAAAACGGATTGGCCGGGCGCTCCTCGCTCCCGCCAGAGTGAAAAACGCGATCAGTTTAACGCCGATTTTGATGCAAAAGCACAAGATAAACTGCTGGAGCATTGCATCTCTCTCGCAAAATCTTTCAATACAGACAGGATTCGCTGCTTCGACTATTGGCGACTGGATGATCAGAAACCATACCGTGCAGCCATCAACGCAAAATTGCAAAATGCCGCCGAGCGTTGCGCTAAAAACGGATTGATACTGCTACTGGAAAACGAAATGTCATGCAACACCGCCACCGGCGAAGAGGCGGCTGCATTGCTGCGCGCAATTCCCAATAAGAATTTTATGTTGAACTGGGACCCCGGCAACGCCGCGGCGATTGGCAGCACGCCTTACCCCGACGGTTATGAATTGCTTCCCAAACATCGCATTGGGCACTGCCATTGCAAAGATGTTGTGCGCAAGCCTGACCACAAATATGACTGGGCGCCAGTCGGCAGCGGCGTTGTCGATTGGGTCGGACAACTTAAGGCGTTACAGCGCGACGGTTTCCGTTACGGTTTGAGCCTGGAGACGCACTGGCGTGGCGGAGGCACCCCGGAAGCATCCACGCGGATCAGTATGGCTGGATTGAAGAAGACGCTGGCAAAAGCGGGCATATCCTGCTAAGCCCCCTTTTTCATTCTCTTTGGGATCGATTTTCTGAGGATAAATAAATGATCACACGACGTGAATTTCTGGACACAGTAGCGGTTGGCGCAGCCGGACTCACTGTAGGAACCACTGCCAAAAGCTATGCACAAATTCTTGGCGCAAACGACCGGCTGAACTTCGCCGTCATAGGGCTCAACGGCCGTGCCTACGCTCACCTCTCGTCGCTTAAGGCGAACAAGAACGCCGCGCGCATCTCTCATGTTTGCGATGTGGATAAAAATATTCTGCAAAAGTTCGCTGCAGCCGCTCACCAGGAAATGGGCGAGAAACCTGCCACGGAGACGGACTTTCGCAGGATTCTCGAACAGAAAAGTGTAGACGCAATTACCATCGCCACGCCCGACCACTGGCACACTCCGATGGCCCTTGCCGGATTGCAGGCAGGCAAGCATGTTTATGTGGAAAAGCCGTGCAGCCACAATCCAGCCGAGGGCGCCATGTTGGTGGAGGCGCAACAAAAGTACGGGAAGCTGGTGCAGATGGGCACGCAGCAGCGCTCGTCTCCGCACACGATCGAAATTGTCGGGAAGATTCACGAAGGCTTGATCGGCAGGCCTTATTTCGCGAAGTGCTGGTACAGCAATGTGAGAAAGTCCATCGGAGTCGGCAAGGAGGTTCCCGTCCCGCCGCAACTTGATTGGGATTTGTGGCAAGGACCCGCGCCCCGCCGTCCATATAAAGACAATGTGCAACCCTATAACTGGCACTGGTTTCGGATTTACGGTACCGGAGAGGCGCTGAATAACGGCACCCACGAAGTGGACGTTTGCCGCTGGGCGCTGGGCGTGGATTATCCCCGGCGGATCAGTTCATCAGGCGGCCGCTATCACTTCCACGACGACTGGCAATTTTATGACACGCTGGTCACCAGCTTTGAATACGACGACAAGATGATTACCTGGGAGAGCAAGAGCTGCCAGGGAATGAAATATTACAACCGTGATCGCGGCTCAACCATCATGGGCACGGAGGGCACCGTGCTAGTAGACCGTGATGGCTATGAGATATACGACCTCAAAGGAAATAAGACCAGCGAATTCAAGGTTGGTGGCAAAACCTCATCCGCGGACCTCGTTGGACGCGACTCCATGACCGACGCGCACTTCGCCAACTTCATTGCCGGAATCCGCAACGGAGAAAAGCTCCACGCACCCATCGCAGTCGGAAACGTTGCGGTGACCATGTTACAGCTCTCCAATGTTGCGTGGGAGGTGAACCGCGAGCTACATCTTGACCAGAAGGACGCACAAATCCAGGGCGACAGTGAAGCTATGAAAATGTGGGGGCGCGAGTACGAGAAGGGTTGGGAGCCGCATGTCTGAAAAGAACGCTCTTTCGCGCCGCGATTTCTTCCGCATGGGCGCGGTGGTTGCAGCCGCGTGCGGCCTTCCAGCAAGCATTTCTGCACAGATGCCCGTGCTTGAAGCCAGTAGTAAACCATCGCCGATCCGCCTGGGCCTGGCCAGCTATACTTTTCGCAACTTCGCCCGCGCGCAGATGATCGGATTTATGAAGCAGCTCGACGTTTCTGCGCTGAATGCAAAAGACGCCAGGGACCATCTTCCCATGGATCCGCAGGCAGAGGCAGCCGCGCTCGCCGATTATGCCGCCGCAGGCATCAAGCTGCACGCGGCCGGCGCCATCTATTTCCAGAAGGATGAAGATGACGACATCCGCGCAAAATTTGAATACTGCAAACGCGCGGGCATCGGCGTGATCGTCGCCGGCGATCCCTCGCTGGAAACGCTGCCGCGGATTGAGAAGTTTGTGAAGGAATACGACATCCGCATCGCCATCCACAACCATGGCCCAGAAGACAAGCTATGGCCTTCGCCGCTGGATGTATTGAAAGCCGTCAAGAATATGGACCCACGCATCGGATGCTGCATTGACGTGGGCCATACCGTCCGCGCTTGCACGGATGTAGTCCATGCGATCCATGCCGCAGGCCCACGGCTATTCAACATGCACATGAAGGACCTTACCGACTTCCATAGCAAAGAAAGCCAGGTCGCCGTGGGAGAAGGCAGGATGCCGGTGCGGGAGATTTTCCAAGCGCTGATCGCAACAAAGTATCCAGGCTTCGTGGATCTCGAGTACGAAGTTCATCCCAACGATCCTATGCCCGGCGTGATAGCGAGCTTTGCCTACATGCGCGGCGTGCTAGCGGGAATGGGATATGGCCACACTATCAACAGCCTATAAATTGCAACCCTTGCACGCAAAAAAAATCAGGCCGTTTCCGGGGAAGAAACGGCCTGTGCTGCTAAATCCTCCGGGGAGGAGGGACAAACTGTTTACATGGACGGGCTTGTGCTCGTCGCGCTGGGTTGTGGGGCGCCTTCACCTGTAGTGTTGGTCATGACCCGCACATCCACGCGGCGATTGGCGGCGCGTCCTTCTGAAGTCTTGTTCGGTTCAGCCGGCTTGTCCTTGCCCAGTCCGATTAAATAAATCTTGTAGGCAGGTACCTGATATTGCGAGGCCAGATATTGGATCACCGAGTCAGCGCGGCGCTGGCTCAA
>JANWKU010000202.1 GCA_025451215.1 Terriglobales bacterium
GGGCACGAGTGGGACACTTGGAACAATCAGACCATGCATTGGGTGAAGAGCGGAATTCCTTGCAATCCCAAGAGCGGCGCCTGGAATCATCTCGTCATCCAAGCCGAACGTACCTCTGATAACCACGTCCACTTCATTTCCATCACGTTGAATGACGTCACCTCCAAGGTGGACCGTTACGATACGCCCACCAACACCAGTTGGTACGGCATGACCATCAATTACCAGATGGACGGAAACAGCGCACAGAAAGACTATTCGGTCTATTTGGATAAGTTGAACTTTTACTATAAATAACGGCGAGTAAATCTCCATGGGCGCACTCGAAAAGAGTGCGCCTTTTTTATTTCCTCCGATTCGCCGTCACGAAAGCACGATGCAGAAAGCGCGACCACTCCCACCCCCGATGGCGGTATAATTCCGTCAGAGCCGTGCAGGTGTCCTATGCGCTCCCACCAGCTTTCTATTCTTCCCCGCACCGTCGTTTGCTTCTCGGTTCTGGCGCTGTTACTCGCCGTGCCTGCCATCCTCCGTGCGGATGATCGAAAATCCCCAGCCGCGTCCGGCCAACCGCTTAAGGGCGAACTCACTAAAGAAGACCGCATTGATATCCTTCGCACCTTTTCCTCCGACCTCACATATGTGCGTACCGTGTTTCCCATGGGTAAAACCGGACTCTCTATAAAAGACGGCAAAATCACCCCCAGCGGCGATGATCTGCGACAAGATTTGGCTTTGTGGGGGCCTTCGGTGAAGCCCGGCGAACAAGTGCTTATCAGCCTGGTGGCATTTAAGGGAGACCGCATCCGCTTTGAGATCAATGGCGGCCCCGTCAAAAGAAAAAAATGGTACCAGCATATTGAAGTAGGTATGGGCGGTGACACACAGCCGGTCGCTCCCAGCGACTCTAACTCCAATCCGCGCGGATCTTATGTGGACCTGGTTTTCGACCACCATATCCCCGACATCAATGCCAAGCGCGTCCAGGAATTGCTTCAGCCCGTATTCGATTTCAACTCCAAGTCGGGCGTGGACGCCTATCTTGAAAGCGTTCCTCCCATAGTGCAAAAAGCGATTAAATCCCACCAGGTATTGGTAGGAATGAATCGGGAGATGGTCTTATATTCCAAAGGCCAGGCGCCAAAAAAGATCCGCGAAAAGGATGAGACCGGCACCGATTACGAAGAATGGATTTACGGCGAGCCTCCGCAGGACGTGGATTTTGTCCGCTTCGTGGGCGACGAAGTGGTGCGCGTCGAGAACATGAAAGTGGATGGCGAGAAAACCGTAAAAACACAAAAAGAAGTGGACCTCGGACCTTCGGAAGCTGCGAAAGCATCGGAGCAGTCAAAGGACGCCGCCCCTCCAACCTTGCGCCGTCCCGGCGAACCAGCTCCCGCCGATCCGCAGATCGATCCCCGCCAGAACTTCGCCAGCGACGCGACTACCCCGCCTGATTTGCTGAGATAGCGGCATTTCCCGGGTCACCCCGAGCCGCTCTTGCACCTGCAAAAACCATGTCATCCCGAGCCGTGCTTCGACTGCCGGGCAAACATCACAATTCGATCCACGCGCCCATCGGGCGCAACAACGATAGAAATTTCGAGATTGTGGAAGGGCACGGCTTTAGCCGTGCCGAAAGGATTTCGATCAATGAGCGGCTTTAGCCGCCGAAGTGCTTCATCCGAAGCCTGCCCGAACGAAGCCGAGGATACAATTTCGATCATTCCTTCATTCTTGTCATTCCGAACCGCTTCAGCGGTGAGGAATCTGCTTTCCTGTCCAACAGCAGATTCCTCGCTCCGCTCAAAACGACAAGCTTTTGGGGGAGTTCAAACTCCGCAGAGACTGCCTGAGCGAGTCGGCACAAGCTCCGAAGAGCCTGCCCTGAGCGAAGCTGAGCGTCAGCGAAGCGAGTCGAATGGGAGCGGCATCTGATAGCCCGGCACGTCAGTGCCGGGTAATCATCACAACCTGATTCACGCGCCCATCGGGCGCAGCAACGATAGAAATTTCGAGATTGTGGAAGGGCACGGCTTTAGCCGTGCCGAAAGGACGTCGATCAATGAGCGGCTTTAGCCGCCGAAGTGCTTCATCCGAAACCTGCCCGAAGCGAAGCCGAGGACACAATTTCGATCATTCCTTCATTCTTGTCATTCCGAACCGCTTTAGCGGTGAGGAATCTGCTTTCCTGTCCAACAGCAGATTTCTCGCTCCACTCAAAACGACAAGCTTTTGGGAAGTTCAAACTCCATAGCGCCCGCCTGAGCGAGTCGGCACAAGCTCCGTAGGAGCGGCATGAGATAGCCCGGCACGTCAGTGCCGGGTAACCATTCACAATTCATGTGCCTACCGTGACCGAAGGGTGATTGTTCGTATCTCACAAAGGTCTGATCAAATAATTAGGGAGTGAGGCCTTCTGGTTTTTGGCTGCTAGCCCGTTCTATGACAATTCCATTTCCGGAGCAAAAACCGGAGACGATGGGAAACCACTGAGCATCCAGCGCTTGCCGATCTTCAAATCGGGTGGCGGGTGAAAGAACGTGGCCGATCAACGTCATTTCGTCAGCCAGCACAATCGGATGCACACGCGTTTTAGTTCCGGCGTCGTAATAGATGCTGAATTGCCTGCTCGCCGGTTCGTTATAGGAAGATGTAAGTTCCACTATGTAAGTGAGGCCACCAAAGAGCGTCACCAGCCCCCATCCTTTATGCATGCCGGCACTCAGGTACACAATTACGCTGTGCTGGTAAGGAGTTCTAAGGCTGGCACTGATAATTCCTTCATTGGCAAAACTCAACACTCCTAAATTCTCTACAGTTCCTGTAGTGCGAGCCAGTCTGAGTCCATCAAATCGTGAATCGCGAGCAAAAGCCATTCCGTATTCAAAAGCAAGGGCCGTCAACGCGATCTTTGCCACCACCTTGCGCGTTTCGAGTGAGAACGCAAAAGAGAGGTGTTGGGTATACATCGCTTCAATAACAATTTCGCGAGGGACATCGCGTTCTGTAATCATTGCGCCCTGGGCGCGACCACGCTCGGCGAATTTATCGCCTTCCTGCTTAGTGAGGAAAAAGCCTTCTCGCAACTTCTTGCCTTCTAGAGTGATCGATGCTCTTACCACGCTTGATAGGTTTATCTCGCCCTCACCATCCCTGAAGGCTGGCAAGTTCTTCATATCCATTCCCCGAATCTCAGCAATAAGAGGTGCGTTGGGAACAACCCCATATCTGTTTTCGATTTTAAGAAGATTTAAAATCGTAACAGTCTCCTTTTTAAGCATCCCTTCCGCAATTGCAAAATCGCCGTTGCAAGTTTCACAGCTACCATTCCGCAACTCGATCTCCCCTCCCATGAATGCGGGGAAGATGTGCTCGTCGGTTAACTTTTCTTCACTGCCACAGAAGAGGCACGGCATGACACATCACCTAAAAATTGCCCTCAAGTCTAGCAGGAGGGGACAAGTAGTGGGTTGGCCCATTCAAGCCTAATTTTGGCTTGAGTAGGAATATTCACGCATCAACGAAGGCAATCCGCAATCCCTGTCAATACGTCCAAAAGTTTCATTCCCACCTAACTCCCTGATTAAGCAGCCACAATAAACTCCCCATCCATGTCCCATTTCCCCACCTGATTTTGCTATTCTAAAAATAGACACACAAAGGCGCGGATTCCGTCCGCGCCTTTTTCTTTTTGCCAATCCAAACAATCAATGGAGCAAACCTTGAGATCACGCAAGGCTTATATTCCTGCCGGTTATCTTGGCACCAAGCGCATGGGAGAACTGGCCGAACTCGGATTTATGTATCGCGCCGCCACCTACGGCATCGGAGTCGCCAAGCCTTTCGGCGACAGCTTTCCCTACGACTGCGTCACCCAGCACGGCAAACGCGTGCTTCGGGTGCAGGTGAAATCCTGTTTCAGCGAAGAGCGCCGCAACTACACCGGATTCCCCATTATCGTGGCCTGCCACTGGGGACAAGGCAAGATGAACTACAGCGTTGATGACGTGGACTTTATCGCCGCGTTCATCGCCAAATACGACACCTGGTACCTGATTCCTATGGAATCACTCGGCACGCGCAAAAATATCCGCGTATATCCAGGAAAAAGAAGGCCCAGAACTGGCGGCGAGTTCGAAAAGTACAAAGAGGCCTGGAATCTTCTATTGGATGAAAATTACTCAGAAAAACAACGCTACACCTCTCGAGAGCTCTGCCAGATGTCAGCGCTCAACCAGCAGTAAAATCTGAGGGCGCCCCATGTCTCGTCGCCTTTGCGAGACGTGGGATTTCTAAGTTAGTGTGCCTCGTTTCTGTTGGTACGCTTGCCCGGCTGCGTTACACTTGAATCGGTAAAGGTCAACATGGTGCCGGAAAACAGCTCAATTGTTAAAGACCCAAATGTACTTGCGGGCACACCTGTTTTTCGCGACACTCGGGTGCCTTTTCAAACGCTCCTGGACTATGTAGAGGGCGGTCAAACCTTGGACGAGTTTCTTAAAGACTTTCCTAGTGTTCCACGCGAAGTTGCTATCGCTGCGCTCGAACACGCCAAACACCTCGTCGTCAGCGAACTGTGAAGAAAATTCTGATTGACGAGTGCCTTCCGCGAAAATTTAAGACTTATTTTTCAGCTTATGACTGCGTTACTGTTCCTGAAGCTGGATGGGCAGGAAAGAAAAATGGAGAATTGCTGTCTTTAGCGGAGAGCGCTGGCTTTCAGGTATTCGTCAGCTTGGATGCAGGCATTCAATACGAACAAAATTTAACCGGCCGCCGCATCGCAATAATTCTGATCGCAGCGGTATCCAGCCGGTTGCAAGACTTGCTTCTTCACGTACAAAGCGTCCTTGCTACGCTCGAATCTATCGAAGCAGGCCAACTCGTACGTATTCCTTAAATATTTAATTTCTGTTTCCTACCACCCTCTGGTCTGCAGCATCTGCGATTCATCCAGCGCGGCGACGGCGAGGCCCTTCATCGCTCCGGTGAGGTCTTCGCTCACTTCGAGCAGGACCTTCGGATCGTTGTAGTGCGTCGCGGCGCGGACGATGGCGCGGGCGCGCTTGGCCGCTTCTTCGGGTTCGGCGAAGGTGGTGGAATCCTTCATGAAGATGCCGCTACCGACGAACACCGCCTCCGCTCCAAGCTGCATGACGAGCGCAGCGTCGGCGGGCGTGGCAATGCCTCCGGCAGAAAAATTTGGAACCGGCAGCTTGCCTTGCTTCGCCACCAGCTTTACCAGTTCATATGGAGCCTGCAATTCCTTGGCGCGAGTGTAGAGTTCCTCTTCGCCGAGGACGGTAAGCACGCGCATGTCCTGCACGATCTGGCGGATGTGCTTCACAGCGTGCACCACGTCTCCGGTGCCAGCCTCGCCCTTGGTGCGGATCATGGCTGCACCCTCGGCGATGCGCCGGAGCGCCTCGCCCAGATTGCGCGCTCCGCAGACGAACGGAACCTTGAAGGCCTGCTTGTCAACGTGATGCGCTTCATCGGCGGGCGTGAGCACTTCGCTCTCGTCAATATAGTCAACCCCAAGTTCCTGCAAAATTTGCGCCTCTGCAAAGTGCCCGATGCGACACTTGGCCATCACAGGAATGGAAACCGCTGCCATGATCTCGCGAATCTTTTTCGGTGACGCCATGCGGGCCACGCCGCCCTCAGCGCGAATCTGCGCCGGCACCCGCTCCAGCGCCATGACGGCCACGGCCCCAGCCTTCTCGGCGATCTCCGCCTGCTCCTTATTCGTAACGTCCATAATTACGCCGCCTTTAAGCATTTCGGCGAGGCCGGTTTTCAGACGAAGGCTGGTGGAGTTTCCGTTAGTATTTCCGTTGTTGGGCGACATAAATTTAGGCTCTTTTCCGAGGCGTAATCTTGAACGTAAGGCGGGCACGGCCCGCTGCAAACATCTATTTTACATCGTTGGTATCCAGGTGATACTTCGATGACAGCTTGTCATGCGTAATTCCTTTGATTTTCCAGATTCATTTTGAAAATCTGACTACATGGGCTGCAAGACCAAAGTTGACATGTGATACACATGAAAGTATGCTTTGAGCATGTCGAAGATGATTCAGCTCCGTAACGTTCCCGACTCGCTGCATCGCAGCCTAAAAGCCCGCGCCGCCATGGCGGGCATGTCCCTTTCCGACTATCTGCTGATGGAAATTAAAGAAGTCGCGCAGCGACCGACCCTGGGAGAATTTCGCGAACAATTGCACCAGCGCGAATCTGTGGGAGAACTCGACACCGCGCGCTGGCTGCAAATGGAACGGGAAGCCCGGTGATCGTAGTGGATGCATCGGCGGCGGTGGACTGGCTGCTGCAGACGCCCGCTGGGCAGCAGATTGAAAAACGAATCTACGCGCGCCACGATTCCCTGCACGCGCCCCATCTTTTGGATTTGGAAATTGCGCAAGTATTGCGTCGCCTGGTGCGCGAAGGTTTGATCTCATCATTGCGCGGAGATCAGGCAATGCAAGATTTTTTAGATCTGCGAATAACGCGCTATCCTCATGCGATTTTGCTGCCACGCATCTGGCAGCTGCGCCATAACGTGGCAGCTTACGATGCAGCCTATGTTGTGCTGGCAGAAAAACTCAGCGCGACTTTGATCACCAGAGATACGCGCTTAAAATCCGCACCCGGCCACACTGCGCAAGTTGAATTGTTCTAATTCCCTGAGATCATCTCGCGTATCGCGTCTGTTATCGCTTAAATATCAGCAGAAGAACCACCGACACCGCAATGAAACTCCAGAGACCTATAGCGACAATGTTCTCGATTCGCCTGACTTTGGGAGGACGGTTTGTCTTCTTCGTGCTTTGATAAATGCTGTAGAAGCGGAATCCCAGTACTAGGGCCACAAGGATACCAATAGGAATGCGCACATTATTCGCGCTAGCCCACCATATCTGCTTGTCGAGTAAGAAACCTAAGGCTTCCATTGCTTTAGAAATGCTGTAAGCACCGCTGGATCCATGGATCGCGCCGCTTCAAACTCCCCATTCTGCTGGCTGTAAAGCAGGCTGCCGTCGCTGTTTAACACCGCCAGCGCCGGAATTCCCTTCTTCAGAGGAATTTTGTATTGCGCCACTAGATCCATATTTTTATCGCCTTCGCCCGTATCCACATGAATCACGATGAAATTCGGGTCAGCGATTTTCGCTACGGCCGCCTGATGCAACGCATAATCCAACACGTGGCAGTCATAAC
>JANWKU010000203.1 GCA_025451215.1 Terriglobales bacterium
CTCCATCTTTCAGCAGATCGTGACCCGCGCCGACGAATACTCCGTGCTGGCCACGCCGAACCTGAATGGCGACTACATTTCTGACGCCGCCGCCGCGCAGGTCGGAGGCTTGGGCATCGCCCCCGGTGCAAACGTTGGCGATGGCTACGCGATTTTCGAAGCCACCCACGGCACCGCGCCGAAGTATGCCGATAAAGACGTCATCAATCCCGGCTCAGTCATCCTCTCCGGCGTCATGATGTTCCGCTTCCTCGGCTGGAACGAAGCCGCCGACCTGATCGAGCGCGGCATGGAAAGTGCCATCGAACAGAAAAAAGTCACTTACGACTTTGAGCGTCTGATGGAAGGCGCAACCAAAGTAAAAACCAGCGAATTCGCCAGCACGATTATCGGAAACATGGACGCAGTATTAGCAGCGGTGTAATTTCTCCGTGCGCTCTGCGTCCTCTGTGGTTAAAGATTTTGCTTTCATAGAAAGGAATTCTCATTCATGCGTAAGAAAGTCAGCATCGTAGGATCAGGAAACGTAGGCGCGACCGCCGCGCACTGGATCGCCTCTAAGGAACTCGCCGATGTTGTTCTCATTGACATCGTCGAAGGCGTGCCGCAGGGCAAAGGACTCGACCTGCTCGAAGCCATGCCCATCGAAAAACGCGACTCGCACATTACCGGCACCAACGACTACGCCGACACCGCGAACTCCGACATCGTTGTCATCACCGCCGGAATTCCGCGCAAACCGGGCATGAGCCGCGACGATCTGCTCAACACCAACCACAAAATCATGAGCGACGTGGTCAGCAAAGTCGTCAAACACTCGCCCAATTGCATCATCATCGTCGTCTCGAATCCCCTCGACGCGATGGCCCAGGCCGCCTACAAACTTAGCGGATTTCCCCGCGAGCGCGTCATCGGCATGGCCGGCGTCCTCGACTCCGCCCGCTTTCGCACCTTCATCGCCGAAGAACTCAACGTCAGCGTGGAGAACGTCAACGCCTTCGTCCTCGGCGGCCACGGAGACACCATGGTCCCGCTGCCGCGCTATTCGACAGTCGCAGGCATTCCGATTACCGAGCTGATCGAGAAGAGTCGTTTAGAAGCGATCGTGCAGCGCACCCGCGACGGCGGCGCCGAGATCGTGAAATATCTCAAGACAGGCAGCGCCTACTACGCGCCGTCATCGGCGGCCACGGAGATGGTGGAAGCGATCCTCAAAGACAAAAAGAAGATCCTGCCCTGCGCCGTCTATCTGGAAGGCGAATACGGAATCAAAGGCCTCTTCGTCGGCGTGCCAGTGAAGCTCGGTGCAAAGGGCGTCGAGCAGATCATCGAGATCAAACTGACACCGGAAGAAAAGGCTGGCTTAGACAAGAGTGCCGCCGCAGTTAAGGAGCTAGTGGGAGTGATTGGAGTATAGTTCTCGGCTGTGAGAACGACCAATTTCTATCTTGCTGTTTTACTTCTTTGCCTTGGATTAAGTGGTTGCGCAAAGAAAACTCAGCCACCGCCCGATCATCCTCGGTTAACTTCAAAGGTGATGTTGCAAGACATCACCTTTCATAGTTCCGCTCTCGATCGCGACATGCAATATCGCGTGATTCTTCCCGCATCTCTCGATCAATCTAAAAAATTGTCAGTCGTTTATCTGCTTCATGGCGGAGGTGGAAATTTCCGCGATTGGTCGAACTATTCAAATGTCTCGCATTTCGCCGAACAGGGATTGATCTTGGTCATGCCTGAAGGCGATGAGTCCTATTACATGAACGCAGCGGCAAGGCCGAAAGACCGCTACGAGGACTACATCACAAATGATCTCATCCACGATGTGGAATCGCGATTTCCCGCCGCGAGTGATCGGTCGCACCGCGCCATCGTTGGAGTTTCTATGGGAGGCTTCGGCGCGGTTACCTTATCTTTGAAGCATCCAGATCTATTTGGGTTCGCCGCCGGAATCAGTTCTGCCATCGACGTACCCAGCCGTCCGTTCTCATGGAAGCGTATCGGTCAGTACCGCGGCCACGCCGCGATCTTCGGTCCTTGGGGCAGCCAGACGCGCCGCGATGACGATCCGTTTGTGCTTGCGCGAAAAGTAGACCCCGGTCAGATGCCGTATTTCTATTTGACCTGCGGGGAGCAGGAAGGGCTGTTACCTCCGAACCGCAAGTTCGCGGCTTTGCTTGCGGAACGCCACTTTCAATACGAGTTCCATCCTGGCCCCGGCGGACATAACTGGAACCAGTGGAATAAGGTTATATCAGGCGTCTTTGTAAGCCTGCTGCAACACTTGAAAACATGATTGTCGTCCAAACGTTTGCCGAAGTATCATGTACAGCACATGAGTATGCGTTTAAATCGTAAATTGGTTTTGGCGGCAATAATCTGTTTGGGTTGCGCTTACCTCATGCTGTACATCGCGAAGATTCCGCGACGCAGCTTCGTTATCAAAACGTATCTCTACAGCGGCCAGAGTCTGCGACCCGGAGCGACAGTGCTCGTCGATGGGGTTGAAGCTGGAACTGTGACCGCGGTCAATGTCCACCCCGAATTGGGGCAGCATCCTGTCGAAGTTTACATGTCAATCCAGCCGCACTTCCGTTCTAGCATTCCGAATGACTCCGTTTCATCAGTTGTTCAACAGGGAATCCTTGCACCGTCGGCAATAGAGATAGACACGCGGGAAACAGTAGGGACACTTATCGGAGATGGTGAGACGTTGAAGAGTCAGGATCCCGCGGAGAACGAAACTGCCAAAACACTCGAGAAGTTCGGCAATGCTGTCGGAAATGCAATTAAAGCATTCCCCCATTCCACGGCACCAAAAAGTAATCATTAATTTCTAAAGAGTTTGTGGTCTTCGCCGCCCTGGAAAACTTCCCGGTTAACCATTCTTGTCATCCTGAGCGAAGCGAAGGACCTATGCATCCAGACTCCAACTGCACAGGTCCTTCAGTCGTGTGACTTTTCGCAAAAGCGAAAAATCACACTCCTTCAGGATGACAAGGCTAAAACGAATTACACCCGTTCAATCACCACCGACTTCACAACCACGTCCTTCGTCGGTTTATCGTTGCGGCTTTTCGGAACATTCACAATCTTCTCCGCCAATTCATAACCTTCCACCACCTCACCAAAGATCGTGTGGTTGCCAGTCAGCCAGGTAGTTGGCGCAACCGTAATGAAGAATTGCGAGCCGTTGGTGTTCGGCCCGGCATTGGCCATCGCCAGTTTTCCCGGCTTATCGAATTTATGCGGAGAGCCTTTGGTCTCGTCTTCAAACTGATAGCCCGGACCGCCAAAACCTGTTCCTGCCGGGTCGCCGCCCTGAATCATGAAGTTCGGAATCACGCGATGGAAGATCGTTCCGTCGTAAAGTTTGTCGCTGCTCTTCTTGCCACTCACCGGATGCTTCCACTCGCGCTTGCCTTCGGCAAGGTCGGTAAAATTCGGCACTGTCTTCGGCGCTTCTTTCTCCAACAGGCGGCAAACAATGGTTCCTTCGGAGGTATTAAACACGGCATAAGTTCCAGCAGGACGAGTCATGATTTCCTTTCAATGAATAAATGTTTTGGCAGAGCTTGTTTGATGAAACCTGTTCAATCAATTTCAGTGGGAAGTGTGCACCGGTTTTTTGCTGCCAGCGCCGCTCGCGCCCTCAATGCTGATGTGATTAATTATTACCGGTTTAAACGGACGATTGTTGGAAGGGTCCGAGCCCATGCGGGCAATCTCTTTTACCAGCGCCACGCTCGCGTCATCGCACTGCCCAAAGATCGTGTATTTTCCGTTGAGCATGTCGCCCTGCTGCCCAAGCAGCGCCTGTTCGGTAATAAAAAACTGCGAGCCGTTCGTGTCCGTTCCGGCATTGGCGTAAGCCAGCCTTCCCGCGCGGTCGAATTTCAGCGCGGGCGAAACCTCGTTCTTGAACTCATATCCCGGATTGCCCTCGCCATTGCCCAGCGGATCGCCGCCCTGAATCATGAATTCGGGAATTACCCGGTGGAAGATCGTGCCATCGTAAAGCGGCACGCCGTGTTTTTTCTGGTGCGTTCGCGGGTCCGTCCAATCCTTGGTGCCCTTCGCCAAGCCAATGAAATTGGCCACGCCGATCGGCGCCGCTTTAGGGAACAAATGGCAGGTCAGATTTCCTGCGGTTGTATGGATCAGAGCCGTAGGTTCTGCTCCGGGCGCGGCCTTTGACTGGGAAAAAAGGGCCGAGGGAAGCGCGGCAATCAGCAACAAAATCAAATTGGCTTTGCGCATGGAATCTCCTGGTTTGAGTCGCGCGCGTGCTTTTCGGCAGCACACCCTTGGCGACTGAATCAATGATTTTACATCAGCGCAGAATCCGCATTCAAAACCGTCGCTTCATAACGCACTTAAAAATTTCACCACGTCGGGCGCGGTCCACTCAACATCACTAACGAACTTGCGCCGCAACACGCCGTTGCGGTCAATGATGTAAGTCTCGGGAATCTTTACGGTGCCGTACAAGTGCTCAATCCGTTCATCCGGATCACGCACGGTAGGAAAAGTAATCCCATATTGCTTAATGAATTTGCGATAAGCCTCTTCGTCTTCATCAATACTGACGGCCACTACGACCACGCCCCTGGCCTTTAATTGCTGCTGCATGGCGACGAGCGACGGAGTCTCCGCGATGCAGGGCGGGCACCAGCTGGCCCAAAAATTCAGCACCACCACCTGCCCGCGAAATTGAGCAAGCGCGATTTTGGATTCGTCATCCTGCACGGTGAAATCGGGCGCTTGGACGCCAATCCGTGTAGGGTGTGAGCCCCGGTAGCATCCGGTTAAGAGGAAAACAAAAAGTGTGATGAAGGCAGTGGAAAAGCGCACAAAGCTATAATACCGAAAGACCTTGGCGGATGGCAGGACAGCGATCACGCATTCGCCAAACAGACACGCCAAACAGACACAATGACCGCGTCAGAGGCACAAATCAATCCGCTGGTCTCCATCATTGTCCCAGCGCGCAACGAAGAAGCAAGTCTTGCTGCCTGTCTTGAATCGCTGCTCCCGCAGACCGGCATCAGTTTTGAAATCATTGTGGTGAACGACGCCTCAACCGACCGGACGGCGGAGATCGCACGCTCATTTCCCGCCGTACGAGTGCTGGACGCGCCGCCTCTGCCGCCCGGCTGGACTGGCAAGAATAACGCCGTAGCCGCGGGAGCTAAAAACGCCGTAGGCCCGTGGCTCTTATTTACCGACGCCGACACCGTGCATCTTCCGGGATCGTTGGCCAAGGCTGTGACGGAAGCTGAGGAGCACGGCGCGGCGTTGCTGTCGTATTCCCCCGCGCAGGAAATTCACGGCTTCTGGCAGAAATGCCTGATGCCGGTGATTTTTGCCGAACTGGCTGCTACCTTCCGCCCCAAAGACGTCAGCAATCCGGCTTCGCCAGCGGCCGCCGCAAACGGTCAGTATCTCCTGATCATCCGCGAAGCCTATGAGGCGGTCGGCGGCCATGCCGCAATCGCTGGAAACATTCTGGAGGATGTCGCGCTGGCCCGCGCGGTCAAATCTTCAGGACGGAAAATTTTCTTCCGTTATGGCGGAGACGCGGTACGCACCCGCATGTATCGCACATTTGAGCAAATGCTCGAGGGCTGGACTAAGAATCTGGCGCTGCTGTTTCCACATCCAATTCGGCTGGCGGCGTTGCGTCTTGCGCAATTTGTTCTTTCCATTGCCGGAGTAGTGGCCGGCATTGTCCTTTTAACGCACGGATTTCTGGCTCCGGCTGCGTGGTGTTTTGCTTTGTCAGCGGCGCTCGGATCAGTATTCGGATTTAGAATAATAAGAGCGCACTTCTTTTGGGACGCTAACTTATGTGCTTTCATGGGATTGCCGATGTTTTCGTATCTTTTACTGCGCTCCGCGCTCTTTCATAATAGAGGCAAAATAGAGTGGAAGGGCAGAACTTACGGCGCAGAGAAAGCTGATGCGCCTCCGGCGGCCAGATTAAACCGTATGGTTGCTTCATCCGTGGCCAAATAGTCAAACTTGTTAGCTCTTAAGGGAAAGAATGGTCTATCTCACGCGCAAAGCCGAATTTTCCGCTTCGCACTACTACCACAATCCGGATTTAACCCCGGAAGAGAACCAGCGCATCTTCGGCAAATCGGGCAATCCCAACGGACACGGTCACAACTACACCCTTGAAGTCACCGTAAAAGGTGAGGTGGATTCTCGCTCCGGGTTCGTGGTGGACCTGAAAAAGCTGAAGGAAATCCTTAACCGCGAAGTGCTCGACGCGCTCGACCATCGCTTCCTAAACAAAGAAGTTCCGGAATTTTCCAGGCAGATACCGACCACCGAGAATCTGGCCATCGCCATCTGGCAGCGCATCCAGCCAAAGCTGCAAAATGCGCAACTGCATCGCGTGCGCGTGTATGAGAGCCCGAATCTCTTTGTTGATTTCTACGGTAAAGCATGAAGGCCTATCTCACTCGCCGTTATATGTTTTCCGCCTCGCACCGGCTGCACAGTAAGGGCATGTCGGATGCGGAGAACCGTGAAACCTACGGCAAGTGCAACAATCCCCACGGGCACGGGCATAACTACAGCCTGGAGGTCACGGTCAGCGGACAGGTGCAGTCCGCTACCGGCATGGTCTGCAATCGCATGGAGTTAGACGATTTTGTAGGCAGGGAAATATTGCAAAAGTTTGACATCCAAAACCTTAACTTGTTGCCGCAATTCGTTGATGATGTGCCCACTACCGAAAACCTTTGCATTGCGCTTTACGATATTTTGCAGCGCGGCTTCACCGGCGCTCATCTGGAAAGAGTGCGGCTGGAAGAAACCATGATGAATTCTTTTGAATATGCCGGTGGCGCGGAAATCCGCCCGTGACTTGTTTGCAGTATTGCCGGTAAACCGGGAGCCCTGAAACCCTTATGAGAATGCCTGCGGAAGCAAACACTTTAACCAGCGCCAGCTTTGAAGAGCTGGTGCGCGAGATGATCGTCCGCCTTAGCGAAGATCCCGACCGCGAAGGTCTACAGCGCACGCCCGAACGTGTTCACCGCGCTTATGAGTTTCTTACCAAGGGCTACCACGAAGACCCCGAGGCCATGCTGAAAAAGGCCTTGTTCACTGTCACCTACGACGAAATGGTGATTGTAAAAGACATCGAAATGTTCAGCCTGTGTGAGCATCACATGCTGCCGTTTTTCGGCAAAGTGCATGTGGCCTACATTCCCAACGGGAAAGTCATCGGCCTCAGCAAAATTCCCCGACTGATTGAGATATTTTCGCGCCGCTTGCAGATCCAGGAGCGCCTGACCACACAGATCGCCGAAACCATTCAGAACGCGATTCATCCGCAGGGCGTCGGGGTCGTGATCGAAGCCCGGCACCTCTGCATGATGATGCGCGGGGTGGAGAAGCAGCATTCCGCCGCTGTCACGTCTTCCATGCATGGCTGCTTCCGCAATGAGGAAGAGACGCGCAGTGAATTCCTCTCGCTGATCCGCCAACGAACAAACGGCCTTTAACCGCCACGGCATTTACGATTTGTGTAGCGCCGGATTTTCAATCCGGCGTCGACGGTCGGAGACCCGGCGCTACACCGGCAACGGCGCTAAAAGAGCAACGTGGTTACACCGGCAAACTGGCAGCATATTATTGATAGCCATAGCGGTATCTGCCCGCCCGCTGCGGGAAAATTTTAATCAGAATAATTCCGGCGATGAATCCTCCTACGTGAGCCCAGAAGGCTATGCCGCCCGTATCGTGCCCCATCGCCGCTGCGCGGGTGAGTGTGCCGCTGAAGAATTGAATCAGAAACCAATAGCCGAGAACAATCCACGCTGGCAACCACCAGAAAGTGAAGAAGATAATCAGTGGAACAAGCGTTAGTACCTTGGCGCGTGGATACAACAAGAAATACGCGCCCATGATTCCGGCAATCGCGCCGCTTGCGCCCACTGTGGGCATGGTGGACCCTGCGTTGAGAAGGATGTGCGTGACACCCGCGGCGATTCCGCACAGCAGATAGAAAATCAGGTACGTCAAATGGCCAAGCTGGTCCTCAATGTTGTCGCCAAAAATCCACAGCACCCACATGTTGCCGATAATGTGCAGCCAGCCGCCATGCAGAAACATGGATGTCAAGATTGTCAGGAAGGCCCCCGGCTGTAGATAGGCGTGCGGTCCCGCCAAGGAAGTCGAAAAGTGGCCTGGCACCATTCCAAATTCGTAGATCAGCCCATTCAAGGCGCGCGGGCTTTGCGCCTTCACCGAGAGCTCGTAGAAAAACACCGCGACGTTCAGCGCGATCAAAAAATAATTCACGTATGGCGTGCTGTAACGGGGCTGGTCGTCGCGTAGGGGAATCATAGGGAATCTGGTAATTTAGTAATTGAGCAATGCAATTGCGCAATCTGTAACTTTAAGGTGCGTGAATTTTACGGGCCCGGTTCAATGAGTTGTTGCCCATCCCCCGTTCTGATCAAATTACTAAGTTACTCGATTACCAAATTACCAAATTTATTGATCTCCCATGAATGCCGTTCTTGTAGTAGATAAACCTTCGGGCCTCACCTCGCACGATGTTGTCAATCGCGTGCGGCGCATATTAGGGGAGCGCTCCGTCGGCCATCTAGGCACGCTTGATCCCATGGCCACTGGAGTCCTCGCGCTAGTCGCCGGAAGCTTTACCCGGCTCGCGCAGTTTTACGCGTCGTCAGAAAAGTGCTACGAAGGCGTCATCCGCTTCGGGTACGCGACCGATACTTATGATGCAGAAGGCGAAGCGGCTTCTTCGCCGCAAGTTGTGCAACTATCGGCGGAGAAGATTGCGGAATTGGCCGCAAGGTTTTCCGGCGTGGTCGAGCAGCTTCCGCCGCCGTTTTCAGCGAAAAAAATCCACGGAGTTCCCGCTTACAAACTTGCCCGCAAGCGTCAGGAGGTCGTACTGAAACCGGTCAAAGTAGAGATCAAAGAATTTGTGATTACTCAGGTCGAATCCGACCGCGCGCACTTTCGCGCTCACGTGAGCTCTGGCACATATCTTCGCTCGATTGCGCATGACATGGGACAGCTGATGGGGTGTGGGGCGCACCTGGCATCACTGCGCCGCACAGTATTGGGGGAATTTAATCTTGCGGAGGCGCATACTCTCGATGCTCTCCAGGAAGCTGCTGACACCAACAAGCTTGATGCTGCCTTCATTCACCCGCGAAAACTTCTTCCGGAATTTCCCTGCGTGACCGCCGACGAAGACGGCGTTGCCTGCATTCGCAACGGACGGGCCCTGAACCTTCCTGAATTCTCGCAGGCCCCCATGGTGAAGGTTTTTGCCAATCAAAAGGACTTGATTGCCCTGGCCACGCGCATTGCTGGAACTCTGTTCCATCCCAAGATTGTGCTGGCTGCGGCCACGCAAGCCGAATACGCTGCAAACCGGTAAAAATAGCTGCGCCGGTGACTTCGGGGATCAGCCCTTGGTGCGCCAAACTCCCTTGCAAATCCGATGTCCTGGTGCGTTCTACTGCTAGAATTGTTTTTGTATTTCAAAGAAATCTGGCTGTGAAACGAACCTTGATTTTCGCTGCGGTATGCGGTTGCTTAGTGCTTCTGCATTTTTCCGCCTACGCTAAAGAGGCTCCTACGGTCCGCCACGTGGATGTGCTGAGCAGCGGAAGCCACCTGGAAATTGAAATTACAACGTCAGAGCCGCTGACGCCGAAGACGCAGGTGATTACCGGCCCCGACCGCCTTATCGTGGATTTTCCCGGCGCATTGCCCGACGCCAAGCTGCATAACCTCTCAGTGAATCGCGGCGAGGTAAAGGGCGTTCGCATCGGATTGTTTACCCAGAACCCGCCCACCACGCGGGTGGTATTTGACCTGAAAAGCGCGCCCCAGTATCAGATATTTCCTTCGGGCAAAACTTTGATCGTGAAGATGGGTGCTTCGCTTTCGGCGGATGTTCCTTCTGATGCTCGTTCCAATTCGCGTCTCAATGGCGGGTCTGCGGCGGTACTCAAGCAGGTGAGCGCAAAGGGAATTGGCATGGTCACCGGAGGAACGGTCACGCCGCTTGCCATTGCTGCCTCGGTTTCGGCTCCGACTTCTGCCGCTGCGGCGGATGTTCGCGTGGAATTCCGGGAAGGCAAACTTAGCATTTGGGCTGACAAAGCGACGCTGGCCAGCGTGCTCTATGAAATTCAGCGGCGCACCGGCGCGGAGGTTTCTATTCCACCTTCGGCTTCGCAGGAAAAGATTGTTGCCGATATTCCGCCTTCACCCGCGCGGGAGGCCATCGCCGCGCTGCTCGACGGCTCTAACTTCGATTTCATCCTTGTTGGTTCCGATAAGAACCCGCAGACGTTGCACAGCATCATCCTGACGACGCGGGGGCAGGACAGCGCATCCGACCAGGCATTTTTCCCCGCCGTTCAGTCTCCACCTGAATCGAACCCTCAACCCGACGGCCGGACTGACCTTCAGGACACGCCGCCATCTGACGTACAATCCACGCCGGACCCGCAACCAGACATGGTGCCGCAACCGCAGCCTGAGAACTAGGACTCGCAAAACTGAGTGACGTTGGCAGATGGCCTGCGAAAGTTCGCTGAAGTGCTGTCTCTTGATAATTGAGCGCACTTCCCTCAGCGGCTAAAGCCACGGTATCTTTCTGGCCGCGCGGCACGACTAAAAATCGTGCCCTTCCCAACCCGAATAACACCCTTCACAAAAATTGACGTTTCTTACTTGCCTTGGATGGCGGATTGGCTTTTCTAAAACCAGCCGGAGTGTGTTCCGCTTGAATCAAGAAAATCGTGTTCCAAACCTACGTCTTTGCGCGGGAATTTCTAATTGTGAATGAGACGAACGGGAACAGGGGTAGTGCCGCTGCCGGTGACTGGGGTTGTGCTGCCGTAACCAGCGATGCTTGCGGGGCTGCAACCGGAAGCGTTTAAGATTACGGCTTGCAACTGAGGCGTTCCGCTTACATTCGGATTAGTCTGCGTAATCGCGAGTTGAAGAAAGCCGGTCACCACGGTGTGTCCGCTGCTGCAATTGCCTCCCGAGCATAAAGGAGTGCCAGGCGTATTTTCGTTGTAAAGCGGTACGGTGACAATAGAGTCGCTGCGGCTGATGTTGTCCACGCCAATCAGGGACGTGTCGGGATTGGCAGTACCACCTTGAATCGTCGGCATTTTCGCGGGGGGTGTGGCTGGGATAACAATGTCCTGGCCAAGATTGGGGCCATCGCTTGAGGCGTGAATCAAACAACGTGCGCCGCGTCGGGTATTGAAAGTGCTGCCAACGAATCCAGTTTGTATTTCGACAGCATCGGAATTACTGATGGGTTCACCGCAACTCATACGAAATTGCGAAGCACAGGCGATGTTCTCTCGGTAAGTAATGCCGGTCACTCCGCATGCAGGACATAGGGGCGATGGTGTAGGCGAGTTGGTAGGAATACTCAGCGGGTAAAACGTCAGTCCGGGCGCATTTTGGCTGCCTCCGTTCCCGGTGGAAATCTGAGTGAGATTGATGGTCGTGCCGATGAAGGAAGCGTTATTGAGAAGATTCCCGCTTGTGGGATCCACAAAAAATGGTCCCGTGCATCCGGAGAGATTTGGATTGCAATCGGGGACTAGCCAGGGTTTGACAGATGTTGCGATGGGAGTTGAGTTCGCGGGGTGGGCGGAATCGCTCGATGGATTGTAGGCTTCAGCCACCGCAGTCGCGCTGACCGCGGTCGCGGTATTTCCCCAAATCTTTGCGAAAAACGTCGGCACAGCGGTATTTCTAACGCTGACGGTGATCTGGGGGTTTTCAGGGTTTGTCGTGGTGTCGCAGGCAATGGAGATAACGCCGGCCGGCTGACCGGCTATCGTGTTTTGCCTGGCCGCAGCTTCAGCCTGAACATTCGCCGCTTGCGATAGGCCGGGGCCACCGTTCTGGCAAACATTGACAAGATCGGCTTCAGGCGCGCCTGAGGACTGCAAGGAAGTAAAACCAGAGGTGACAAACATCTTTGCCCCGGCCAATGCCGCCGCATCCGCGGCACGCTGGGCTTCACCACGGGCCACGTATAGTTCGGCAAGATCCACCGAAATAGCGGCCATACTGATAATGGCGAGCAAGGTAAATGCCACTACCAGAATGGTGACGCCGCGTTCATTTTTTCGACTGTGATTCATCTAGCTGAATGACTCTTCTCAATTCAAATTCTGCATCGTTGCTACAGATTGAACGAGTCCGCTTGCGTAATTGGCCCCGGGCGCGATCAAACCTATAGCTTTATTGAATTGCCATTGATATGGATACTTAAGGGTAACGCTGGTTGCTTCAACCGTATAGCCTGGTTGAAAGGGAGATGCTAACGTCGCGCCGTAAGTAACTCCGCGATTGACGACCAGAATCAGTCCCGAACAATTCCCATTCGACGCGGTAAATGTCCATGTCAGGGCCGCTTTAGTCGGAGTCGTGCCGCTCAGACCACAATCATTCACACCGGTATTAGTGAGCGCTTGGCTGACTACATTCCGAATCGCGCAAATCGAGGAAGGACACAAGCTCGGAGATGAAAGATCGCTGGTGGGTTGATTTGCCGCCACCCGTGCCGCTTCCTCCGTGATATGAGTGATCTTCTGTTTCAAAATAAATGCGGAACTAAAGTCATACACGCCCACGGCGAAGACAATAAGCAGGGGGAGAGAAACAGCGAGTTCAATAATCTCCGACCCCCGAGCGTCGCGAACAAAATTCCATTCCGAAATTTTCTCTAGCAACGCGCGCCACATAAGAAAACTTAATTCTCCTGCAATGCTCTTCCTTCGGCTTTAATTGTGAGACCGCCTGGAATTAAGCCATTCAAATTGAATCCAAATTGATAAGACAAATCCACAACCACGCCATATGGAGTTGGCGACGGCGGGTTCGCGCATGGCAGCGGGCAATTCAGAGGAGTGTTCGGCAGCGACATGTTGAAAATGACGCCCGCCGGATCAAGGTGCGCGGCACTAATAATCGGATCGACAATTGTGGTCTTCACGTTAACAGACGTGGTGGAGCATGTTGAGCAATTTGATTGGACACCTGCGAGCGCCGCAGCATTCGCGGCCCGTTCCAGAGTGGAATAAATGCTATAAGCGCGCGCAAACCAAAGAATGCCGAAGATCAGCAAAAACAGCACTGGCAGCACCACGGCGGCCTCGGCGATCTCTTGGCCTGCGGTTTCTTTGAACAATCGTTTTGGCCAACGAAATTTCATTGCGTAACCTAATGGACCATCGGCCAGGCGGCCATGCCTACGTAAAAGACCACAGCCAGCGCCAGTGCTACTCCGAATGGTACTTTGGTGGACTCCGGATTATCCAGTGAAAGTTCAGGCCCCGGCAAATGCAGGGTAAATAGCGATGCCAGCATATGGCCGATATTGCGCAGCGTTCGCCCTACCCTTTTCTTCCAGATCACGAGCCCGACGGCCATGATGCCGGCGGCAAAAATCGCTAGAATCAGCACGGCCACCAGCCGCGACGGCCCAAGCCACGCTCCCAAAGCGCCTACCAGCTTCCAGTCGCCCGCGCCCAGCGCTTTCAACAGTACAAACGGCAACAACACCACCAAACCTAGCCCGGCGCCCAGCAAGGCCGCCTTGGCGCCCTGCCAACGTCCTGCGTAGGCGTTTACGGCGATCCCGAGCAAAAACGCGGGCACCGTTAACCAATTGGGAATGCGGCGCGTCCGCCAATCCGTCCAGCCAGCGGCCAGAGCCAGCACGATGCAAAGCATCCAAAGTTGGCCCCCGGCGTTATGGCGCAAAGAATGATCGTCGAGAATCTGGAACTGCTGGAATACCGCTAATGGAATGATTTAAAACCCCAATTTGTGGGCTTTATGCGTACTCCCCTGGCCCAAGGAACCGCCTACCAATACAGGCGGATTTTCACATAGGAGCAACGGGGAGTCAATGCGCGTGAAAGAGAAGGGTATCGCGCCGGATATTTGATCCGGCGTTGGCGGCCGAGATCCGCCGGGTCTGAGACCCGGCGCTACATGAGCACCGGCGCTGGTTACTGATTGGAAGCGTGCGCGGACGTGCGTTCCGCCATTACTTTTCTGGCATTGTCCGCCAACTGCTTGGCCTGCGGCATCAGTTCGAGAGCTTTGAGCACCTGTGGATCACTTTGCGCCCGCACCTGCAGGCCTTTTTCTTCGCCAAAGGCATCCACGAAAATTTCGCTCTTGATAGAGGACTTCAGCCAATCCGCATTTTGCACCAGCTCAGCGGGAGTGTATTGGATTTTCTGGTCATCCAACGATTTGCGAAATTCCTGCATGACCTGGTCATCGACCTCAAACGCATCTGTTACGTGATGAGTGTCGGTGTAATGCTGGGCGAAGTTGAAGAACGCGTAATGAATCAGCAACGTGTCCTGGAAGGCGTTGGTTTTGACGGGAGTTAGCTTCACGTCAGGAGTAATTCCGCCGCCGCCGTATACGGTGCGACCGCTGTCGGTGAGCTTTACTTCGTGGTTGGAAGTGCCGTTCTCATCGGTGTCGCGGTCAAAGTAGTAGTCGTAGAGAGAGATGTTGGAATAATCGCGCTGAATCAGGCGTCCGCTGGGGGTGTAGTACTTGGCCGTGGTCAACGCCAGTCCAGTGTTTTCAGAAAGCGGAAATACCGTCTGCACCAGGCCTTTGCCGAATGTGACTTCGCCCGCAATCAATCCGCGGTCATGGTCCTGAATGGCTCCCGCAAGAATTTCGGCAGCAGAAGCCGATCCGCGGTTTACCAGCACCACGATTGGATAATCTTTCCCGCCGTTCCCGTGAACGGCCACGTAGCGCTTTTCCGGTGACGAACGCCCGTGGTGAGAAACAATCAGTGCGCCCTTGTGCAGGAATTTGTCGGCCACGCCCACGGCTTCATTCAGCAATCCGCCGGGATTCTGGCGAAGATCGAGCACCAGGCCTTTTAATCCGCCTTCCTGGTCGAACTCATCGAGCGCGTTCCCAACTTCATGCTCAGTGGTTTCGTTGAAGCCGGTAATGTGCATGTAGCCCACGCCCGGACGAATCATGAAATGCAAATCCACGCTGTAGCGGGGAATTTCCGCGCGGGTCACGGAAAAGTCCAAAGGCTTTTCGGAATCTTCACGCAGCATAGTGATGTGCACGGTCGTGCCTTTAGGCCCCTTGAGCAGGTCGGCGACGTCGCCGGTGTTCATGTTGTCGGTGGGCTTGCCATCCACCGCCGCGATAATGTCCCCGGGGCGAATGCCTGCTTTATATGCCGGACTTCCCGCGAAGGGAGCAATCACGATGACGCGGTTGTTGCGCGCGCCCACCTTCATGCCTACGCCGTAATAGTTGCCGCGCTGGTCTTCCTTCAACAGTCCGTAAGCTTTGGGATCAAAAAAATTGGAGTGCGGATCAAGCACGTGCAGCATTCCTGGGATCGCGCCGTCATAGATCGCTTTGTCGGGATTCACGGGGTCGGCATAGTTCTGCTCGACGACGCTGTACACGTCGGTGAATTCCTTCATGCTTTCGCGAATGTCAGCGTCGCTGCTGGAGGCGGACGCAGGGTTGATCTTTTGTCCGAAGACCAGTCCCAGAAAACCGCAAAGAAGCAGAATGAGAACAACCAGGAAGAGATTGCGACCAGTACTACGGGCCATCTAGATTTTCCTTGGGCTTGAGGCAGTTCCTGCCAAGCCGCGTATGGTGCAGTATATCACTTAAAACAAACGTAAAAAACGGGTTAGAGGCGGGCAAGTTACTCAGAAGTACCCGCCCGTAATGGTTTAGATGTCGCCTGACTTTTGACCGATGCAAAGGTGTTTCTTAGGCGCGGAGTTGCCTGGATCGCGCTGCTCTCAGGGCTGAAAAGTTAGAAATCTGATTCTTCAAACCTAATTTTTCAAATCCGTGGAAGGATTGCTCAACGCGATCAGTTTTCCCACGGGATATTCCTCTTCTGTGAGGGGATGGGCGGCGTCAGCATTCTTGATTTTGAGCACTTCTCCGCTGCGAACCCCTTGCAAGATCAGGCTTTGTTCCTCAAGCCCAATCACCCGGTACTTTTCGCTGAAGATTTCGCTCTCAGACATACCTCATTAGATGCCGATTTGAGCAAATTTCCACCATTATTTGCATGTGAATTTCTTCGCTATGCGTTTTTGTAGCATCTAGCGAAACCTTACAAAAAATGGGAGCTCTCGGGAAAATCGATATCTTTAACTTGGATGGAGCAAAAGCGCACAGGGGATTCTGTCTCGTTACTCTTGAGGTTCAGATGGGACGAGGGGCGCAAATCAATATGCAGGCCAGCCCCTCTAATTGCTAGAGTTCGCGGATTGCCAAGGTGTTGGGAGCAACGCTTACGCAATCCGTGAACTATCCAGCTCCATACTGCGTTTTGATTAAGCCGCGGATTCAGCGACATTAGATTCCGGCAGCTTTGCTGCGATGACGTCAATTTTTTCAATCGCGGGCGGGCGAGCAAGAAGATCGGCGGCCTTTGCCATAAGCGCTTCAGCGACTCGTCCCGCGAGATGTGCCTGCCGTCCTTGCTCGTTCTGAAAGACGTCAAAGATGCCGAATGTGGTCTGGTTCATCCGGATGGCGAACCAGGCGGTGGTTTCTGGTTCCTCTTCGACGAGCGCTTGGCCGGATTTTAGAAAATTTTCGACTTCGGTTTCTTTGCCGGGTTTTGCTTCGAGGCGTACCCAAAGTGCGAGTTTTACGTTTGGCATGTAGGTATCTCCTAAGAGGTAGATGTTACTGGTTGGATGTGAGAATTTGTCGCGCGGCGCAAGATAAGTGACGCGGGACAAATTATTTACATTCCTGCTACTTCACATCCGCCGATCTGTTTCCCTCGTAGTGCATGATGTGGTAATAGGCTTCCCATCCATCCCACAATATGGGCGGCTGGGCGTGGGTTAGCGGATCGTTGAGAAAGTCGGCGAAGGTCTTGGTCATCTCGTTCGTGCGATAGACTCCGGTCAACCAGTCGCCGCGATACCAGTTCTTCCACTTGCCGTACTCTGCGGCGGCCTGTGATTTTTGGATCGCGTCCAAGGACTTCAATGCCTCTTCTGTTTCCGCATGGGCCTCGGCGGTTTTTCCGTTTTCAGCATTCTGAATTGCCTGAGAGACCAGATATAAAACGTGGTTGCTCTCGCGGTTGATGGTGATCATGGTCAACACCGCGGCCTGATAGAAGGGGCGGCGCGAGGGCTCGACCAGCGGTTCCGCGGCCAAGGCCTCCTTCCACACGGCGTCCCAGCGGGGCTGCGCGTCCCCGCACTGCTGAATTTCGCGGGCGGCGGTTTCGGTGAGCCATTCTTCGCCGGTAAAGCGGCGTGCGTTGGGTCCGCCAAATCCGCCTACGCCAAACGCCCGCACCGGCGACCACTTTGGCGACTGGCTGGGAATTCCGTAAAGCGGCCAGTCCGTCATGTAGCTCAGCATCATGCGACGCGATTCGGTGTGGTAGAGCTGGTCTCCGTATTCGTGCAGCGGATCGCCAAAGTGCGCCGGGGCCGTGGAGTAGTCTTTGTAAACTTTGGCAACTTTTGCAGCAGCTTTGGCTCCGAATTCTTCGGCGGACCATTGCTCAAGAAATTTATCGCTGGCTGAGTCGTCGTCTGCCGGCAGACCTTTCCAGACTGCGTCCATGACCGCGCGAATAGACATGGTGACAGGACGAATATCGCTGGTGTTAACCAGGTAATATTCGGTCGCGCCGGCCTTGATGTAGCGGCGCAGCTCGGAAAAGCTGCGCTCGATAGGCACCATTTCGGTGAGCTGGTTGGCGCGGCCGTTCATCATGGCGACGTGTTCGTAGGTGCCCTGTCCCTTGGTTACTTCGCCCTTGTCTTCGATGTATCCGTATCCGCTGTCCGCCCAGACGGTTGTGACTTCCGGAGGAATTTTCAGATATCCTTCCTGCACGAGCCGCGCGCCTTCCTGCCACAGACTGGTAATGAACTTCGCATCGGGATGAACTGCGCGCACAATGCTCATTTGGTCGGCAATAGCTTTGGTGATGAGCGCTCCCAGCGCCTTGTCGTTATTGCGGACGCTTTCATCGCGCGAGGCGTAGCTTGCGTCTGACAAGCCGCGCAGGCCGACAGTCCAGAGCACTTCTTGATTCGGCAGGTAGGAGTTAACGGCGTCTTTCCAGGCGCGCTCGAGAATTTCCGGGTGCGTGGTGTAGTTGTATTCCACGTTTTCGGGCCAGCGTGCGACGTTCAGGCCTAAAGGAATGGCGTGGTGCTGACTGATGATCAGGCCGCGTGCGGCGGCCAGCTTGACTTGCGGGTCGTCCGGAAAAATCCATGTCCCGGGCGTTACGATATTTCCTTTGAGGCGCAACGTGGTTTCATAAATCTTGTCCCACACCGCAAGCGAAATGCCCGTCTTATCTTTCTTCTCTCCGGGCGCCCATCCGGTTAATAGATCTTCGTCATTGATGAAGAAGCCGCGATACTTGAACAAAGGAGCGGGGAACTGTTTATTCAGCGAAGCCGGAATTTCAACAGAGGCGCGATGGGCGGGCTCGTGGTCGGTCCAGTAATACATGGGATCGATGTCGAGGTACTCCTGAGAAAATTCATAGACGGCGTAGATGGTGCCGCGCACGTCCGGGCCGGTGAGCAATACGACTTTGGAAGGCTTGTCGCTGAACTTTGCGGAAGTCACCGAAATCGAAAACGATTCGGGAACTTTCAGATCAGAGTTTCGCATGGCCTCGGGAATGTTGGCCTGCTCGCCGATCAAAATCGTGATTGGTCCGGCTTCGGCCCGACTGGTAACGATGCGAGGTTTCTTGCCCATGACCTTTTGAAAGTCGCTGGCCAGGTCTTGTGCCGTTTTCTGAATGGGCTCCGGCGCGTCCTGGCTTTCCAGAATGGTGACTGTGGAATCGAGAACGATGACCCCTTTATGAGTGCTCTTTGTCGAGGAAGTTTTTGTCGAAGAAGATTGTGTCCGCGCCGGCGCGCCCTGCACTGAAGCTGAAAACATGGCGGCAAACGCCACGCCCGTGATTATGATTTGGGTAAGTTGTTTACCGCGCCACTTTGTTTTCTCGTGCATCGCTTCTATACCTCCCAGGGATGTTCATTGTCGGGAAAGACTCCAAGACAATGTCGGGCATATCGGACAAACGGTGGGACGAATTTTTGCCGGGAGCAGTATAACGCCGAATGCGAGAAATAGTTCAACTCTCGAACTTAATGATTGGATAATAATTTATAACGAATTGTAATGGGTGGGCGCCGGAAGAAAACTTCGTCGCCCTGTGGTTGATACGTATATCGTGACACGATATACTGAAATCAGTATCCTTGGCAGGGAGGGCCGCAGGCATGATCGCTGTTCGTCTTGTACGCCTGATCGAAGTTCACTCTGAGGTGCTTACCGAGGAGTTGCTGGCCAAGTTCCAGACCTCGCCCCGTACCGCCGACTTGCAAAAAGTTCCTCTCCACGAGTTGCGTGCGCGAAGTTCCGAAATTCTCCGGCATTTGAGCGAATGGCTTCTTTCCAAGGCTGAGTCAGACATCGAGGGTCGTTATCGCGAGATCGGCGCGCTGCGGGCGTCGCAAAATGTTTCTTTTTCTGATTTTTGCTGGGCCATTGTGCTGACCAAAGAGCACATCTGGGATTTCATCCAGCAGCACGGCTTTTTGCAAGGTCCACTGGAAGTATACGGAGCCATGGAATTCCTTCGCCTGCTCGACCAGTTCTTTGAACGGGCGATTTGCTACGCGGCGGAAGGATACGAACTCTCGAAAACAGAAACTTTAAGTTATGTAAGCGTCTCCCACCACGCTGCCACGCCGCTTAAACGCCTGTGAGGAGTCCCGTACAGGCCTTGGATTGTCATGTTGATCTCTGATAAATCCTCCATCCTACGCGGGCTGCGCCTCCCCTTTTGCCAATCTCTCGATCCCTCCACCCGCAAGATTCAAGGCCTTGAACGTGCCTAGGGCTTCAAGCCTCGATGGTAGCTCACTTGCGACTTCTCGGCTTAAGATCACCTTCTCAGCCTAAGATCGTCTATTCCCTTAAGAATGGAGGCCTGCCTTATGCATGACCTAAAATTTGCGCTGCGGCAATTTCGCAAATTTCCCGGCTTCACGGCGACCGTTATTTTGACGCTGGCGCTAGGTATTGGGGCGAACACGGCGATTTTTGCACTTGTTCACGCCGTTCTGCTGAAGTCGCTGCCGGTTGCCGATCCGTCCAGTCTTTATCGCGTTGGAGACCGGGACGATTGCTGCGTGGATGGCGGTTTCCTCAATGATGACGGCGATTTTGACCTGTTTTCTTACGACCTGTACCTCCGTTTTCGCGACACCGCGCCGGAATTTGAACAGCTCGCTGCTTTTCAGGCAGGTCTTCCAAGCATGAACGTCCGCCGGCAGGGAAGCCAGGCCAAGACCGAGTACGTGGAATTCGTTTCGGGTAACTACTTTTCTACTTTCGGCGTGGGCCCCTTTGCAGGCCGCGCTATCGTGCCTCCCGATGACACGGCGGGGGCGATGCCAGTTGCCATGTTGAGTTATGACGCATGGCAATCTGATTACGCTGGCGATCCTTCCATCATCGGGTCCACCGTTTTTATGCAGAGCCGCCCGGTGACGATTGTTGGCATCGCGCCGCGGCATTTTTTCGGCGACCGCGTTCGAAACGATTCGCCTGCCTTTTGGGTACCGCTTGCGGCGGAGCCGATAGTGGATGGCGAAAACTCCATCCTGAATCATCCCGACACGAATTGGTTGTACATGATCGGACGCGTAAAGCCAGGGACAAATCCACTCGCCCTGCAATCCAAATTGTCCGCGACTCTTCGGCAATGGATGCCTTCGCAGGCTTCCTATACGGCGAATGGGAGTAGTTCGCAGATTGCCAAACAACATGTCGTGCTGGCCCCGGGCGGCGCCGGCGTGCAGAACATGCAACAAGAGCAGGGCAGTGGCCTGAAGTTGCTCATGATTATTTCCGGACTGGTCTTACTAGTTGCCTGCGCGAACGTGGCGAATCTCATGCTTGCCCGAGCTACTACGCGGCGCTCTGAAATTTCTGTGCGCATGGCTTTGGGGGCGGCCCGCTCGCGGCTGGTGCGCCAGATGCTTACCGAAAGCGTAGTCCTGGGATGTTTGGGAGGCGCGGCCGGGCTGGCATTTGCCTACGCAGGCACCCGCATGATCGTGACGCTGGCGTTCCCAGACTCCAAGCACCTGGGCATTGATGTCAATCCTTCGGCTGTCGTGCTAGGTTTCGCTTTCGCAGTTTCGCTGTTTACAGGAATTGTATTTGGGATTGTGCCCGCATGGATTACCTCCCGCTCGAATCCTTTGGAAGCGCTCCGTGGCGTTAACCGATCTACCCGCGACCGTTCTTCGCTTCCGCAGAAGAGCTTAATCGTTTGCCAGGTGGCGCTTTCGCTCGTGTTGCTGATGGCTGCGGGGTTGCTCACTCAGACTCTACGCAACCTTGAGCATCAGAATTACGGAATCGCGACCGCGAACCGGTACATTCTTTATCTAGATCCTAAGGGCGCCGGGTACACGACCGAGACAAATACCGCGCTCAATGAACAACTGGAACGCGAATTTTCCGCTGCCCCCGGAGTGCAGAATGTGGGGCTGGCGCTTTACAGCCCTCTGGGGGGGACAATTGGGGAGACACCGTTTATTTCGAAGGTCGGCCCGCGCCAGGACCAGGATCGGATAGCAATGCATCATGGGATCGCGTAAGCCGGAACTTTTTTGCGGCGGTTGGTCAGCATATTCTTCGTGGCCGCGGATTCACCGAGCAGGACACTCCGACCTCGCGCCTGGTGGTGGTTGTAAACGAGGCTTTCGTTAAGAAGTTCTTTTCCAAGCAGGGGCAGGACCCTCTCGGGCAGCACTTTGGAACTTATGATCAGAAATATGCGGGAAATTACGAAATCATCGGCGTGGTGAGCGACGCAAAATACGTTTCGCCGCGGGAGCCTGTGCGGCCCATGTTTTTCCGGGCCCTCAACCAGCGAGACACGGCAATCACGGAGCCAGCCGCGATGACAGGCGAAGGCCGGTCTCTTTTCATTGATTCGATTACCCTGCAATATGCCGGAAGTCCGCAGAGCCTGGAGGCTCTTGCCCGCCGCACATTGGCGAACATTAATCCGAACCTTACCATGAGTGATTTTCACTCCCTCGAATATCAGGTGGCGGATAACTTTAACCAAGAGCGGCTGATTGCGCGCCTAACCATGCTTTTCGGATTTGTGGCACTGGCCCTGGCTTCGGTTGGGCTCTATGGCCTTACCGCTTACTCGGTGGCGCGCCGCACGGGTGAAATTGGCGTTCGCATGGCGATGGGCGCCACGCGAAGCAACGTGATTGTTTTAATCATGCGCGGCGCAATGCTCCAAATCGCGATTGGTGTTGCCATCGGAATTCCAGGGGCATTACTCGGGGGCCGTGTGATGGCTAGCCAGTTGTATGCCGTCCGCACCTACGATCGGGTTACGCTTGCCTTTGCCGTAGCGGTTCTTGCGGCCAGCGCTGCACTGGCGGGGTTCGTTCCCGCAAAACGAGCTTCCGGCATCGAGCCCATGAACGCGCTGCGCACGGAATAGAGGACTAGCGACTGAGGCTTCACCGAGAAAGCCCTGCGAGTTGGACAGAATCCAATCGAATGGACAGTCGCCGTCCCACGAGGGGAAGTTTGACTGGTCACGCCGCCGGATACACTCCCAGTACCTTGACCGGGTCGGCAATCTCGGCCAAGTGTCGTAACGCATTTTTTGTAGTCGCGTCGTCTCCGCGCAGAAGATCGGCGTAGAAGACGTACTCCCAGGGACGCCCACGCATGGGCCGCGACTCGATCTTGCTTAAGCTGATGTCGCGCGAGGCGAACACTCCCAGAGCTTTGTGTAAAGCCCCCGGGATGTTCTTTACGACGAAAGCAATGGAAGTCTTATTCGCTCCGGGCAAAACCTTGCGCGAGCGCCGCACGAGGAAAAACCGTGTGAAGTTCTGCTTGTCATCCTCAATTCCGGCGGCCAGTATTTTGCCTCCGTACACAGAAGCCGCGTGACGGCTGGCGATTCCCGCGGCGTCTGTAAGTCCCTCAGCAATCACATGCTTCACGCTTCCCGCCGTATCGTAGAAGGCCACTGGCCGGATTTTCAGGTGTTTCTGGAAGAAGTCTCGGCACTGGTCGAGCGCCACGGGATGCGACAGCGCCTGTCGCACATCCTTCAACTTCACCCCTTTACCGGTAATTAAGTTGTGAACAATACGCAGGCGGAATTCCTTCTGGATGAAGACCTTGCGGGCAAACAGCAGATCAAAGTGTTCGGTAACTGATCCCGCCAGGGAGTTTTCAATGGGAATGACCGCCACATCCACCTGTCTTCGTTCTAGCCGGTCAAAAACTTCCCGGGAGCGCGCGCAGGGCACAATGCTGCACCCGGGGACCATCTGCCGGGCTGCTTCGTGACTGAAAGCGCCCGCCTCGCCTTGAATCGCCACTTTCATCGGATCGCTACTTTCATATCAGCAACTCCGTCAGCAACTTAGCTGGCCCGGGCTGCGGAAAGCAAATCTTTTCGTAAAACAAACGCATTCACGCCATTCGGATAGTAATGGGCGAGCGTCTTGAAAGCGAAGTACTTATGCCGATCATAAAACGCCAGGGCGGCTTTGTTGTCCACAGCCGCTTCAAGAATCACGGTGTCGCACTTCGCCTCCCGCAGGCGCTCTTCGGCAGTCGTCAGAAGTTTAGAGCCAATGCCGTGCTGGCGGACTTCAGGAAGCACGTCGATGGTGATGATATGTCCTTCATTGCGGCGGCTTATTTCCGCCACGATGAAGCCGAGAATGGTTTTGTCCGGAGTTGATATGTTGAGCGAATGATTTTGGGGTGCACTATCGTGGGTCGCTGATTCTTTTGGACTTGCCTGCTCCGCCACAACAGTAAATGCGCTCCATCGCCGAATGTAAGCGGAAAGCTCCTGCCGGGAGTAGGAGATGCCGGGAGGAAAGCATTTCTGATCAATTTCCCAGAGAACGTCAAAATCGCCGGGACGTAGTTTTCGCAGGGTGAAGTCCACGCAAATATTGTAGCGGCAGAGCTTGAGCGATGGGGCAATTCCCGTAAACGGCACGCTTTGCAAAGCAGCCGCCGGGACGGGAAATTTATTCTGCAAATACCCAGGAAAATCTTGCAGAGCTTGCACCCCGCGACGTAACATCCGCATCTGAGGGTTGTGTGAGCAAGCTCCTGATTGACGCGCTGGCTGCGGCTTTTTTGGCAACCGTCTGGTATGTCTGGGGCTCGCGCTACAACCGCCGCAAAGGGATGCGTGCTCTGCGTTGGTTCGAAGCAGCCTGCTCCGTTAGCGGGGAGGTGGTCGAATCACACTGGGGAAATATCTCGCAGTTGCACGCTAAATTGCGATTTGCCGCCCACTGGTTTGAGAATGCTCACGTAACTATCCGGCTCGTTCCTCGGCCTCTGCCTATTCAATGGCTGTTCTCCATTTGGCACAAACAAAAAGAGACGCTCACCTTTGTGGCCGATCTTGACGGGCAACATGGTTTAAGCCTGGAGTTGTTACGTCACCGCTGGGTGACGCATAAACACATCCACACCTCTACTGAAGCCCAACATTGGACGGTCTCGCGGCCCGGTCCCGTTATTCTCACCACCCGGACGCAATGGGCGCAAGAGCTTACACCCGTGGTGAATACGCTTATGACCTCGCGGGGACATGACTTGATAAGTGTTCGCTTCCGCCGTAGTTCTCCGCACCTGGAAGCGACCGTGGCGCTTGATGCCATCACCGACGAGGAAGCTGCCATTGGGTTCCTGGGAGTGCTGCGGGAACTTGCCTCCAGCGCTTCGGCGCAGCGGCAGTAAGTAATTTAGGCGGTTACGCGGGCAGGAGTGCCCGCGCCACACGAGCAGTCTAGTGTCTCAATGCTTCCAGGTCTTTCTCTTCAAGCAGTTGCAGTTCAATCCATCCTTCGGGCGGCAATGCGTCGGCGGGCAATCCGTTTTGCCAAAGGCTGAAGCGCAGGCGCAGGCGTTTTGCCACCGGGGCGGCGTTTTTCGCCTGGGATGAAGACAGGCTGACCGGCGACGCTAACAACCAACTGAGCGGCAAACCGAATTCGAAGCTGCGCACAAGCGCCAGTGTCACTTCATTTTTTGGATTGGCTGAACTGCTTAGGACTTCCTGTTCACCCGAATTTGCGACTTCCCATGACTGGATCTTTTGTCCGACGACGGTTGCGTCTATTCGCAAAGCGCGGCGCGGACGTGGTGCGTCATCAGCCCAGGATTCCAAGTTCACTACGAGTTTGAATTCGCCGTCGGGAACTTTGCCGATGAAGTCGAGGCGCCCGTAAACGTTGGATTCGTTGATCCCGGCATGGATCGATTCCAGAAGGAACTGCTTACCGTGCATGGCACCGGCGCGATTGTCAGTGGTAAAGCTGGCCGCGCCCATCCACTCAAAATAGCGGATGCGCTCTCCGGTAATGTGCGGATGGATGTAGGCTGTCTGCGGAATGACCGCGAGCCGTGTCGCGCTTCCGATGATCGGCTGCGCGAGATAGTCGGGCGGAGTCGCGCCCAGCGCCTGATAGACGTTGGAAAGATGCTTGCGATAGAGTTCATCAAACTCGCGGTCATTCGCCGAATGATGCTCGGGTCCGTACCACCAGTTCCAGTCGCTGCCCTCGGCGATGAGCAGTTCTTCATGGGCCAGAGCGCGCTGTGCTTCAGAAGCAGTGGAAGCTTTCTGTTCGTAAAATTGCCGCGCATGGTAGATATAATCCCAGGCGCGGTTGTCTTCCGGAGCGCCGATCCAGACATTAAAGTTGGCATCAATCCATGAGCCCGGCACCAAGGAACTGAAGCTGGCGGTATTTTTATGTCGCGCGATCGCCTCTGCAACCGTGACTGCTTCCACTCCTGGCTCTTTCTGCAATGCATCATAAAAACGGCGCAAGAATTCGCGGCCTGATTGCGGATAATATTCCCAGGCGTTTTCGCCATCCAGAATGATGGGCACCATGGCGTCGCGACCGGAATCAACGAGCGGCTGCGCGGCCTGCTTGATATTGTGCAGGAGATGGTTGGCGGCATCCTGCGCGGGCATTCCGGAATAAACGAAGCCTACGAGATCGGAAATCGTATGATCGCGGAAGATCATGTTCATTTCCGTCTGGCCATTTTGAAAGCGATGGATGGTATAAAGCTTCTCGGCCAGGTTCGCAGGCAATCGGCCGTTTCCATCGCGGGCGAAGCCTACACCCAGGCTGCGGCCGAGCACGCCTTCATCGGTCGCCATCCACTGGACGCCAAGTTTCTGCGCGATGGAAAGGACTTCTTCGGAGACGCTACCCTCCGAGGGCCAGACGCCGACGGGACGAATTCCGAAGACTTGTTCGTGGAGGTCGAGGCCGCGCAGTAGTTGCTCACGCGCATCTTCAGGACGGCGGAAGCGATTGTTGGGCAACGGCAATCCCGGGCTGGAGATCGCTCCGGCGTTGGTGTCACAAACTAGAGGAAGAATCGGGTGATAGAACGGAGAGGTGGAAATCTCCGCGCCTCCGCGCTTTGCGGCAGCGGCGTGAGCGGGCAAGACTTTGGCGAGCAACTCGCGCTGATGCTGAATGACGAAGTTCTGCTCGTCGCGGGAAAAGCCGCGGCCCTTCTGGATGATGCGGGCCACTTCCGGCTCATCGAGAAAAAACTCGTCGAACCAGGCAATCTGCGAGAACACTTGCAGGTCGGTGAAGTCCTGTGCCTGAAAATATCGCTCGGCTTTTTCTGGAGCGTCCCCGGCGCTTTGCACACGCTCCCAAAGCTCCCGATATCGTGGGTATCGTCCGATCAGGTTTTGCGGGTTGGCTTGAAAGAGATAGCGAAGGCCGAAGCGGCGCTCGGCGCTGGTGAGGTCAGAGGTGGCTTTGGCGGCGACGCTCAGAAAGGGATCCTGCGCGGTGCCAGCGACGTAATCCTGAATTTGCGTGATTAGCGACGGGACGAGATTGAAGGTCTGGTGGACGTCGGGAAATTCGTCCAGCAACTTGACCATGCCGTAATAGTCTTTCAGTGCGTGGAGACGCACCCAAGGCAGCCGGTATTCGCCGGAAACCAGGTCTTTATAAAACGGCTGGTGCTGGTGCCAAAGAATTACAACGCGAGTTACAGGCATGCGGAAAATTTAGTCTAGCATGGGAAAAGCCGCCGACCGAGCGGTAGCCCTGAGAATTCCGAGAACCGCAGACTTGTTTCATGCGTATATTTCAGCAGGCAGGTTTACGAGAGGGGGCGCAGGCCCCAGGAGGCAAATATGCATACGGTAGCTTTCTTTTTCCCATTTCTGTTTCCTCCATTTTTGGGCCTCGGATTCCTCTTTTATTTTCTGCCTTCGATCATCGCGCTCGCCCACAGCAAGCGGAACACGCTGGCGATCTTCTTGCTGAACTTGTTTTTCGGATGGACATTCATCGGATGGATTGTCGCTCTCATCTGGGCGGCGAAGGTGGACGTTCCGTATTTGGTGGTACGGTAAGGAGCGGTTGCGATTTGCTTCCCTCAAATACATTCCGGCCTTTCCTGTCCATCTCCTTTGCCAGCCTGCCCTTTGCCAATCTCATGAACTTCCCAGAACTCGTTTTTTGTACTGAGCCGGCGAATAGCCGACGATGGATTTAAAGTCGTTGATGAGATGCGCTTGATCGAAATAACCCAAGTCTGCTGCTACTCTCGCCCATTCGAGTTGATTGCCGGAATTGATCCTCTCGATTAGCTCATGCAGGCGATACCGCCGGATCACCCACTTAGGAGGCACTCCAACGTATTCATTGAAGATTCGCTGCAGCCGCCGTTTGTCGACGGCAGCCCTGTTCGCGAGATCGTCCACCGTCTTGATGTCAGGCTCGCGCAGAATTTTTTCGACCAAACCGCACGCCAACTCAATCATGGAATCCGGTTTCGGCAATAGCGCCCGGAAAAAATCGTTTGTCGCCCGCACTTTCACGTCCTCCTCGCAACCCGAAAGTGCGATTTCTTCCAGCGTGCCCAAATTCTTCCCAAAAATTCGATCGGCTGGAACAATGCGATCCGCCAGTTTCGACACGGGACGGTCCAGGAAAGGTCGAAATCCTCCGGGCCGGAACTTCACTCCGAACACTTGCCCCTGGCCTTCCAGCACGCGCGAAAATTTGCAGGTGTGTACTCCGCTCACCTGCGAAGTGTCATTTTCAAATATGAGATGGATATTGGGATGGGGAAGGCTCTCGACAACCTGGCTGTTGCAGTCGCGCAGGTCCCAGCGAATCATCCAGTAGTGCGCGATCCAAAACGCCACCTCGGGCGACGGACATCGCCGCGCATGGCGCAACTTACCCGCGGGCAAACTCTGCCGCAATATCCCTCGCGCCTTTCCGACTTCACTGTCGTAGATTTCTTCAACCTCGGCGGGTGGTTGTCGCGTTTTTCCAATCATCGGGATACATCTGCAGGTTATATTTCACGAAGCATCCGATCAAGCTTGCTCCGGAAAGAATTGCCAAATGACCAATCATGCCAAAGGAACGTTTGAAGTCAACCTGGTGCCGCAGAAAACTGAAGCCACAAGTGCCAATCTGGGTCGCATGTCCATTGATAAGCATTTCCAAGGCGACCTGCACGCTACCAGCAAGGGCGAGATGCTCAGCGCCATGGGCGAAGTGAAAGGCTCTGCAGGCTATGTCGCGATTGAGCGCGTAAGCGGATCTCTTGGTGGGAGAAACGGTACGTTTGTCCTCATGCACACTGGCACCATGGCGCGCGGGGTGGCGCAACTGAGCGTTATGGTGGTGCCTGATTCCGCCACCGGCGAGCTCACCGGACTTGCTGGCTCGATGACGATCAAGATAGAAGCGGGGAAACATTTTTACGAGTTCGATTACACGCTGCCGGAAGCGCCATAGAAAAGTCGCTGTTCCGATCTCGGCGAAACCGCCCTGGCGTCAATTGTCTTTGACGACCGCGACTTTTGCATCCACAAAAGTTATTGTGACCCTCGGCCCCTTGCGTACATTTAACACCAGCGGTGGACGAAAGCAGACGATGCAAGTTCCATCTTTACGCCGCACACTCGGATACACGATTCCCGCTGAGCCATTCAGCAAAAGCTTTAATCCGAGTGCCTGCGAGGCAGCGTAGGTGTTAGGGTCCAGACAATCAGTAAAATCTGAATCTCTGCGGAGATTATGGAATTCGTGGCGGAAATCAGCCCGATAATCAATGTAGGGGGAGACTTCTTCGGCCATCCATCCTATTTCTTGCAATTCGATGGCGCGATGAAAGGCCACTTCCGTTTGCGCAGTTTGCATTTCGAAGGCTGCATACCAGGCTCCGCGGCCCTCGCTGTTGAACCTTCCTCCCGCGACTGCGGCGTGCGTGAAAGAGGCATTCACAATGTGTGCCAGAGGAAAACCTGAGACAAGTTCTATGGCACTCACGCCGGGCAACCTTCCACTTTCGCCCAGCAATCTGTCGTTGGTGGCGCCTTCGAGTTCGATGAGGTCGCTTAGTAAATCGTCATCATCATCCGCAAGCAGATTGAGGATCGGCTTACCGTGCTCGCTATAACGGTACGGGATGAGACGATGCGTTCCGTCCTGTTCGATCTTGCTCAGTCGCGGAGATTTCATCGGCCGCCGCGGCGTGCATCCAGCAATTGGCGGACCCTCAGGAACGCAGGTATGCCCCCGCTCTTTACGTAGCTGAGGGGCGAGTTTCCTGCAAACATAGGATTCGTATTTGGCAACGTAATCCAGGCATCGGCAAGCTTTTGGCTGTAAAGGATGTTCAGCGCCTTATATATCCCAACCACAAGGGAGATGCGGGTTAGCTGGTCTTCATCGAGGATCCTAGCGTCTAGGACCTTCGCATCCAAAGCTTTGCCGCCTCGGCTTTTTAGCGCGTAGAAGCTGCCGCTGGAGATGCCGCCCAGCAAGGCCCGGGTATCGTTGTCGCGCAACTTCCAATGCTCCGCGATTCGAACCATGCCTTTGATAGCCGCAGGGCTAAGACGGCTTCGATTTTCCTTCTTCGAAAGATCAACGGCCGTTTCCCAGGAGAAACCAACTACCGGCTGCTGTATTGTGGCCATCAAGAGTACTCCATTTATGGATCAATAATACTCCATATTTGATATTAATTAAAGCCATAATCATGCCTTAATCGGAGCTTTATTTTCAATGTCTTAGAGGGCGAAGGATGTTGAGTAGGAAGAAAACACGCCTCCGAATACTTGCTAGTTCGGAGGCCCGTTCAAAAGATGTCTACCAGACGCGGCAGGTCTTAGCCGGCATCATTGGCTGACCCACTTTGCAGCCAAATGCTTTGCCGAACTCGGGCATATTGACCAGCGCACCATTGGCTCGAAAACGATCGGGAGAGTGGGGATCGGTTGTGGCGACTAACCGTTCCAATTCAGGACGCCATTCGGAGCACCAATCCTGCGCGTAGCCGAGGAACACTTGCTGGACCGGAGTAAAGCCATCGAGTGACTTCTTGTCGAGATCAATGTTGTCTTTGCCGGCCCTTGACAGGTATGCCATGAAGGCCAGACGCAAGCCGCCGTTATCGGCTGTGTTCTCGCCGAGCGTAAGTTTGCCATTCAGCTTTGTGTCTCCCACGCTGAACTTGGAGTACTCGTCCGAAATGCACTCCGCCTTTTGGGTAAACTTCTCACCGTCCGCCTTTGTCCACCAGTCTTCCATATTTCCGTGCCCGTCAAACTGGCGGCCTTCGTCATCAAAGCCGTGGGTGATTTCGTGTCCCATGAACAGACCGATATGTCCGTAATTTAAGGCGTCGGGGGCGGTAGGATCGAAGAAAGCCGGCTGCAAAACGCCCGCGGGGAAGTTAATGTCGTTCATGGTGGGGTTGTAGTAAGCGTTCACCGTGGGCGGAGACATGCCCCATTCCTGGCGGTCCACGGGGTTACCGATTTTCGCGAGTTGCCGATGAGACTCAAATTCCCGCGCGCGCAGATTATTTCCGAATGCATCGTCGCGCACGATTTGCAGCTTGGAGTAATCGCGCCACTTATCGGGATATCCAACTTTATTGGCGATCAGGTGGAGCTTTTCCTTGGCGCGCGTCTTGGTTTCGGCGCTCATCCAGTCCAAAGAATCAATGTCCTGGTCCATGGCGCCTTCGATGTCGTGAATCATCTGCATGGCCTTTTCTTTGCTGGCGGCGGAAAACTCCTCCGCCACATACGCTTTGCCCAAGGCTTCCGGCAGAGCGCCGTCAGTGCTCTCGACGCAGCGCTTCCAACGCGGCTCCTGCTCGGGAGTTCCCACCAGCTTGCGGCCGTTGAAATCAAACATTTCGTCATCCAGCGCCTTGGGCAGGACTGTCCCACTCATCGAACCTACCAGTTGCCATCGCAGATACGCTTTGATTGTCGCAAGGTCGGTGTCATTGATGATTTGGTTCAGGCCCTTGAAGAAGTCCGGCTCAGCAACATTGATTTTTTTGAATGCAGGAGAATCCGTGGCGGAATACATCTGTTCCCAGTTCAATGTTGGGACCAGCGCCTGTAGCTGCTCGGTGGGCATCATGTGATAAACATTGTGCGGGTCGCGCTGTGAGGTGACATCCAGAGAAACCTTGGCCAGCGCCGTTTCCAGCTTCATGATCGCCGCGGCGTCGCTTGCCGCTTGCGCGTCAGTCGAACCGAGCAGCTTTAGGACGTTCGTGATGTGCTGCACATATTCATTGCGAATTTCCTGGTCCTTGGCGCCGGAGCGGAAATAATAGTCCCTCTCGGGAAGTCCCAGTCCGCTTTGCTGCAAAACGGCGATCATCTGCGTCGCATCCTTGAAGTCCTGGTCCGAGCCCAAAGCAAAAAACGCGTTGACGCCGATGAGCTGATAGTGCGCAAGCAGCGCCGGCAATTGGTCCTTGCTGGTAAGCGCATCAATGCGGTCCAATTCGCTCTTCAACGGCGCGAGTCCCTTTTGGTGCACCGCGCTCTCGCCCGCGCAGCTGGCGTAATAATCGCCGATTTTTTGTGTGTTGGCATCACGCGAGGCATTGTCAGCGGCTGCTTTTTCGAGAATTGTGTGAAGTACCTGAAGGTTGTATTGTTCCAGAATGTAGAACTCGTCGGAATAGGGAGAGTCGGCGGGAATCGGATGCAGCTTGGCCCAGTTGCCACAAGCATAGCGGTAAAAGTCAACGCAGGGATCGGCAGCCCTATCCATCAGCTTCGTATCGAGGGAAGGAATCAGCGAAAAGGTTTGCGCCGTATCGGCGGAGCTTGTTGTCTTGCCGACTGTTTGGGCCCAAAGGGAGCCAGCGCAAATCAAAGAAAGAGCGACGATACAGAATATTTTGATCGAAGTCATCCATTCCTCCGCAAAAGCAAAGGCCTTAAAAACCGTGTGAAGCGCCCAGTATATGACGAATTCTGGCCAAAATAGTTTTCACGGCTTTGAAGATATTGCCGGATCATTTTGCCCGGATCGTTGAACGCCTCTTAAAACTAACCGCGCGATTTTTACTACCAAACTTCGGTGCAGCCCCCGGGCCCGCAAAACCATCTCATCCGGTACACTTATGGACGCTGCCGCATGACACAAACTATGAATCCTACCCGGCGCGATGTAAGCCTGCTCACAGCGGACGATCTTCATCTCTTCAACGAAGGCAGCCATTACCGCCTTTACGAGAAGATGGGGGCACATGTCGTCACCGGCAATGGGGAGACGGGCGTCAGCTTCAGCGTATGGGCGCCGAATGCGAAGCATGTTTCAATCATTGGAGATTTCAATGGTTGGGACCCGCGCTCGCATCCCATGCATGCGCGCGAGAGTTCCGGTATTTGGGAAGGATTTATCCCGGGAATTGGCAAAGGCGCGGTTTACAAATTCCACATCGTTTCGCACCGTGACAATTATCGCGTCGATAAAGCTGATCCAATCGGCTTGCTGCACGAAGCGCCGCCGAAAACCGCCTCCGTGGTGTGGGACCTCGACTACCAGTGGAGCGACCAGTCGTGGATGCAGCAACGGGTCGAGAAAAATTCGCTGCAGGCTCCGGTCTCGATTTACGAAGTCCACCTGGGCTCATGGATGCGCGTACCGGAAGATGACAATCGCTCGCTCAGCTACCGGGAGATGGCCCCTAAGCTCGCTGAGTACGTCCGGCGGATGAACTTCACCCATGTGGAACTGCTGCCGATAATGGAGCATCCCTTCTTTGCTTCGTGGGGATACCAGACCACGGGCTACTTCGCGCCGACGTCGCGCTACGGGACGCCGCAAGATTTTATGTATCTGGTGGATTACCTGCATCAGCAGGGAATTGGCGTAATTCTCGACTGGGTGCCCTCGCATTTCCCTTCTGACGCGCATGGGCTGGCCTACTTTGATGGGACGCATTTATACGAGCACGCGGATGTGCGCCAGGGATTTCATCCCGACTGGAAGACGTACATATTCAACTACGGGCGCAACGAGGTACGCAGCTTCCTGCTCTCAAGCGCGATGTTCTGGCTGGACAAATACCACATTGATGGGTTGCGGGTGGACGCGGTGGCTTCCATGCTTTATCTCGATTACTCGCGCAAAGAGGGCGAATGGATCCCGAATCAATTTGGCGGACGCGAAAATCTGGAGGCCATTGAATTTCTCCATCGCATGAATCTGGAAGCCTACAAGGAACACGGCGACATTCAAACGATAGCGGAAGAATCCACCGCGTGGCCCGGCGTTTCGCGGCCCATTTATTTAGGCGGGCTTGGATTTGGGTTGAAGTGGGACATGGGATGGATGCACGACACGCTTAAATATTTCAGTCATGATCCCATTCACCGTCGCTACCACCACAATCAACTCACATTCCGTTCTTTGTATGGATTTACAGAAAACTTCGTTCTTCCGCTTTCCCACGATGAAGTGGTGCACGGCAAAGGCTCGCTGATCGGGAAGATGCCCGGCGATGAATGGCAGAAGTTCGCCAATCTACGATTGCTCTTTGGATATATGTTTGGGCAGGCCGGAAAAAAACTTCTTTTCATGGGCGGCGAATTCGGTCAGGTGCGAGAGTGGAACCACGACGCCAGCCTGGAATGGCACGTGCTGCGTTATCCCGTGCACGCTGGAATGCAAAAGTGGGTTGCTGAATTGAACCGCACTTACCGGGAGGAACCAGCCTTGCATGAACTGGACAACGACGCGGGCGGCTTTGAGTGGGTGGACGCCAATGACAGCGGCACCAGTGTGCTTTCCTTCCTGCGCAATGGAAAATCGCCGAAAGATGTCGTGCTGGTAGTTCTGAATTTCACCCCACTGATCCGCATGCAATATCACTTAGGAGTTCCCCTGCCGGGCCGCTGGAACGAAATATTGAACAGCGATGCCCACGAATATGCAGGCAGCGGCGTGGGAAATTTTGGCGGGGTCGAAGCGGAAGCTTCTCCTGCGCATGGCCGTCCTTATTCCCTGAAGCTTACTCTTCCACCACTTGGGGCATTATTTTTGAAGCCCGCATAGAGTCTGGGGTGCTGGCAATGCTATTCTGCACTTCATAGTCTCCCATGCGGATTCTTACCCGCTACATTCTGCGCGAAGTCGCCTCGCACGCGTTCATTGGATGCGCGCTGTTCACCTTCATTCTGTTCACACGCGATCTGGCGCGCATTTTGGAATTGGTTGTGCGCAACAGCGCTCCCGTGCCGAGCGTCGCGGAGATATTTTTTCTCACCGTGCCGGTAGCGCTCACTTACACCATTCCAATGGGAGTGCTGGTTGGAATTCTGATCGGGCTCAGCCGCCTCTCGGCGGACAGCGAAATTACCGCGATGCGCGCCAGCGGTCTAGGTGTGTGGAGCTTTCTGCGCATTACTTCCATTTTTGTGATTGCCGCGTGGCTGCTCGCGCTGGGCAACAGCGTCTACGTGGCTCCGAAATCGCAGGCGGCGCTGGCCCGGCTTCAAGACAAATTAAAAGCCTCGCAAATTTCTTTTGAAATCCAACCACGAGTTTTCTACGAAAACTTTTCACATCTGGTGCTTTATATCCAGGACATCAAGGCCGCGCGGGGCGCCGCGATATGGAAGGGGATTTTCATCGCGGACACGGCGAATCCCTCCGCGCCCCGCATTACGTTGGCGCGACAGGGAATTCTGGTGAGCGAAGGACCCAACCAGTTGCACCTTCATCTGGTGGACGGCTCAATGCACGAAACCGATCCGAAGTTCGCGGACGAATACAAGATCTCGACGTTTAACGAGACCGACATTCCTATTGCCGTGCCGCAGAGCGACAAGAAGCAGGACGAGGAGCCGCTGCCGCTCGGGCAGATTCCGACTTCGCAGTTGCGTCCCGTGGGGAGGACCCTCAACAAATATGGCGGATGGTGGTATTACGTGGAATTCCATCGCCGCTTTGCTTTGCCCACAGCCTGCCTGGTGCTGGCGCTGGTCGGCATTCCGCTGGGACTTTCGTCGAAGAAAGGCGGAAAGTCGTTCGGCTTTGTGGTGACCATCTTGCTGGTATTCGCCTACTACCTGCTCTCGCTCATCGGCGTGTCGCTGGCTCGCCAGGGAAAAGTCTCACCCGCAGCGGGAGTGTGGATGGCCGATGTCGTATTTTTGCTGACGGGAGCTTTTTTGCTTTGGCGCGTGGAAAAGCGGCCGTTGGAGATCAGTTCCTGGAGTTGGTTTGGCGGCTCGCTCACCAAGAAATTTACCTGGCGTGCTAGGCCGTTCCGTCTTGCCGCCTCCAACGGCAACGCTTTTGAGAAAGCCGCTGGACGAAAACGGTTTTTCCGCGCCCGCTTCCCCATGATTCTGGACGATTATATTCTGCGCGATTTCGCCTTGTACTTCATCATGGTGCTTTCTACGTTCCTGATGTTGTTGCTGGTCTTCACTCTCTTCGAATTGCTCGGGGACATTCTGCGCACCCACGCCTCGCCGCTGATCGTCGCGGAATATCTGCTGAACGTGACGCCATACTTTTTTTATAACGTAGGCGCACCCATCTCCATGTTGCTGTCGGTGCTTATCACGCTCGGGCTGATGCAGCGCTCCAATGAAATTACGGCGATCAAGGCAACGGGAATAAGCATTTATCGAATTACGGTTCCCATCCTAGTAGTAGCCTTGCTGATGGCGGCGGGCCTGTTCTTCTTCGATCAATTTTATTTACCGGGCACCAACAAACGGCAAGACGCGCTGCGCAGCATGATTAAAGGCAAACCCGCGCAGACGTATTTGAATCCCGACCGCAAGTGGATTTTCGGCCAGCATTCGGACATTTACTATTACCAATTCTTCGATTCGGAGCGCGATCAGTTCGGGAATTTAAATGTGTTTGAATTTGATCCGCAAACATTTCAACTGACCAGCCGCATGTATGCGGATCGCGCTCACTGGGACAGCGGACTCTCACGCTGGGTGTGCACGCAAGGCTGGGAGCGCGAGCTGCGCGGTTCCGCCATTAACAACTACCGAACCTTTGACGTGGCCACCTTTGCCACGGTCAATGAGCCACCGGGTTATTTCAAGAAGGAAGTCAAGCAATCATCTGAGATGAATTATGAGGAGTTAAGCCGCTATATTCACGACCTCCGGCAGAGCGGCTTTGAAGTTGTGCGATTGCAGGTGCAACTCGCGAAAAAAATTGCCTTCCCATTCATCACGCTAATTATGGCGATCCTGGCGATTCCCTTCGCTCTTTCGGTAGGAAAGCGGGGAACGGTGGCGGGCATTGCTGCGGCAGTCGGGGTGGCAGCGGCTTATATTGTGGTTTCAAGCCTTTTTGAAGCCATGGGCAACATCAGTCAACTGCCGCCCATTCTCGCGGCATGGTCGCCTGACTTGATTTTTGGGTTCCTCGGCGGCTACCTACTTTTGAAGGTTCCGAGTTGAACTTCGCAGGTCTTCTCGTTTGATCCTTGTTAATTTCAACCCGCGCCGCAAATATTGCTATTTAACAGCGAGCGCCACTGGTTGCCCTGACACGGTAGCCACTACGGGGCCTTGGGTAAGTGATCCAGTGGTGGAATCGTAATTGAACGAAGAAATGGACGCGCTTCCGGCATTCGCGACAAAGACATAGTTGATCCCGTTTCCGACAGAATCACGGGAGGTGCCGGGTCTGGTAACGACCCAAGCTGGAGATGTGCCAACCGAAAGATTGGCCGGGGAAGTGGTGGTAAGAGCACCGCTACCGGCACTAATCTTGAAAGGCAAAATTTGATTCGATTGCTGCCCCACGACGAATAGAAACGGCCCCGATGGGTCCGTCGCCATCCGGGTTGGACCTACGCCGGCCGAGGCGGGGAATCCGCTGGCAATGGCCGTCAGACTTCCATCCGGACTGTTCACATCATGGCAGGTATTGGGGTGTGCCTGATCACAGATAATGAAGCCCGAAATCTGGTTCGTGCCGAAGGTGGTGACATAAAGAAACGCACCGCCCGGTGAAATTGTAAGGCCCGCAGGAGACGAAACCACCGAGTTGGTGGCCGCTGTGAGTGAATTGATGGATGTGAGATTTCCGCTGGAGTCTATGGAAAACGCGGCCACGGAGCTATCAAACGTATCGGCCACGTACAGAAATTTCGTGTCGGAGGTGACCGCCAATGCGGAGGGTCCAGGATTTAGCGTCGCTCCCGGAGCCTCGACAGGAACCGGCGCGCCCACCTGCGTAATCCCGGTACCGGAGACCGCGAATACCAGAACACTTCCTGATGCTGGATCGCCGGCATTTCCCTGATTAGCTACAAACAGAAACTTCCCTGAGGAATCCACGATAAGGTCCTGCGGGGAAAGGTCTTGCGCGTTGACGCCGGAAAATGCAACCGTGGTTACGGTGCCCAAGCTGCCATCCGTGTTCACGGGGGCGCTCCAAACGCTGCCTTCCGCGTTCACTCCATACAAGGCGGTACCGTCAGGACTGAGGACCATGGCTCGCGGCGTCCCTTGCACGCCTGCGGGTTTGTTGATCGCAGTAAGATTCCCATTGGAAAGATCAATTGCGAACGAATAGACCGAAGAATTTCCCTGGGTGGCGACAAAAAGGAGACCGTCCGAAGAGGATGAGAAATTTGAGGTGCAACTTGTCAGGACACCGAATGAAATCACCACCAGCAGACCCGCGAGAAAACGGCACTTCATCCTTATAAATCTCCCTGTCATTGGCTTTGGAACCGGCCCCGCCTTAGTGGCTGATCCGCCCTATATGTGGTTTCAGAGTACTCAATTGTGTATCAGGAATGCGGGGGAAGAGCAAACCCCCACAGAGTTTGAGACGGGAACGGGAAACAAAGTTGTCTGGAATACGGTGCTGCTTCATTTAGCGGCCTGCCAGATTGAACGCTTCCGGAGGCTTGACCGCTGCTAAGGTATGCGGGTCTGCGAGGGGAAGCCGAATTTCAACGGTCAAGCCGCCCTCTTTACGGTTGGAGGCGCGCACTGTTCCGCCATGCAGTTCCACCGCGCGCTCGGTAATCGCCAAGCCCAGCCCTGCTCCGCCCGTCTGGCGGCCACGCGCATCATCTATGCGGTAGAACGGAAGGAAAATTTTCTCGAGCGAATCCTCCGGAACTCCAGGTCCGGAGTCGGAGACGCGGACCATCGCTTCCGGCTGGAATTCCCGGTCCCCCTGTTCCAGGCGCACTTCTACATCGGAACCTTCCGCCGTATAGCGCACGGCATTGCGAACTACATTTTCAATCGCGCTGTGCAACAAAGCCGGATTTCCGTTCACCATGCAAGCATCCTGAATGACGGCAACGACATGGCAGCCGCGCCCCTGGGCCTCGAAATCGGCGTCCTCGGCGATTTCCGTGATCAGGTCCGCCAAATCTACCGGCCACTTACGCGCACCGTCAACACTGGCATCGAGACGGGCGATGGTGAGCAGCCGTTCTACCAGTTCGTTCAAGCGGTTCGATTCCAAATCCATGCGATCAAGAAACGCTTCGGCTTCCGGGCCCGAGCGCTGCCGTGCCAGGGCCAAAGCTACGTTGATTCGGGCCAGTGGGGAACGAAGTTCATGGGAGATATCGTTGAGCAGGCGGGCTTGCGCCTTCACGAGTTTTTCCAGCCGTTCGGCCATGGTGTCGAAATCGCGCACCAGTTGGGCAATCTCATCCCCTTGGCGGGAACTGTGTCCACCAGCCCGGGCGGAAAGATCGCCGGCAGCGAGTTTTTGCGTGGCGGCCCGCAGGCGCACTACGGGGCCGGTAAGGTAACCAGCGAGCAAATAGCAGACAAGGCCCGAAGAAATGATTCCAATGAGGATTCCTCGCCAAGTCATCGCCCGAGGACCAAATGGACCAGAAGGCGGCTGGATGGTTACCAAGGTGTAACGATGACCGCTCGAGGAAGTCAAGGATTGGCGCAGGACGATAAAGCGCGGAATCGCTCCCCAGAAATCTCCGGAGACTCCGGGCGGCTGGCGATCACCTCTTCGTATCCACTCCGGAGTTTGCCGGCCATTTAGGTCTTCTCCCTGATCGTTCAAAAGGACGCCGCGAATATGCTGGGAATCTCTAAGGCTCTCAAAATATTTATGCAGCGCATCGGTACCGCCTTGTTCGTATGCCAGTACAGCATCGTTGAAAATTTTTGATTGTGCGGCTTGAGTGCCAGCCTCACCCTGTTGGCGGATGACCCACGTGACCAGGACGACCAGGACGAAGAACAACGCCTGGGCAATCCAGAAAGAGATAAATATTTTGGTGAAGATTTTCATTTTTTGCGTTCTTATGCGTCCCGGCCCAGTCTAACGAGGTCGCGCAAAAATGTACCCGACCCCTCGCACCGTCTTAATGTGGTCATCGCCCGCGTCGCTGTCTCCTAGCTTTTTTCGCAGCTTGCTCACGTGCATATCAATGCTGCGGTCAAAGGGAGAAAACTTGCGGCTCAATACAGAATCCACGAGCCGCTCCCGCGTCACCACGCGGCCGGCTTCGCGCAGCAAAACTTCAAGCAAATTGAACTCCACCGACGTCAAGTCAAGCGGCTCGCCATTTTGCCGGACGCTCCTGGTTGCCGGATCGAGTTCGACGTCCCCAACTTTTACCGCTTCCGGGATGCCATCGCCGTTGCCTCCTGCGGTAGTACGGCGCAGTACCGCGCGAATCCTCGCCACAAGTTCGCGGGGATTGAAGGGCTTTGGCAAATAATCATCAGCGCCAATTTCCAGTCCAACAATTCGGTCCACATCTTCACCGCGCGCGGTAAGCAGCAAAACGGGAATTCGCGATTTGTCGCGCATGTTGCGCAGCACGTCAAAGCCGTTCATTCCGGGAAGCATGACGTCCAGCACGACCAGCAAATAGTTTCCGTTGAGCGCGCGATCCAGCCCGACTCTTCCGTCATGCACCGCTTCCACCTGGAAGCCTTCCGGAGCAAGATACTCCGACACCAGTCCGCAGAGTTCAACGTCGTCGTCAATGACCAGGATGCGATCCACGCTAGCTCCTAACTCTTTTTATTCTTTCAGCTTCTCACAGCAGCGGCAGCCATTTTCGAGTAAAGAAGTGTCAATGTCCAGCGATTGTCACTTTACAAAACTTTACTCCAGTTGACTGACTCTTTACCGCTTTCCGTAGGGAATGGTGTTCATATAAGTGCAAGCAAATTTAGCCGCCTTCCAGAGAATTCATTGGAGGGTCGGAGGTGAATTAGCAATGAAATCCAATCGTTTGAAATTTATTGGCGGGGCAGTGGTAGTTACGCTACTGGTGGCTATCACAGCCGTTTCGGAAACCGCAGGCCGGCACGGCCACTGGGGTGGACGGGATGGAATGTTCGGCGGAGCGGGCCTCGGATTTATGGTCCACCGTTTGGACCTGACCGATGCGCAGAAGGCGCAAGCCAAACAGATCATGATCAATGAGAAATCGGCATTCCAACCACTCATGCAGCAAATGCGGCAAAACCGCGCGCAGGAACGGCAGCTTGTAGAGGCCGCCAGTTTTGATCAGGCGCAGGCACAGGCCTTGGCCGCGCAGCAGTCACAAACTGTCGCCCAATTGACAGTTGAAAAGATGCGTATGGAGTCGCAGTTTTATCAAATTCTGACTCCGGACCAGAAAACAAAGCTGAATGCGATGTTGGACAAGCGCGCCGAGCGCTTCCAGCAGCACCAGCAAGGACAGCAACCGGATCAACAGCAACCAGCGAACCAATAACGTGATAAGGGGAGGGGAACTTTCCTCCCCTTAATTTTTTTCACCGAACCTAATTGTTCTGTTTGAACTTGTTCTGTTTGAAGCTGGAATCGAGGTAACCATGGCCACGGCGACGATCAACAGAAATGTATTGCTGGATGCAATCGTGAACGAAATGGCATCTGGCGTGGATAAAGCAGTGGAATGCTGGATGGCCCAGATTGAACAGATTTTCGAAGATACCCGGCTCACCACCCTGGGACGGATGAATGCCATCCATGAAGTGGTCCAACACTATAAACAATTAACCGGCAAAGAACGTCTGGAGTTTCGAGGCCAGAAAACTATTTGAAGGTAGTTGGTCATGAATATTGATGTTCTGTATTCATACGTAGCGAGTTGTGGCTGGGTATTTTTAACCGGCTGGACGCTATTGCTCGTGCTGGCTTGCGCGGATGCGTTCCGGCACGACCGAGTGTGACGGGCTCTCTCCCCGTCGCCTGAGTGGGCGCGGCAAAATTGCACCTGGGACTGGTAGAATCGCATCTACTAGAAACTGATGCTCCCGAAAAGTCTGCGCCCACTCACCCCTTACCTCAAAAAATACCGCGTGCAGTACGCGTGGAGCGTGCTTTGCGTGTTCCTGAACAACGGCACCGCCGTCCTTCTGCCGTTTATTGTAGGTAAGGCCATCGGCGACCTGTGGCACGGCGTAACCCAGCACAAACTATTGGTGTATGCATCGCTTCTTCTGGCAATTGCCGGGGTCAAAGGCATATTCCAGTATCTGACCCGCTGGATCATGATCGGCATTTCGCGCGAGATCGAATTCGACCTTCGCAACGACCTCTTCCTTCACCTCGAAACTCTTTCTCATTCGTATTATCAGCGAAACCGCACTGGCGACATCATGGCCCGGGCCACGAATGACCTGAACGCGGTGCGGCAGCTCCTGGGCCCGGCGATAATGTATTCCGCGAATACGATTGTTTCCACGGCGGCGGCGCTGGGATTCATGATCAGCATCAGCCCCAAGCTCACGCTCTACGCTTTCCTTCCTTTGCCTCTGGTCAGCATTGTGATCCAGTATTTTGGAAGGCAGATTCACGACCGCTTTGAGAAAATCCAGGCGCAGTTTTCCGAGATTTCAGCCCGCGTGCAGGAGAATTTCTCCGGCGTCCGCGTGATTCGAGCGTACGTGCAGGAAGATGCCGAGATCGCAGGCTTTGAGAAATCGAACAAGGAATACATTGACCGCAGCCTGTTCCTTATTCGCCTTACGGGAATGTTGTGGCCGACGCTGGAGTTGATGATCGGCCTGGCGATTGTGCTCGTGGTGTGGCTGGGCGGGCGTGAAGTCATCAATGGACGAATGGATGTGGGCGGCTTTACCGCTTTCAACCTGTACATGGTACAACTCACCTGGCCTGTGATCGCGCTGGGTTGGGTCATTAATCTTTTTCAGCGCGGCACGGCGTCCATGGGACGCATCAACGAAATTTTGCACGAGAAGCCGGACGTTCAGGATGATCCGGCATTGATCCGGAAACCGGCAACGGTTGAGATCCGTGGCGACATTGAATTCCGCAATTTGAATTTTGCCTATAACGGCGTACCGATTCTGCGCGATGTGAATTTGCACATTCCGGCGGGGAGCAGCCTGGCAATCGTAGGCCCCACCGGCTCGGGCAAAACCACGCTGATGAATCTGATTCCCCGCATTTACGATGCGGCACCGGACAGTGTGCTGATTGACGGCGTCCCGTTACGCGAATACCCGCTGGAAACGCTGCGAAAAAATATTGGCTTTGTCCCGCAGGAAACTTTCCTTTTCAGCGAGACAGTCGGTGAAAACATTGCCTTTGGCGTGGAAAATACCGATGAGGCCCAAATACGCGCCGCAGCAGAGGCGGCGAACATCGCGGGAGATATTGAAGGCTTTCCGGAGAAATATCAGACCATGGTAGGAGAGCGCGGCATTACACTTTCTGGCGGACAAAAACAACGGACTGCCATCGCCCGCGCGCTGATTCGCAATCCGCGAATCCTGATCCTCGACGATGCGCTCTCCAGCGTGGACACGCAGACCGAAGACAAAATCCTGAACCATCTGCGCGAAGTGATGCACGGACGCACCACCATCTTCATTTCGCACCGGGTTTCTACAGTGCGCAACGCCGATATGATTGCCGTGCTTCACGCCGGTCGCATTGTGGAACAGGGCACACACGAAGAACTGCTGACGCTGAACGGCTACTATTCTGACCTGTACAACAAGCAATTGCTCGAAGAAGAGCTGGCCGAAGTTTGATTCTCGCCTGCCTCCGGCATCCAATCCCTCATGAAGCGTGTCGCCATTGACGAGCTATTGGATACCGATTCCGGCTCGCCGCAGGAAGTCGCGGCATCCATCCGCGACTTGGTGAACATCAATCGCTGGTTCGGCGGGATTTCCTCCGGTGTGATGATGCTGGAAAAAGTCGCCGCCAAACTCAACCGCTCGCGGTTCTCGGTACTGGAAGTCGCTTCGGGATCAGGAGAGGTATCGCGACTGGTGGCGGAATGCCTTGCCAAAAAAGGCATTGAGCTGGACATTACGCTCATGGACCGCGCTCCTTCGCATCTGGGCAATCACTTTTCGAGGGTGGCCGGCGACGCCGTAGCCATTCCCTTCCGCGACAACAGCTTTGATGTGGTGAGTTGCAATTTATTCGCGCACCATCTTTCCGCGCCGCAGATCCAACAATTTGCCAGGGAAGGAGTGCGGGTTTCGCGTGCAGCATTTTTGATTAGTGATGTTGTGAGGAATCCTTTACATCTGATGCTGGTCTACGCGGGACTGCCGCTCTTCCGCAGTCGTCTTACCTGGCACGACGCGCCAGCTTCGGTGCGCCAAGCTTATACGGTAGCGGAAATGTCCGACATGCTGCGCGCCATTCCGAACACTTCTCTGAATATTTCGCGACACTATCTTTTTAGAATGAGCCTTGAGCTTTGGAAATTTTATGCATGACTTGATTGTGATCGGCGCCGGCCCGGCGGGCTCTTCCGCCGCCATCACCGCGGCGCAGGCTGGGGCAAGAGTTTTGCTGCTGGAAAAAGGACGCTTCCCCCGCCACAAGGTTTGCGGGGAGTTTGTCTCCGCGGAATCGCTGGAACTGCTTTTCACTTTGCTGGCGACTGAGTATGCGGAATCATTGGGCGAGGCGATTCGCATTCCGCAGTCGCGCATATTTCTCGATGGCCGAGTTTTACAGGCGGAAATCGTCCCTGCGGCGGCGAGCATCTCGCGCTTCGATTTGGATTTGGCCCTTTGGAATTCGGCGGTCCATGCCGGAGTGGAAGCGCTTGAGCAAACCACAGTGCAGAATGTTTTATGGGCGGACAGCTTTAGAGTTCAAACGACACGCGGAAATTTTGAATCGCTTGCGGTGATCGACGCTTCCGGGCGATGGTCGAATTTAACCGCCAAGCCTGCCGCGACGCCCCGAGAAAAATGGCTGGGCGTGAAAGGTCACTTCGCGGAAAATTCACCGCTTGCCTCCGTGGATTTATATTTCTTCGATGGCGGCTATTGTGGAGTATCGCCGGTGGAACTGACTGGGCACTCTGCAGCGAGCACCAATACCCGCCGGATCAATGCCTGCGCCATGGTACGTGCAGATGTCGCCAGCAACCTTGCGGAAGTATTTGAACTGAACTCAGCGCTGCGTGA
>JANWKU010000204.1 GCA_025451215.1 Terriglobales bacterium
ACGCGAACGGGGACGTTTCCATTCCCGGCGTGCCTGTGGGACGTTATAAGTTGCGAATCTGGTATGAGGCTGCGCCAGAGCCCTTGCACGCGATTACTCGGGAGATCACGATTTCCCAAACAGAGCCGGGGATCGCAAAGCTGGATCTCGAAGCCGCCAAAGTTCCCGCGCCGCACAAAAACATGTACGGGCATGATTATGAGCCGCCGCAGCCCTCCAGCCCCGCCTATGAGCGCCCCTGATACGAGCGTCCCAAAATGCTGCAATTCCCGCAATTGCCGGCTGACAAAAAAATTACAATCCGGCTAAGAGTTGGTGACAATTCGCTTGCGACCGGCGTTTAGGGTATGAGTCACCTGAACGGGCCACCGCTGCTGCCCGTTCTAAGATTTCGTCCCGGGACGACGTCAAACATGCCTGATGCGGGGCCGCCCGAATGCGCGGTCTAGGCAGTTCTAAATAGAGTTTTGTAAGACTCCTTTGGCTGAAATACCGAAGGAGGCGTTTCGGCTTTCTCTCTCTTCAATGAGTCATACGGCCAGCTTCGCGCTGGCCATTTTTCTATCACAACTATTTTTCGGAAGAAGAGAGCCGAGAGATTTCAAGCGAGCAGTCGCGCTGCATCCTTGGCGTAATAGGTCAAAATAGTCCCGGCGCCCGCCCGTCGAATGGAAATGAGCGATTCCATCATGACGCGCTCGCGGTCAATCCAGTTATTTCGCGCAGCCGCCTCGATCATGGCGTATTCGCCAGAGACCTGATAAGCGGCAAGCGGCAAATCAAAGCGCTCGCGGGCGGCGGCAATCACATCGAGATACGGCATGGCCGGCTTCACCATAATCATGTCCGCGCCTTCCGCGATGTCTTGTTCAATTTCCCGCATCGCCTCGCGCAGATTGGCCCCATCCATTTGATAAGACCGCCGGTCTCCAAATTGAGGCGCAGAGTCCGCAGCCTCGCGAAATGGCCCGTAAAATCCAGAAGCAAATTTTGCAGCGTAAGAAAGAATCGGCGTGTTGATCAGCCCAGCCTCATCCAGTGCTTTGCGTATGGCGGCAACGCGGCCGTCCATCATGTCAGAGGGCGCAATGATGTCCACTCCTGCGCGAGCAAGCGAAACGGACGCCTTCGCCAATATCTCCAAAGTTGCGTCATTTACGATTTCATACTCGGGCTGGACCTTCCGCATCAATGCGTTGGCGGCGTCGTTGAACACCTCGGATTTCTGTTCTGCCGTGGCATCCGGAGGCAGCGTCATGACCTTGGATGCCGCCGCGCCAAGCGATTTCGCCGGCAAAGCGTTCTTCACCTTCACCACCCCGCAGTGCCCGTGAGACATGTATTCACAGAGGCAGACGTCTCCCACAATCACCAGGCTCGGCACTTCCCTCTTAATGGCGCGCGCCGCCCGCTGCACAATGCCGTCATCGGCCCATGCTCCGGTGGCTGCTTCGTCCTTTTTTTCCGGCAGGCCAAAAAGGATGACCGCCGGAACTCCCAGCGCATATGTCTCCCGCGCTTCCTTTACGGCCTCATCCACCGAAAGGTTGAAGACACCCGGCATGGAGCCGACTTCCTTGCGTACTCCTTCCCCCGGGCAAACAAACAGGGGATACACAAATGCATCCGGGGTAAGACGCGTCTCACGCACCATGGAGCGCAGAGGCTCGCTCTGACGCAAACGGCGTAGGCGGGTGATGGGGAAAGTCATCTCAGTTAATCACGCCAAACAATCGGGCGATTCAGGCTCAGAATGCCCTTACGCCCGATTCTATAGCATTTCGTCGTCGCTTGGCCTCCAGGTCTTGGTCTCCATGTTTTGGTTCCCTCTTATGATAGGCCGATTCCTGTAACATAATTTCGATGCCGCCCCTTACCCATAGCAGCGCGCGTGTACTGGAATATGAAAGTTTCCGCGAGCTGCTGCGCGGCTATATTTCCTCGCCTTTGGGGCGAACAAAACTGGACGCTCTTGCTCCGTCCAGCGATCAGCGTTGGATTGAAGAGCAGCAACAATTGACCGCCGAGGTCCGGGAATTCCGCAGGGTCGGCGGACGCTTCGATTTTTTCGGGCTACTCGATGCCACATATCTGCTCGAAAAGTCCCGCATTGCCGGAGCAACTCTCGAGACCACGGAAATTCGCGATGTGTTGCTGGTTGTTGATCGGGCCTCCGAGTGGCGCGAAATCGCGTTGAATCCGCCGGCAGCAATGAAGCCATGGACGGCGGGACGGTCGCTCTCCTTGCGTATTGAGGATTTCACAGAGTTCCAACGCGGTTTTCACAATAAGATCCTTCCCGATGGCACGCTCGATGATCGCGCCTCACCGGAACTTGCGCGCATCCGCCGCGAAATGGAGAAACAACGGCGCGCCATCCAGGAGTCTCTGCGCGGCTATCTGCGGCGACTCGCGGAAGGCGGCACGGTGCAGGATGAACTCATCACCATCCGCGGCGAGCGCTTTGTGATTCCGGTGAAAGTGGAGCAGAAGCGGCGCGTGCAGGGCGTGGTCCACGGCGCCAGCTCCAGCGGGCAAACGGTCTTTGTCGAGCCTCTCGAAACCATTGAGCAGAACAATGAGCTGGTGCGATTGCTCGAAGAAGAGCAGTCGGAAATCCATCGCATTCTGCTGGAGATGACCCGCAGGATCGGAGAGAAGGCGGAAGCGATCCGCGCGGGATCGGACGTTTTAAGCGAGTTGGAATTGCAGTTCGCCAAGGTGCGTTTCGCCGAAGACTACAACTGCGTTCCCGCCAAGTGCTCCGCGCAATCGGCGGTGAATTTGCAAAATGCACGCCATCCGTTGCTAGAACGAAACCTGAAACCAAAAAATGGGCGTGTAGTCCCACTCACCATGGAACTGGATGGCGAAAAACGGCAAATCATTATTACCGGCCCGAACACTGGAGGAAAAACCGTCGGCCTTAAAACGCTCGGCCTGCTGGCGTTGATGGCGCAGTCGGGCATTCCCGTTCCTGCCGACCGCGCGGAACTTCCCATCTTCGACGCCGTGCTGGCCGATATCGGCGACTACCAATCCATTGAGCAGAACCTCTCCACCTTCTCCGCGCACGTCACCAATATTGATTTCATCTCGCGGACCGCGACGGCGGACTCTCTGGTATTGCTCGATGAACTTGGATCGGCGACCGACCCTGAAGAAGGAGCGGCGCTGGCCGTCGCCATTGCTGATTATTTCCGGCGATCAGGTTGCATCAGCGTAATTTCAACGCACCATACCTCGCTCAAAGTCTACGGCGCAAACACGCCTGGAGTACTGAATGCGGCGGTCGGCTTCAATGAGGCAAATTTGCAGCCGACTTACGAATTGAAGATCGGAGTTCCGGGGGCCTCGGCGGGAATCAACATTGCGCAGCGACTGGGGTTGAATCCGACGATCATTGATAGTGCGCGTTCCCGCTTAGGCACACAAGCGCGGGACGTGGGCGAGTTTCTAGACCGTCTGCACGCCGAATTGCGCTCGGTTGCTAACGAACGGACGCACTTGAAGGAACGCGAGATGGAGTTAGAACGCGAAAAGGCGCATCTGGCGGCCGAAGGACGGAAAGAGCAGCAGGCCAAAATTAAAGAACTGGAAAAGAAACTCGAGAGTTTACTGCGCGACTTTGAATATCACGCGCGAGAGGCAGTCACCGCGGTGCAAGACCGTACGGCTTCGCAAAAACTTTCGAAAGACGCGGAGCGGCGGATGGCCCGGTTAAAGCGCGATTTCCAGGAACAATTCGATTCCGCCGTGGTGGCGCATTCCACCGGCTCTGACCGGAATGATCCCAATGCTCAACCGCGAATGGTCAAGCGTGTTTCCGAAGGCGATTCGGTGAAGTTGAAGTCCATGGGACGAAACGCGATTGTGACCAGGCGCATTGATGACAGCCATTATGAGGTGGAGATTGGCGTCATGAAGATGAAAATCGCGCACGAAGATATTGCGGAAGTGATTTCGCGTACTGCGGAGTCTCCGGTACAAGCCGCGCGAGCGCGGGGAATCTCAGTCTCGTTGCAGAGCGAAGAGACAAATGTGCCCAGCGAAATCAATGTGATCGGCCGCAACGTGGATGAAGCGACGCAGGAAGTCGAAAAATTTGTGGACCGCGCTTTTCTGGCGGGGCTGCCAAAAGTGCGCGTGGTGCACGGCAGCGGCATGGGCATTCTACGCAAAGCGCTTCGGCAGTATCTACAGAAACATCCTCACGTAGCAACAGTCACGGAGCCTCCGCACAACGAAGGAGGCGGAGGCGCAACGGTGGTGGAGTTGAGGGTGTGAAGGATAGACGGGAATGCACAATGTCTCACACGAGCCCTGGACCCTAAAGTTGTCATGCTGAGCGCAGCATTGCTTCGCAAAGCGAAGTAATGCGAAGTCGAAGCACCCCTATCCCTGCAAAGCGCCTAAGTTATTGCACCTGCATCATGGCCATCTCTACCGATTTTACATTTGTCGTACTTCCCCCTCACGAGCGAGCTTCTAGAAGATCATAGGGATGCTTCGACTCCATAAATCCATGCGATCGCGCATGGATTTATTACGCTCAGCATGACAATATGCACAATTTTCTGTAACGAACCATGTGATGCCCGTTACAGCCTGACACTACTTCCCCTGTCATGCTGAGCGCAGCATTGTTTCGCGAAGCGAAGCAATACGAAGTCGAAGCACCCCTACCCCATGAGAAAACGCCGAAGCTATTACACGTACATCATGGGCAGCCTGTCCGGAACTCTGTATATCGGGGTAACTGGCAACCTGCATAAGCGGGTATTCGATCACAACTCTCATAAATGCGAAGGCTTTACGTCCAGATATGAAGTCGTGCGCTTGCTCTATTGGGAATCCTATGACGATGTGCACAAAGCGATTGGGCGAGAGAAACAACTCAAAGGCTGGAGACGGGAACGGAAAATCGCGTTATTCCGTTCCTCGAATCCGCATTGGTTTGATTTGGCGAAAGATTGGTATCCGTGGATGGAAAGCGCTTAGGAGCGGTAGGGATGCTTCGACTTCGCAACATGACAGAGAGGGTAATAAAGCTGCTAACAAAATAGGCGGAGCTTTCGCTCCGCCTGTTACTATTCAACCGTTCGCGCGAAATACAGCTCGCGCGGTTTCCGTCCTAATGCTTCTTCTTTTTCTTCGCGGCCTTCTTAGCTGGCTTTCGTTTCGCAGCTTTCTTCTTGGCGGCTTTTTTCGCAGGCCTCTTTTTCGCCGCCTTCTTAGCAGGCTTCTTCTTTGCCGCTTTCTTCTTGGCGGGCTTCTTGGCTGCCTTCTTTTTCGCGGGTGCTTTTTTGGCCGCTGGACGAGGCGCGCTTCTTCCGCCGCCACCCCCGCCGCCTGGTTGTGGTGCGGGAGGAGTCATGGGCACTGGTTCCGGCTCGGGCTCCATTTCTGGAATCTCCGCCTCTTCTTCCTCTTCTTCCTCTTCCTCGTAATCTTCTTCGAGCGGATCGCCGTAAGCGCCTTCGCCTAGTTCATCCATCTCGTCATCACGTCCGTAGAGGGTTTCATCAAAGCTCATTGCTCCTCCTGGTGTCCGGCTGCGCTGGGCGCCGGTAGCTTGCGCAAACCACGGGTGCGCTTAGGGTAATAAAAAGACAACTCGAATCAGCTTGCCACAATGGCGCGCGATTATAGCATGGCAATTTTCGCGCTCCCGGCTGCAGAACATCCACCGCCGTTTCCTCAGCATATTACACTGCCCTGCCCGCAACGCAACTTTCTATGCGGACAATTCCTAAAAATTTTGACAGAAATTATTCTGAACGGTGTATGACCAAAACCGTCCCCGGGCGAAGCGAGGCCACATCCACAATGCGGTTGTCGTGCTGCAGCGCAGAGACGGTAGTGTTGTAGCTGCTGGCAATGGAGTAAAGGGTTTCGCCGGCTTGGACCCTATGTCGGACAGTCGCGGCCTTAGCGCTTTCATTGCTAGCTAATTCTTTTGTTTGCTTGTGCTTAACGGATTTATGCCGTGAAGTCTCACTTGCTTCTGACAATAGACGCGGGCTCACCGGAAGGTGCACATACAGGATACGTCGCCCGGCCACGCTGTCGCCTCGCAGATGGTTCCAGCGGCGCACCATAAGAGCAGGTACGCCAAAGTTTTCCGCCACGCTTTGCACGGTATCACCGCGATGCACGTGGTAGCGGGTGATGCGGCGAGCATAGCTGCCGGCATCCGCCAGCGAATGCCGGCCCGGCGCTACGGGAATCACCAACTGGCCATCGGAAGCGACAATGGAATCTTCCATGTGGTTCGCCTTCTCAATGGCTTGTGGCGTTACACGGTAAGTTCGCGCAATGGAAGAAAGCGTCTCGCCCGGCTCAACCTTATGCAGCCGCCACCAGACACGCATGTTTTCCGGAATCTCGCTGACAGCCGTTTCATACTGGTCTTTTGTGCCTTGAGGCAGACGCAGTTCGAAGGTGCCGTCTTTCGGCGTGCTCCAGCGCAACAGGCTGGGATTCAAATCCTGTAGCGCGCTCACCGGCGCATTCACGCACTCCGCCACAAGGCGCAAGTCCACCGGATAACCAATTGTGACGCTGTCGTAAGGGATGGGCTGGTCGCGGACAATGTCCTGTAGGCCATATTGCGCCGGGTTCTTGGCCATAATCGTCATGGCCAGAATAATCGGCACGTAGTTGCGGGTTTCTTTGGGAAGAACGTTGCGGTTATACAGCTCCCAGAAATCCGCGTAGCCGGTGCGCCGGACCGCTTGTTGCACTGTTCCCGGCCCTGAGTTATAAGCCGCCATGGCCAGGTACCAGTCCCCAAACTGGTTGTAGAGATCTTTCAGATGATGCGCAGCGGCGCGGGTGGATTTTTCCGGGTCCTGCCGATCATCTTCCCATGCGTCTTTTTTGAGCCCGTAGGCACGCCCGCGCACGTACATGAATTGCCACATGCCCCGCGCTCCCACCCGCGAAACGGCCAGCGGATGAAAGCCGGATTCAGCCTGCGCCAGGAAGATGAGGTCCTGGGGCACGCCTTCCTGCCTGAAGATCGTCTGGACCATTTCTTGATAACGGCCGCCGCGTTCCAGCGCGTGCTCTAAAGTCCCGCGTCCGCGGTTGGAAAAATAATTGATGTAGCCGGCCACGGGATCGGTCATCATAAGCGGCAGATCGGAGTGCGTGGCCTTGATCTCGGCTTCCGCTTTGGCTTTCAGGTTCGGGTCAACCGCGGGCGTAGTCGCATTGATTTCATCAATCGGAGCGGGCTCGGACTTTTGAGCGTCGGAGCTGTCGGACGATGCCGGTTCTTGCTGAACGGCCTGCAATTCAAGGCTGTTCTCTCCCGCCAAAACTTTGTTGTATTCCTGCTCCAGCCGCGGGTCAGAGTGGATGTCCAACTTGCTGTTCATCAACAGGTCAAAGGCGTTGTCAAAACTCTCTTTGGCGGCATCTTGTTCGCCTGACTTAAAGTGCTGCTGCCCGGCGATATATTCCTTTTCGGCGGCCGCGATCAGTTCCGCTACGGGATCAGGTTTTATTTCGGGTTTCGCAGCCTCCTGCGGTTTTGGCTGGGCTGTGATTTTTGAGCTTGCTGCAGGCTTTTGTACGGCTGCAATAGAGGGCGCGGTAGCTTGTGGCAGCAATGGCGCGGCATGCGAAGAGGAGCCGCAGGAGGCTGCTCCCAAAGCAAGCACGGCAGTCGCCGCGATCAGCAGATAGAGTTTTGTAACCTTCATAGTTCTCTATGACTTACCGTGACGCCATGGCCTGACCAGCCTGTGCGTGAGTCTCTATGGTATTCGTGCTTCCTTGGATGGGTCAACCTTCCAAAGGGTTCGCTGATGGTTACTTTAGTGACCGGCGGGGAATCTTACTCGGGCAACTTGGCTTATGCAAGAACTTTCAGGATATGAATTTTCATACTAGCGCTGGATCCCGGCTTCATCGCGATTGGATGTCTTGAGTGCCCACGCCATTCTGGGAGTATTGTGGGCGATTCCGAAGCGCCCCTGCGCGTCCAGGACGATGACGCCGCCATGGCCCTGCAATCTTCGATGCAGATAACTCATGGCCTCTTTGGCGGCCCACTCCGGCAAGTTTCCGGTGGCCACACGGTCGGCGGTCCATTTGGCCAGCACCAGCTTCATGATCGGCTCACCCCATCCAGTCATGGAAACGGCAGCCGAATCGTTGTCGGCATAGCAACCGCAACCGATGAGAGAAGAATCTCCCAACCGGCCCGGGGTTTTATTCAACGTTCCACCCGTCGAGGTAGCCGCCGCAATATTTCCCTGGCTATCCAAAACCACCGCACCCACAGTGTCGTGTGAAAAGTAAGTGGGATCAAGTTTCTTGTTGCTGCTCTGAAATTCCCGCAGCCGCTCCACTTCCCTCTGGGTCACGAGATCTTCATTTTTGCAAAGGGGAATTCCGTGTTCGGCGGCGAAGCGTTCCGCGCCTTCGGCGACAAAATAAACATGCGGGCTTTCACTCAATATTTTCCGCGCGGCGCGAACGGGATTGGCGATTCTTTCCACGCCTCCGACACCTCCCGCGCGAAGAGTTGCGCCGTCCATAATAAGGGCATCGAGTTGAACTTTTCCTTCGGAGTTTAAAAAGCTACCGCGACCCGCATCGAAGGTCTCATCGTCTTCCATCACGACGACCGATTCTTCCACTGCATCAAGGGCCGTGCCTCCGCGCTCCAGCGCCTGCCATCCCGCGGCAATCGCATTGCGGACGCCATTCAGATGAGCGTCCACCATATTGTCGGGAATCGCCCATGCGCCGCCATGAACAAGAAGAACGGGATTAGTTGGCAAAGTTCCCCCGAAAAGAAAAGCTAGTCTAGCACTGGAGGGAAATGAAGATAATTCTCAGAAGACTGAGCGAACCTACGCCGCCTGCCCCGCCTGTTGCGCTTCCGCTTCAAGGATTTGCGTCTGCCGCCAAGTATGCACCGTGCGATGAATCACAGTAATGGTGGATAATACCGCGATCAGCCACAACACCGGCGCCATGCGGTTAAACAGCGCGCCAAGGATAATCAGCACTAGGCGTTCCGGGCGCTCCATGAATCCCACTTTGCAGGAGCCGATCAGCGATTCCGCGCGGGCGCGTGTGTAACTCACCATGATGGCACTGACCATGACGAAAGCGGTGAGCACGATATAAAACGTGCGGTCGCCGCGAGCGAAGAAAACCAGCAGTCCGAAGTATTGCGAGGCATCGCTGTAACGGTCCACGACGGAATCAAAGAAGCCGCCGAAGCGCGTGACCTGATTGCTCGCGCGCGCGACGCGGCCATCCACGAGATCAAAGAAGCCGGAGCCGATAATGACCAGCCCGGCGTAGAAGAACATTTTCCGTTGGTTGTCGGCGTCGGCGTAACCGAACAGGAACGCAGCAACGATGTTCACGACAAATCCCATAAACGTCAGGACGTTGGGATTGATGTGCGCGAGCGCGAGCATCCGCACGATGAAGTCGAGCAAAACCCCGCAGGCGCGCCCAAAGGCGCTCGTCCATGTCATGAAGCTTCAGCCTCATCGTGGATGGTCTTGAGACTTAGAACTTCCAGTTCGCGGCTGCCGTTGGGTGTGACCACGGTGGCGCTCTCGCCCACTTTTTTGTTAAGCAGAGCGCGTCCAATGGGAGACGTGGTGGAAATTTTGCCGGCGGTGACGTCAGATTCTTCACTGGTCACCAGCTTGTATTCCATTTCCTCTTCTTTGGTGTTGTCGTAAACTTTCACCTTCGATCCCAAGCCCACTTTGTCTTTGGGAATGTTGTTCATGTTGATGAGAGACAAATCGGCAATGCGCTTGCCTAACTGGCGCAATCTCGCCTTCACAAGTTCCTGCCGCTGTTTCGCCATGTGATATTCGGCGTTCTCGCTTAAGTCTCCCAAGGCAGCAGCTTTTTTCAGCTCCGCGGGCAATTCGTGGGCGAGTTCATGCTCCAGCGCGTTGATCTCGTCCTGCAACTTCTTCTTGATTTGCTCAGTCATTTGATTTCATTGGGATTATAAACCGAGTTCGCGGCTCCCGGACGGCCATCTTGCCGCTCCCACAGGAGCGTCGGCACAAGTTTAAAACTATACGTATCAATGACTTTCATACCCGATAAGAAAGTGGGGCGGGAAATCGCCCCTCTCTCGGCCTGCTTACGGTAGAATAACAACAGCGTTTCCTCGGGTCGCCTGCGTCTTGGATTTCTGATGATCAGTAACCGAATGAGCTTTCACATCGGCGACAAGGTTGTTTATCCCAATCACGGTGTAGCGGTCATCGAGCAGATCAGCTCGCGCACCGTGGGGCAGACGGTCGAGCAGTTTTACCTCCTCAACATCAAAACCAGCAACCTCAAGGTGATGGTTCCATTCCAGAACGTCTCCAATATTGGGCTGCGCCGGGTCATAAAAAACGGCGACGTTCAGAAAATTGTGGACTTTCTGGGCGGCGGCGAATGCGAAAGCAATGTGGACTGGAAAGACCGCTTCAAGGAAAATTCCGACAAGATGCGCACCGGCGCTTTGATGGATGTGGCCGTCGTTCTCAAAGGTCTTCTGCTGCTGCACCAGAACAAGCCATTATCGTTCCGCGAAAAAAAGATGCTGGAGCGCGCGCGTTACCTTCTGGTAAGCGAAGTGGCCATTGCCAAAGATTGCAATGAAGTGCAGGTGGAAGAGCTTTTAGGTGAAGCGCTCGCTAAATCGCAACTCCGTTTGCCCGAAGCCGAAGAATTGAAAGCCTGATTTTATTTTGACGGCGACGCTGTTGCCGCTCCTCCCGAAGCCTCTACCAATTTTCTGATTGCCGGCACGATCGCAAGGGTCACCTGTGCCTGGGTCTGACTGGCCGCGTCTAATACGCTGAGTTGCTGTGTTTTCCATTCCTGCGCGGAAGCGGAGGCCTCTCCGAAATGCTGTAGCGCTTGCAATCCGGCATCACTCACCGCGCCTAACGATTGCGAAAGCGGAGCGAGCTCCTTCATCAAAAACGATTTCTCCTCCAGCGGCGAAAGGGCCAGAGCAGCCGCATGCCACTGCTTCAACATTGCCTCGATGTTGCTTTTAATATTTGCATCGGCGGGATTCGCCAGAAAAGCGTCGGTCATTTCAGCGAAGTGCCTCGCAGTGACACTTTCAGGCCGGGCCGCATCCACCAGCCGATTGAGTGGAACCAGCGCGGTAGGTTTGACGGCGGCAGTCTTCATGCGAGTATAGCCTTTCGTAGGCTCAACCACATCGGCAAGCGTGCGCAGATTCGAAATATCGTCTTCACCCGCAATCCGCCGCAGCATAATGGGATAACTGGTGTTGTGGGTAAGCCCCAAACCATCGAGTTGACGGCTGACCACCTCGAGCCTCCGGTACATCGAAGGAATATCCTGAACACTTTGCGGAGACCAAAAACGCTCCGCGATGGCCGCCATGCGCGGCCAGATACGCGAATCAACATTTTCCGCGGTAACGTACTCCGCCCACATGCAGGCTTCCGCGCCAAGAATTCGTTTCTGTTCTTCATCTGTAAGACCAACTGCAGGTGGTGGCATGACGTCCACGGCATAGTGCTGAGACGCGGGCAAGACCAGATCGAGATAAAAGCCAGCCGAGAGAATGCCGCGATGACCCTGCTTCGCGGCTTCGGCCAGCGATTGTGCTCCGCGCCAGGATTGGATCACGGCGCTCTTGGGAAGATTGGGCCGCAGAATTTCATCCCAGCCGATCATTGTTTTGCCGTATTTCGTTACGATGCGTTCCACACGCTCATTGAAATAGGCCTGCAAATCGTCATTGGTTGCGAGGTGATGAACGCGCTTGAATTCACGGATGTTCGCATTTCCGTTCCATTCCTTGCCGTTGACCTCATCGCCGCCAATGTGGAAGTAATGATCGGGAAAAAGTCCGGCCATTTCTCCGATGAGCGCGTCGAGAAATTTGTAGGTGGCATCGCGGGTGGGATCCAAGGTGGGATTGAAGACTCCCCAATTGCGTTCGATCTTGAAGGGCCCGGGCGCGCTGGCAAATTCCGGGTAAGCCGTAAGCAGGGCCGTTGTGTGGCCGGGGATGTCGAACTCTGGGACAACGCGAATGCCACGGTCATGCGCAAAGGCAATCACTTCCCGGATTTGTTTTTGCGTGTAGTACAGTCCGTCGGAACCAAGCTCCTGCAGCTTAGGAAATTTTTTGCTTTCGACGCGGAAGCCCTGATCGTCCGAGAGGTGCCAGTGCAGGACGTTCAGTTTGACCGCTTCCATGCCATCGAGATTTCTTTCAATCACATCCACCGGCATGAAGTGGCGGCTTGCGTCAATCATCAGGCCACGCCAGGGAAAGCGCGGAGCGTCCTCAATCGAAACCACAGGAACTGCAAACCCTGAGGGCGTAGCTTCTATGAGCTGAAGAAATGTTTGCAGGCCGTGCATTGCTCCGAGAGCTGTACGGCTATGCAGATGCGCTTCGGCGCTGGTTACAGTAAGTGAATAAGATTCGTCTTCCTCCGCGCCTTGGACGCTCTCGCTCGGTTGTTCCACTTCAACCACCAGAGTCGCCGGAGGCAGCTTGGCGACGGACATATCGAGCGCCGTCATGCCGGTTTTTCCACGCAAGTGGGAAAGAAAGCGTTCCACGGCGCGGCGCAAAAGCGCATCGTCATGCGCGGTGATGGCAACGGAAAATGCTGGATTGATCTGGAGTTCGCCATTTCCCATTTCCACCTGCGCGGGAAGCGGCATGAGATCCAATTGCGGATGAGTTTGCGCTTGGAGTTGCATGATGAACAAGAACGGCAGCACGAAAAGAAAGACAGTCCTCATTTTTTGGCCCGAAAAATAACCTAAGATAATAGCCGGGCCAGAATAGTTCATGGAATGATGGTTCGCAACGCGGCTACCGTCAAATGATTAAATTTCTCGCCAACATGTTCCGCGGATTGCACATGGTGGTCGGCATATCCATGCCGCCTCCTGATCAGAACGAACGTATTTTTGTCCTTACCTGGTTAGGGATTATTGGCGGACTTCTCGGGCTGTGCGTCTTCCTGGCGTTGTTTTGTTTTTATTATCTTCTTGGGAACTGAGTGTTGGTGTTTGGATCGCCCAAATTTCATTTTTAGCTGACATAAAAGGGATCTCAATCGTGCTCTGGTACTACTGTGACGAAAGCTACGATGATGGCGTCTACACGGTCGCCGGTTTGATCGCAGAAACTTCGGAATGGGAAGCGTTCGAGAAACGATGGCACCACATACCGAAACAATTTGGAGTGTCGCGCTTTCATGCCTCTCATCTAAACGCAAAGGAGCATGAATTTCAGGGATGGGACCCAGGGCGCAGCAAACGATTTACCATCAAATTAATCAAGCGAATCGTAGAGCGTCGCATGCATCTAGTTTCTTGTAGCGTCATGAGAAAGCCTTATGACAAACTTCCCCCTTTGGCCAAAGAGCGGTTAGGTACGCCATACGAACTGTGTTTTAAGCATTGCATTACTCTTGTTGCGGAACAGACGATCCCGCGACTAAATCCGAATAAACAGTTTTCTGTTATTTACGATCACGACACTGAGTTGGGTAGCAAACCTAGTGATCTTTTCATGCTGATGAAAAACGATAGCAATTGGCCACATCGATATAAGCTACGGGAGTGTGCTGCGGGACGCTGGCAAGACCATATTCCGCTACAAGCTGCCGATGCGGTAGCGTATGACACCTTCAAATTACTACATACCGAATCATGGAAAAGAAAGCGGATATCATCACAAAACATTTTAAAGGGCATCGAACACATTGGGGTCTGTTTCGATAAGCATGTTTTCCAACAAATTCTTCCGCGTGTTTTGGCGGCTGGGGAGGAACAATCATTTGCGTCGATCCGACGATAAGAAAAAACGAATGACGGTGAGGTGGAAAATTCGTCGCGATCCTGCAAAAATGCTGTCTTGCGCCCTACGAATCCCAACCGCGCAGGATTGGGACAGAAACGACAACAGAAAAAAGAGGCAAATCTTCGGTCGGTTTTGGCGCTTCCAGCCCCACTCGGCAAAGTTAACGTGGGCGAGTCCCCGAAATATCATCGTCCCGTCTAATGGCTGGCTCAGCGGGCAATAGCGATGCGAGTTGGGCAAACGTGTTCCAACGCGCGGTCAATCACAGCCTGTATTTCGCGGGCGTATTTTACTTCGCGACCCTTGGCGAGGAGTTTGCGGGCTTCTTCGGCGGAAAACCATGTGGGATTGCGCTGCGGCTCGTCCGCGGGAACAAATCCGCCGACTTCCATAAGGAATGCTTTGACCACGTATTCGCGCACGCCTGGCGGCTTCCAGAAGACGCCTTTGGAGTGCAGGTAAAGATGGAAGTGGCGCGGTTCAATCGTGCCCTCGGCTCCGGCTTCCTCCCGGGCTTCACGTTCAGCAGCCTGACTGTGCGACATGGAAGATTCGGGATTGCCTTTGGGGAATGTCCACTTGCCACCGCTGTTGGCCTGGACCAAAAGAAATTCCACGGAATTTCCCAGCCGCCGGTAACACACGGCCGCGACCTGCAACGGAATGGCGGACTGCGGAAACCTTGTTGTGCCCATGAATTGTGACGTCAGCAAAATCTCTACTCTTCTTCCCGAACCTCTTCTTTACTAAACTTCCCCGGCGCTTCGCCAGATACTCTGCAGAATACTTTGAAGATATTGCATGAATGTTAAATAGCAACAGAAAAGGTGCACCACTGGAGTTACGAAAGAAGGTACGTGTGGCTTGGAGCGGGCTGGTCAGGGTTCCCGCGCATAACTGAAAAAGGAAAATGCAGGCTATCTACCAGTCTTCTGTTGCGGGTCAATCGGTTGCTGAGTGTCAATCTTTTGCATGGCGCTCTGGATAGCGGAGAGGACGTTCTCGTTTCCCATAGCAGTGTTAAGCATCATGTGATAAAGGGCGCGCGTGGGCCAGTCGGCATTGAAGTAGTGGCGGATAAATTCCACGCGGTCGCGGTCCACTGTGTCGAGCAGTTCATTGGCTTCCCGTTCGCTTTTTCCCTGGGCCATGGTGCGGCGAAATTTTTCCGCGCGCGGAGCATACAGAAAAACGTGGAATGCGTCAGGACGATCGCGCAAAAAGTAGGCCGCTCCCCGGCCCACGAAGATGCAGTTGCCCTGCTCGGCGGCTTCGCTAAATACCTGGCCTACCATGGCGACCATGCGGTCGGCATCGAAGGTGTCCATGGAAGCAAGCGACGCGCTACGTTCAAAGCTGCCGCGCCAGAAGACCCGGGCCAGGCGGTGAAAACGGCTGTCCACACGCTCTTCGCAACGCCGCACCACCGAATGCTCTACGTTCGCGAGCTTAGCAATTTCGTGC
>JANWKU010000205.1 GCA_025451215.1 Terriglobales bacterium
ATGGTGCGCCCTAGGAGACGATTTCAGAACTTTTCTGGGAGATTTGTGTCTGCCGCCTCCGGAACATTCGGCCAGCTCCGCTCGAACTTGAGTAACCCAATAATCTGACCTTCGATCTATCCTAATGCAAACGGAAGACATGCAAGAGTGGCCACGATTCGGCGCACGATTGCGACGTTTAGCCGTTTGAAAGGTTGCTCGGGAGGTTGCTTGGAATCGAACCAGCGAGATCTTCCATGCCGTTTTCCGTCTTAACGTAAATGCAAGAGTTACAAGGCCCTGGTCGCTCCTAAAAGCCCGGTAAACGCCGGTAGAACGGTTATTGTTCCCATTCTGTTCCCGAAAATCGTGACGTGTTCCCAGATTTTGGTTGGGCGGGACGCGTTTGTCGAGAACTTCGAATCGACATGGCAGATAGTTTCCAGATTGCCCGTGATTCGACCCGCAATACTGTTCATTGAATCTCAACGATAGCTTCAGTGACCGTCCCCCAACTTTCGTTCACGTAAGAACGACAACTTACATTAACTCCCTTCCCGGGTTTGAGCCGGATGGAAGCGCGGAGGCAGGCGGTCGGGAAACGCTCCTTCTTGAGTTACGCGCGCGACGATCTTGATAGCCGAATTTTTCCTGGCTGATTATTTTGCCTAGAGTCGCTTTCTTTAAGCTTGCTTTAGAATTGAAAAAAAACTTATATTTACTGTACGTATCCCATTTTTCTTAGAAATGCATCTTGTTTAGCGTGGGCATCCGTCATTGCTGCCGGATCGGGATCGAACGGGCCCATCTCCTGCGCATGAGGATCGAGGTTGCGCGTAAGAATATGTCCGACATGGGGATACAAATGAATTTCGCATACCCCTCCTGCTTTTTTTGCTTCGTCGCAAAACCGTTGAACACCGTGCGGAGGAGTCTCGGTATCCGCATCTCCTTCAAAGACAGCAACCGGTGGAAGAGCTTTTGAAATGTTGTCTGCCGGGGAAATATCTTTCACGCTAGCGCGGTCCAGCAATAGCATCCGCGGCCAATTGTCTCCCATCAGTGATACGGCAGGGGAAAGCAGGATCAAAGCATTCGGCACGGAACTTATTTCGCTTTCCTCAGCGTGAGGAAATACTGCCGCCGATGCCGCCAAATGTCCGCCAGCTGAAACTCCATACACAGCAATGCGATGAGGATTTACACGGAGATCGGCAGAGTTTTGTCGAACCCAGCGAATCAGATCGCGTACATCGGACATGGCGTCAAGCGGTGTAATCGTCTTCTGATCCGACAATCTATATTCGCCTGCAACGGCAACGATTCCCATGCCTGCGTAATGCTTGGCATCGTCATACATCCATTCCGGACTGCCCGCATTCCAGCCGCCCCCGTGGAGAAGGATAATCGCAGCTCGGGACTTAGCCTTGGCTGTACTTGCAGGAACAAAGACATGCGCTTTAAGCCCGGTAGTTCCAATTGTTTTGTATGTATGAATTTGTGGTTGCCAGTCATTATCTTGCGCGTTAACGGCAAATAAACACGAAGCAAATAGTGCAAGGATCGCGATTGGCCTCTTCAAATTCCACACATTCTATATACCCTCTGGAGTTGAATTGGACAGACGATTACGCCCATAGATACGTCATCGGACGAAGGTTTGTTCATTTTAAATGCTTAGCAAGCCGTTAACTTGGGAAATCTCGAATCTGGATCGCTAATGCTTATTACGGCGAAGAGGCGTGATATTTCTTTATCATCGATGTAGATAAAACTCGTCGTTTGCCCGCGTCCGCGGAAATAAAAAATGGACACGGTGTTAACCGCGTCCCGTTTGCCAGGGCTGACCGACAATAAAGAAATGCGATCAGGACTTATGGCGTTCATCTAGTAAGATTCGAAAGCACACCTGGATGGAGATTTCCAAAGATTGGGACAACACTAGTATGGCACGCCTGAGATATCTGGCGGCAGCATGGTTCGCGGGTTACGCATTATTGTTGCTCCTCCTATTCTTTCATCCATTGGCAGTTGCGCCTCGGGGCATTCTTCTTTACATAGGACTACCAACCGTAGCGGCTGCCGTTGCCGGCGGCCTTTGGGGCTGGCGAATTCTAAATCCTGTGAAAACGATGGGCCAGTCGATGGTGACAGGGATAGTCGTTGCTACAGGCGCATTCGCGATTTTTTCCGTCTTCTATTCAATTTCTCTTCCGTTTGTCGAGCGCGGGTGGTCTCTTCGGCAATCGTTTGGTCTCTTATTGCTTACGTCAACATTCGGCATCCTACTTGCCGGGCCAATTGTTTTGCTCGGCGGCATCTTGGCGGGTACGACATTGTATTTATTGGCTCGGAGGATGATCTCAGGGAATAAATCATAGTTTGCGGATAATAGCGCTGAAAAGTGTCTCTCCCGACAGATGCAATAGGAATTCTTTCCTCGTGCGTAACGAACGGTGTTGATGGGCTATCTACCAATTCGTCAACAGGGCTTTACTGTGAAGCGGGTATTGCTCATGGAGTGCTTTTCTTGACATCTTAATATTGTGACCCTTACCCGCGATGAGCAGCGCATCCTCGACCTTTGTTCAAAAGTAATCGCTACTCGGAATTCCCCTGAGTTCGAGATTGTCTTGGATGAGCTTAGAACGGCAATTCATTCCCATATTGAAAGATCGCGCGAGACAGCGTTAAACGTCGCGCTCCTTGTAAGAGGCAGCAAATCGAATGCCGCCTGAAAGCCGTGACGGGGCCGTGCTAGGAATGTTTTGCACGGCGGAGTTCGCTTAAGCGATTCTCTTTTTCTTCCAGCAGACGACTTATTTCCTGCATCAATTGGAGCAGTTTTTCGGGGTCTTGCTCAACTGCCGCCTTCTCACAGAGTTCCAACCATCGCTCTTTGGCATCGCCCTGCATAGGAACTATGTAAGGGCACAAATGCAGCCAAACGGCAAGAAGAACACTGTATTTTCTGAATATCGAAGCTCTAGAAACGAACGGGTTATATAAAGGGCTGACCCGCTTGGCATGGCCCGCCTAGAAAATAAGACAAAAACTTTACTTTATTTAGCTAGGATACGGTAGTACCCTTAGTTTAGTGGCAGCCCTCCCCAACCCGATTCCGCACGATCCTAAGCCCGGTTCTCCATATTGCGCCGACCCGAATTGCAAGCCTTGCAATGATCTTCGTCTGACGCACCAACAGATACAAAATGCTCAGCCAATAACCACGCCTAAGAGCTAACTCGCCGCTTTGTTCGATGTCGGCTTCCCGTCCTCAACAAGGAACTCCCGCCCGTACCAATCGGGTATTCAGTCTAGGGTTGCCAGAACGCGGGGACATAGCTATCAAGCCTGCTGGAACAACTGACAGTTTAGCCATTGCAGAACGGCCAAGATTGCATCCTCGAATGTATTCGGATTGCTATCAGGACGAGGCATAACGGGTTCCTCTTTTCATCACGCCCCTAGTCACAATTCTAAACCGCCGACTATAAAGAACAATTGACGAGATGCTGTAGCAGGTCAGGAAAATTGGGGCGGTGCTCTTCAGGGTGAACCTAATGTAAAAAAGGGAGACCGTCTTTCAGTCTCTGGTGTCTTTTTCGTACTCCTTGAGATGGATAAAGATACTTAGCCGTCCTGTTCTCGGAATAGTCCATGCGGACGATCTTCTCCACACTTTCCTTTCACCGCTGTCGTCAAAAGTGAACAACAATACCTGTGGATAACCGTAAATTATTTTGCGTGGTGCTGAAAAACCGTGTTTTGGGCGAACGAGGCTGCCGGCAGGCGAAGATATCTGCCCAAAGCAGAGACTCGTAATAGCCAACAAGAAAACGGCGCTGCATCCAAGGATGCGACTATACGGGAACGGCACCTAATCCTCCTACCGGTCAAAAAAACTCAGATCAGTCCTGAACTTGCCCTAACGACGCATTTGCGTTCTATCGACGCAGTACGCGGTTTTCTAGGCAATGAAAATTTACAAGATTATAGCTTTGACAAAAGTAGGCTTAGGGGGCAAGAATGAACCCTAAGCCGCTTCCATTCCTTGTAAATAAGAGCAAATTTCATAGGGCTATAGAGTCGCGGCTTCCAGAGAGGAAACGAATGACACTCGTAGCTGCTTTAACTGGTCGGCAGTGCGGTCTAATGTTTGCTGACTCGCAGGAGACCATATCGGGATATGCGAAAAAGTCTGTTATAAGTTGACTTATTGGGGAGAGGCGGAAAATAGAAACTTCAGATTTGCTCTAGGAGGTTCTTCAGATAGCGGCCCCTACATTGACGCTTTCAATTTTGAATTACAAGGCAAGTTGTTGGAAATGGAATCCGGACATCTTGCTGACATATGTCCCGCCTTGGAAAAGGCGGCATTAAAGTTTCATGAAACGCACATTTGGCCGCAAGGCCGTGACGCTCCAACCTTGGAAACTTTAGTTATGACACAAGGGGTCTATTCAACCGGGGAAAATGGGAAGAATTGCGGCTCTGTCGATTTGATTCATATACATAAAACAGCGGTGATGCCATTACTCAATGACAGCGCAAAGAGTATTGGGGTTGGGAGTTATCTTGCGGACTATCTCTTAGAGCAGCTAAAGCGTGGCTTTGGTGAAACCGAACCTTATCTTATCGCCAGTGCCGTTTATATTCTGCAACAAGCAAAGCTGAATATTGATGGTGTTGGACTGAATGGTAAGCTCGTTTTGTTTTCGCCAGATGGCATCCAGGAATTTGACCAAGCGGACATAAATCCGTTTGAGAAAATAATGGATGAATTTAACCATGTGGTTGCCTCTTGTTTCGGAAAGGTAGTGAGTAATAAAGAATCAACGAAAGAAAGCATGAACGCTATAGCCGACGAACTTGTGCATATCAAGCGAAAGTATTCCGACGCTATATCCAATATTCCCCGACTCAGGCTGGAGAATTTTAACGAATTGAGCAAATTATTGCGCCGCCTAGGAGCATAAATTTGTGCGATTCCAGGTTTGTATCAAAATAGAACACGGCTATGCCGGAAAGGCAAATATGACATTTGATAGTGAATGGGCCAATAAAACAGCAGAAGAAATACGAAGACGCCGCCAAAAAAAGGACACGGAGAAACAAGCATTTGTTACTGGGGAGGAGTTAAAAAAAGCTCACGGTCCAGAACTGTGGAAACAACTTAAAACAGAGGTTTTAGCTAGAAAGGATTTGCTGCTTCATGAATTGGGAGAACAGGATGCGATAACTTATAGCTCCAAAGCTGCCGATGAATTCGTCCTTACAGGAAAATCTGGGGGTACTGTCCGCGCTAATTTCGACAGTTCCCGATTAATCATAGAGCTAGTCTTAATCAGTACTGGGATAACCTATGCCGTAGCTGTAGTAAATAGAAATGTGGTTTTAACAAGCCGCCAAAAAGACGTAGTGACTCCAGCCGAAATATCGAGGGAATGCTTGGACGCGTTGGTTGATTTTGTTTAGGAGGTTAATTTTTCAAAGGTTAGTACGGGTGCAGTAACCATATGGCGCAAAGTATCCAAAAAAATATTGGCATTCTTCCGGCGATTAAACCGAAATGTCATTTCATCCAGATATGCGGGGAGATGCTTTGCGCTGATTTTGTGCCACGTTCCCAGAAGGCCACGCTTCAAGAGAGAGAAGGCCGATTCGATGGTGTTAGTGTGAATATCGCCGCGCACATATTCCTTCGCACTGTGATTTACGGTTTCGTGCGAAGTAATTCCGCTCTGTCGCATCGCTGGACGGTACGGTCTGTAATCGTCGGTCACCATGACATCCACGTCGGCGCTTACGTTCTCTTGGATGTATTTCGCCAGCGTGCCGGAAGTCGTATCTTGAGCGTGAAAGAATCGCAGTTCCCCATTGCGCTGCCTGATACCGATAACGATTTCCTTGTCGGTTCCTGCTCCCCGTTTGTGGCTACCCCTGCTCTTGCCTCCAAAATAGGTCTCATCCATTTCGACAGTACCGTCAAGCATGGGCTGGTCTGTTTGCTTCATGGCAGCACGAATGCGATGGCAGAGATACCACGCCGTCTTATAGCTCACTCCCAAGGTTCTCTTGATCTGGTTAGCACTCATTCCCTTGCGGGCCTCACAGAGCAGGAGCGTGGCAAGGAACCACTTTTGCAAGGGCAAATGGGAGTCATTGAAGATCGTGCCAGCGGTGACGGTGAACTGGTAATCACAATCCTTGCAGTAGAACAGTTGCTTTTCGGTTTCGAGTTCCACGGCGGGCATCTTGCAGCGCGCACATTCCACTCCGTTCGGCCAACGAAGGCGAACCAAAAGCTCCCGGCATTTGTCGTCGGTATCAAACAGGTTAATAACGTCAACTAGTGTCATAGAGGCCTCATGGACGCAAAAAAGAAACGCGAAGAATTAAGACGGGTTCCCACGAGAAAGCTGCTAGCCAGCATAAAAAGCGACTTGCGGAAGGCTCTGCATGCTTCCCGTGCTGATAAACCTAAGAAGAAGTAGCAGTTAGCTTTCATTGAAATCGAGTATGAACTACTAAGTAACTTTTGTCAAGTATATAATCATGAAAATTTATGTCGTAGTTACTCCTTCGCGGGAAGTGATTGACCTATCGGCGCGCAGCATTTTGCAATTGCAGCTTGGCTTGCGTCGCTGTTTGTGCTGATGCAATAGGTTCGGCTCGTCGCTTGTTTGCGCTTAGTCCAATAATCATTGACATATCTTTCGGGTAAATGACGTCGCGTCCTCGCGCTATGAAATGCGTGTAGGCCGACAGTCCAGCGCCGTAAAAGCCGAATCCGGTGGAGACGGCGCGAGAATGCGCGGCATAGCTGATGATGCCTCCGAGAAAACCGAAGCCCGACACGCCATTCGCGGTTCCACCACCAGCATCGGGGCCACTTCCGTCGCGGTCCACGCGATCATGGTCGGGCGATGCAGAGGAGGTTGCCAACACAACAGCGATGCCCGTTGTGAGGTAACGAGTTTTGGGAGTGGTCACTTGGGCCCCGCCTTCTGAATCGAGCTTCAGATGTTCACCCTTGGACACGGCCACGCCTTCAAGGCTTGCCTCGACGCTTTGCTCGATTCCATTGGGAGGGGTGATCTTATGAAAAACGATACGAAGTTGCCCATTGCGGTTTAGGCGTCGGGCGCGATGAACTTGCAGAATGGACCCTTCCAGGTGGCTGCCTTCAGGAAGAAGCAGTCGTCCGCCTACGACCAAGGCTGAGTAATTTCAGCGATAATCGGATCGCCGCGCTTATTTGTTGCAGAACTTAACGGCGCGAGCAGAACAGCATGAACCAGACTTCCGGAGGGTGGTTGCAAACCGATGGAAGAAACCCTGCTGGCGTTCGCGGGTTCAGAACCGAAATCCAACGGCTTGAGCAATTCCGCGTCAAACGCAGTTCCCGTATCCAGATACTGCGGATGGTAGGGAAGTCGCCCCACAGCATATCGTTCAATGCGGTGGAACTTATTTGGCGAGCGCAATTGCTCCGTGGCAGTGTGCCAGTCGCCTTTTACTTGCTGCCGGAGTTCATCAATTTTGCGCGAGACGATTTCCTTTTCTTTCTCAGTTGCCGTTTCCTTCTTTTGGTCAGCGGGTATAAATTGCAAAACACCGGCCGAGCCGGGGAAAACGTCCGTCTTAATTGCCATATGCTGACCGGAAGGCAGGAGTAATTCGTCGAATTCGATACGCACAGTACGCACCGGAGAAAAATCGGCGTTCATGGCGGCGAGTGCGCGCTTTTCTTTTGGTATTGAAGCGATGTACATAATCTTGCCCGTCACCTCACTGCCCGCGGGAATTACCTGTTTATCGAAGACGTAGATAGGCTCAAGAACTTGAGCGTGAATCGGTTGTCCGCGCTTTTGAATGCGAACGTCCTCGTTCAGGGCAACCTTCAACGCCGCGCCTGCCGGAACGGTCAGGGCAATTGCAATATGAACGGTATTTACAGGGCTCGCGGGATTTGCATGGGACGGTGGCATGGAACGCTGCTTGAGCGTTTGGGGCCAAGCAGAGTAATTCCACAGCAAGAGCAGGAAAATAAACCACAACATCCGCTGCATAGGTCCTCCGGTTCGGGAGCGCCCACTTGCAGGATCCATTGAGAAGCCAATGATAGCAAGAAAGTTATGCGCGGCTTGCCATGCCACAGCAATTAAAACATGCTCGATTTTGGTGGGGATCTGAATTGAACTGAAGCAATCCTCTTGAAGGTATTACGCAAATTTTCCTTGAGACAGTGGCGGCTTTAACATCTACTTCCTAACTTCCGGATTGCCGACCGTCCGGAACCTATCGATTCCGGACGGTTCATTTTCGAAGAGTAGTGCAGCGAAGTTGAGTGCGATTCGCGGGCGGTTCAACAATAAACTTCATCTAGCGCTTGCTTAAAATCGCCCTGTACACTATTCTACTCTAGGCATAGAGCAATATCCTCAGTGCCGGATTTTCTTAATGACAAAAACAACACAACGAGACCTGTTTCCAGGTGCTTTAGAGATGATGATTCTCCGAACCCTGAAAAGCCAGCGGTTGCACGGCTATGCACTCGCGCAACATATCAAGCGTACTTCCGAGGACTTGCTTCAGATCGAAGAAGGATCACTGTATCCAGCCCTCCAGCGTCTTTTGAAGCAAGAGCTGGTGAAGGCGGAGTGGGGAACCTCTTCTACGAATCGCCGCGTCCGAATTTACAAATTGACAGCCGCGGGTGCGAAGCACCTGCAACATGAGGTATCGAGCTTTGAGCGCATGCTGGAAGGCATTACACGAGTTTTAGCGCCAGGTGAATCATGAGATGGTTGAGGCAATTGCTTTCGCGGCCACGTCTGTATCGTGAACTGTCAGAAGAAATTCAGGCGCATATCGACGAAAAGATTGAAGAGTTGATTGCGGACGGAGTGTCGAGGGAAGAAGCCGCGCATGTAGCGCGTCGAGAGTTCGGGAACGTAGGTCTGATGGAAGAGAAGGGACGCGTTGTGTGGGTGTGGCTCCCCGTTGAAGATTTTCTTTCGGATGTTCGTTACGGGCTGCGCGCCTTGCGCAAGAATCTCGTATTTACAACAGTCGCGTTGTTGACGATCGCAATAGGTATCGGCGCAAATACAGCCGTTTTCACTGTGCTCAATAGCGTATTGCTGAAGCCACTGAATTATGCGAGCCCCGAGCAACTGGTTTCTCTCCACCAAGTCGCCCCGGGTGCGGCGGGACTGGATGATTTCGAGAACGGTCTTCTTCTCTCACCGTCGATGTATTTTACCTATGCTGAGCACAATCAAACCTTTCAGTCATTAGGCGTCTGGACTTCGGGTACGGCGAATATCAGCGGACGAGCTGAACCAGAGCAGGTTCGCACAGTTTTTGTGAGCGATGGCGTGCTTCAGACATTGGACGTTCCTCCTGCGGTTGGCCGATGGCTATTGCAGGCAGACCAGGTGCCGCATGGGCCTGAAAGAGTGATGCTAAGTTATGCATATTGGCAGAAGCGTTTCGGCGGCAACCCAGCTGTAGTTGGGCAAAACGTCACCGTTGACTCGCGGCCTCGTGAAATTGTTGGCGTGATGCCAAAGGGATTTCAGATCGTGGATGCAGATTTTGATGTCATCGTGCCCTTGGCATTCGAACGCGGCAAACTGGATCTTGCAGGCTTCGGGTATCACGGAATCGCCCGTGTCAAGCCAGGCATGACGATCCCGGACGCCAATAAGGACATGGCGCGAATGCTACCAATTTGGATGAACTCGTGGTCGAACGGCCCAGGACAGGATTCGCATATTTACGAGACTTGGAAAATCACACCAGCCATTCGTCCATTGAAACAAGAGGTCATCGGCAATATAGGCGAGCTGCTTTGGGTGGTGATGGGAACGATTGGCCTGGTAATGCTGATTGCCTGCGCGAATGTGACCAATTTGTTGCTTGTACGTGCTGAGGCCCGTCAGCATGAATTGGCGATTCGAGGGGCACTCGGCGCAGGTTGGGCGCGGATCGTCCGTACCCTTCTCATCGAAAGCGTGATACTTGCGCTGCTAGGCGGCTTGCTGGGAATCGGTCTGGCGTATGCCGGTGTGCGCTTTCTTGTCACGAGCGATCTATCGAATTTGCCGCGGTTAAACGAAATCTCGCCAGATGCGCGAGCGCTGGGATTTGCGTTAGTTCTTTCCGTGCTGTCTGGTTTGTTATTCGGATTGATCCCAGCACTGAAATACGCCTGGCCGAGATCGGGTTCGGTTCTCCGCAGCGAGGGACGAACCGCCAGTGCGGGCCGCGAACGGCATCGAGCACGAAATTTGCTGGTCGTGGGACAGGTGGCAATGGCGCTGGTGCTGCTTGTGAGCGCTGGCTTGATGATCCGCACATTCCAAGCATTGCGGAATGTCGACCCAGGATTCACAGATCCTCAGCATCTACAACTCCTCCGAATTTCAATTCCTGAGTCATTGGTCGCCGAACCGCAACAAGTAACGCGAGTACAGAACGAAATTGTCGAAAAGTTCGAAACCATTCAGGGCGTGAAGTCCGCCGCTTTTGAAAGGGAAATGCCGATGGAAGGGTTCGACTCGGGTTGGGATCAGATTTTTGCCGAGGACAAGTTCTATCCGGCTGGAACCATACCACCGTTGCGGCTTTACAAGTATCTCTCACCCGGCCTGCTACAGACCGCAGGGACAAGATTGGTTGCGGGGCGCGACATAACCTGGAATGAGGTATATGGACTACGACCTGTTGTAATGGTCTCTGAGAATCTGGCGCGCGAAATTTGGGGAACACCGTCGGCGGCCATCGGGAAGTACGTTCGCGAGATTCCGATGATGCCGTGGTACGAGGTAATCGGCGTGGTCCAGGACGTTCGCGAAAGGGGAGTGCAGGATAAGGCGCCTGAGACCGTGTACTGGCCTATCATGGTCGCCGGTGGTTTTGCTGGAACAACACGGACCGCGACGTTTGCGGTCCGCAGCAAGCGTGCAGGCACGGAAGGTTTTCTGAATGAGATTCGCAAGGCAGTGTGGTCGGTGAATTCGAATTTGCCTCTTGCTTCTGTGCGGACGATGCAAGAGGTCTATGACAAATCGTTGGCGCGAACTTCCTTTACGCTCATCATGCTAGCGATTGCCGGCGCGATGGCGCTTGCGCTCGGAATTATCGGCATCTACGGTGTAATGTCTTACAGCGTGTCACAACGCCGACGCGAATTTGGAATTCGTCTGGCTCTGGGCGCGCAACGCGGAGACGTGCTGCAAATGATCTTGAAGCAAGGCATGGCACTAGCGCTGGTGGGCGTTGGGATTGGAGTCGGTGCAGCTTTCGGACTGACGCGCCTCATGAGCAACCTGCTGTTTGGTGTGACCGCCTACGATCCGCTGACGTTTGCCGGAGTCTCGGTCGTCCTCGTCTTAATTGCACTGTTGGCTTGCTACATTCCCGGCCGCCGAGCGTTGCTCGTCGATCCGGTGATAGCCCTTCGCTACGAATAGCTGCTTCTTCCAATAATTATCCATGCTTCGCCATTTGAAACCTGCTCGAAACCATCGAAGTCGGCTTGTCTGTAAGACCAACTAGCACTTCCGGCAGTTCCGGACGGATGACGGGCAATCCGGAAGGAACCGAACTAGTGCTTCTCAGGCCGCTTTTTTATACAAGCTCTCAAGTAATTTACGAACCTGAAGCAATCGAGCGCTGCCGCTTGCCGTGAAGAGAAGAAGCGGAGGAGCCTCGCAGGAACTTTTCGCAGGCTTCGACCGACATAGGTTTGGAGAAGAGAAACCCTTGAACTAAATCGCAACCCAAGTGACGGAGCAGTTCCAGCTCCTCTTGCGTCTCAACGCCTTCTGCCACTATATGTAATCCAAGCTGCTGGGCCAGAGTGACGATCGCTCGCACAATGGCGCCTTTTCCTGAATCGCCGCCTGAGACGGAATCGAGATCGCGGACAAATGATTGATCAATCTTCAAGGTATCAATGGGAAGGTTTTGCAGATATTAAGGGACGAGTATCCGGTGCCGAAGTCGTCGATCGCGGAGCTAATGCCCAGAGCACGCAGCTGCGCTGGGTGCTCGCTCGGCGCGTTCGCAATTTTTCATTACGACAGTTTCAGTGATTTCAACCTCAAGCGCCGACGGAGGCAGTCCTTTGGTTGAGTGGGATTGTGCCAGAATTAAATTAGGGTGAAAACAAAACTGGAATTCGAAGAAATCTTCCCGCTCATTCGCACAGAACACGAATGAATTGGCCAATCCATAACTTGAACAACGAATCTCGTCGTGACGTAACTTGCATTCCCTGACGAGCCGAATCCAAAAGAGCTGCTTAATCGGATCTCGCCTAATTTATTCCTACATCTGGTTTACTGACTCGGAGGATAACTGGATTAGCAGATTGGATAGTCTGCGTTCTATCCTTAATAAAGTAGCGGCTATCCTCAAAACTCCATTCGAAAGCGCTGGCGCGAACCTCAATGGTTGTCACCCCTGCTCGTATCCAGCTCTCAACCGGATCGAGGTGGCCCGTAAGGAAGACAAGAATCTTCTCGTTAGGTTTAATTTGAAGCCAAGATTTTGGCTTTGATTTCGAAGCTGCAATTGTCGCAACAATAGAATCAACCTCGGATCCGGTCTTAGGGTTACGCATGGATAACGAGAAGCTAAAACTTTTCCGTCCACGATTTCCTTGATCAAGCACACTCGACGTATCCCGCGAGGCGGGCAGAAAAAAATCGGAATTGCCTATATTCGTTACTAAAAGCGCAATCTTTATTTGCTGTCCCAAACGAACGGATTGAGGGGACACTGATTGCATTTCTATTCTAAGCGGTAAGGAAGAGACGGGTGAGATCGGCTCGCCACCCGTACCGCCACCCGAGCTTCCGGGCAGAACGCCAAATTGCTGCTCTGATGGTATGGGCGCTGTGAGATCAAGCACGATCTGGCCGTCATGTTGACTTGACAGGCCTTCCGTGACTGCCAAAAGAATCAACAAAGTCGATAATGTAAGCTTAAGAGTGCTATGGGCAGGTTGCATAAGGGGAATAGTTAATGTTTCCTAGGAATGTGCCGGATTCACTTTCATTGACGGCAAATGGCTCGAGATCAGTGTCGGCGAATATTTCATTGAATCGTGATGTCAACCCGTTCCCGGTATTTGTGGCAAATGCGCCCAAATCTGCTCCCGGAGGGGCAATTTGTTGCTCGACAAAATCTCCCGGATTATGTGAACTTAGTGAACCGGTATAGTGACTGTAGTGGCTTTGGGTCGAACTATTAAACTCGTGTCTCTGAGTCTGAGCATTAAGATTTGCCCAAGAAATGAAACCGCACGCCCCCCACTGGTTCGTCGAGAAAGTGGATGTCGAGTTTGTTAAGTCGGGGTTTATTTCATATTGAAACAGTGTTGAGATTGATATCGGCGTCGCCCAATATGCGTAGCCATTATTTGGCCCATTATCGGTGATTACTGTACTGTGAGTGACCAGACCGGTCTTTTGTACCAAGTGGAATGTTAGTGTAACGCCTCTTTTGACCTTTGTCTGTTGTCGTTGTCGGGGGTGTGGAGATGTGGGAAACGCGGAGCGTTTTCCACATCTCCATGCCC
>JANWKU010000206.1 GCA_025451215.1 Terriglobales bacterium
CCGGAGATTCAATACCTACTGGCTTCGATCACCCAAGAGCAGCGCCAGGAGTTTGGCCAACTGGTCGAAGCGACCGCCCGTCAAATCGAAACTGCCCAGTTCCCTTCCCACCCAGGAATCCGTTTCCCGCAGAACGGGTGCGTTAGCTGTGCCCACCTCGGACTGTGCCTTGGGAACGAGGCACTCGCCCAAACCAAACTCATTCGTCAACCAGGAGCCGCCGACCTTGATTGGCTTGACGTGCTTGACGACTAACGGAAGGCCTACTCCCGGATGGCGATTCACGGGCAGCTGCGTCCCATTCACAAACTAGGGCTGCAACAGGTGGGCTGGCGGAGCCACCAACTCAGAGATAAATGGACACAGTGCCAGCAAGGGAACGGAGTAGCTGATTCCCTGCCCTTGGGATCAGGAAATGCTGACGTCCACCTGGGGCGGCGGCGCTTGCTCTGGTAGACGAATCTTAGTCAGTCGAATTCTGATCAGATACCCTTGATGCTGGAATATGAATCAGTTCTAACCCGTCCTGAGCATCTTGCGGCATGGGAAACCGTCCGAATTATCTTGAAGGGAAACCAGTATTCAATCAGTTTTGGCTTCGCCAAAAGAGTAAAAATATAACCTGAGCCGGAACGTATTCGAGCCAGAGTCCAGCTTCGGACCCACCTCCTTCCAGTCTTTTGACTATGGTCTCGGACCATGGTATAAGGATTAGAGAGGAGTCCTTCCCTATGCAGGAAATCGCCATCTCCAAGTTCAAAGCCACTTGCCTGGCTGTGCTGGAGCGCGTCCGCCGCACCCGACAGCCGGTCCGCGTAACCAGGTTCGGCGATCCAGTCGCCGAGGTCGTGCCGCCTTCGGCAAATCCTAAGAAGAAGCGATGGATTGGGTCCATGGCCGGCACGGGACGCATCGTGGGTGACATCGTCTCCCCTGCCGGTGATGAAAAAGACTGGGAATCTCTCAACTCGTGAAACTTCTTCTTGATACTCACATTTGGATCTGGAGCCTCCTTGAATCCTCGAAGATCACGCCCCGAATTGCGGAGGCTTTGGAGAACCCAGCCAACGAAAAATGGCTTTCACCGATCAGTGTCTGGGAATTCAGAGTCCTTGTTGAAAAGGGCCGCGTCAAATTGAACATGGGCTTCGAGGAATGGATCGCGCAGGCGCTTACCGAGTTTTCTCCACGAGAGGCGCCCCTGACTACCGAGGTCGTTCTCGCCATGAGCAAGATTCATCTTCCTCACCGAGATCCTGCCGACGCCTTTCTTGCCGCTACCGCAAAAGTCTTCCACCTTACGCTGGTTACCGCCGACACCCGCCTGCGCACTGCAAAAGGAGTTTCGTTTCTCTAGCCGAATCCCGACGATCGTTGATTGGTGACTCTTCACTAGTCACCATTGGCTGGCACAATGCCTTCCCAAAACGTACTACGTCCATCTCTCTGATCATCTAGTACCACCATAACCTGCGCTTCTTGCAGCTTGCGCCATTCGCGCCAACGGGGGTACTGCCCAGCCTTAGCGGCTTCGGGATCTTCCTCGTCATTGAGCCAGGAGCGGGAAACTTATCCACGTTACTTTTTTTCGAAAACCGATGCTGAATCTCACAGCCACTAAGAACCAGTCAAGAATCCTGGCCTAACTTAAGACCCCTGCCTGCGACAATCCAAGTTTCGTCACGTACATGATGGGAAGCCATAAGGGTTGGTCTGCGAAAACCCTACACGAGAACGGCGGACCAAGAATGTCAAAGAGATTTAGAATGGGCCCCATCTATTTTCCGTTTGGGAACATGGGTGCATTTCGCTCGAGCCGTCACTCGAAGCAGCGAAGTTGCTCGCCAGCGCGGGAGCGGATTAGCTGATTCCCTGCCCTTGGGATTAGGAAATCTTTACGTCCAACTGGGGCGGCGGCGGTTGCCCCTTGCGCGGTCGAAGGCACATTCCGGGCTATTCTCGTAGCGCCGCGCTACTCGGGGTGATTTCCCGGCGCCATGCGGACGTTGATGGCGCACCCTGAACCTGGCCATTCGCAGATTGAACAGGATAAACTGGAGCACGGAAAGCTGCGGACCTCGATTCGCCAGAACAAGGAAAATTCCCAGTCTGAGCGCAAGTTCTGATTGATCCAAATTCTAAGATACGGGGCGGATCACTGGCCTAGCTAGCGCATTTTCAAACTCCACAGATACCTGCCCACCCTTTCGGACGTTGTTCACCAAGGCCGGGCGGAAACATGCAATGCAGATTCCCCCGCTATGTCGGACGCTCGGATAAACTATACCCGCCGATCCTTTTTCTAAAAGTTCCTCTGCCAATTTTTGAGAGGCTGTATAGGTCGTCGGATCCAAACATTTGGCAAAACCGAAATCCTCACGAATATCATGAAATTCTCCCCGGAAGTCCGCCAAGAAGTCGGCATAAAGGAAGGTCTCTTTATCTTGCCAATTGATTTCCCGCAATTCCTCTGATTTATGAAACGCGACCTCGATTCCCGCAGTCTCCAGTGAAAATCCCGCATACCACGCCCCTCGCTCTGGCCCGTTGAAGCGGCTTCCGAACGGCTTGGCGTGTGTGAATGCGGCATTGACAATGTGAGAGAATGAAAGCCCGAACACGAGCTCCCGAACGGTAATTCCCGGGAGGAGTCCTGCCTCGCCCAGCAGCCGTTCGTTAGTCGCGCCCTCGAGTTCAAATAGAGCAGTCAGGTCTTCGGAATCCGTGGTCAATCTGTGGAGGACGGTATCCTCGTCATATGCAGATGGGATCAGCCGATGAGTGTCGTCTTGAAGAAGGCGTGAAACATGCGGAAGCACCTATCGTCCACCCCGACGGGCGTCGAGAAGTTGCCTCACTCTCATCATGGCGGGCATCCCGCCCTTGATCATGTATGCAAGCGCCGTCTCTCCGCCAAACATTGGATTCGCATTTGGCAAATGAACCCAACGATCAGCCAGTTTCTTACGGTAAAGAATGTTGAGGGCCTTAAAGATACCTGTAAGCAGGGAGATTCGTGTCAGTCGATCCTGATCAAGTGATCTCGAACCTGTTCTCTTCAGCTCGTAATACGCGCCATTCGACATGCCTCCGAGCAATTGTCTGGCATCTTCGTCTCGCAGTTCCCACAGCACCGCGATCTTCAGGAATCCTTTGACGGCCGTTGGGCTGAGCCTCCGTACAACGTCTTTATTAGAGAGGTCCGCTGGTTGGTCCCATCCTGATCCCGGTAGCGGTCGATTAAGAGTCGCCATTCTCCGCACCTCGTTCTCCAACTATGGAGTATTATACATACAATAATGGACAAGAACAAGGATGTGTACTTGCACAGGCAACGCGGGCACCGTGTCCTTCGCGCAATGGCATATGGCAGGTAGGTGCGCCCTCTCGAAGCACCGAGGTTCCGCGCCAGCACAGGAACGGAGTAGCTGATTCCCTGCCCTCGGGATCAGGAAATCTTGACGTCCATCTGTGGCGACAACGATCGCCCCTTGCGCATGCGCGCCGCAAGGTCGTTCTGAGTCAGCCTGCGGTCGAACGATCGTTCCACGCTACTCGAGTAATTTCCTCCTTTGCAGGGTGCGTTCACTGCGACCACTCCCATATGTTGCTCGAAATTGTCATCTTTGTCCTTTTTATTTGGACCCTTTTCAAACCCTAACTTCTTTAAAACCCGCAACATTCGCAATATCCGACATCCCAACATTTTGGAAATTTTGCACAGCCCAGTTGACAGACTGAGAAGCCGTCCAATCGTCGGGATGTTTCAGGCATGCGCCCGTCCCATGGGCGGGCGACGCGGTCAAAGGTGATGGGTGTAGGAGCAGAATCATACAGTGATTGAGAAAGTTCAAACACGCAAAGAGCTACTACGATCGCCACGTCATCTTTCACTCCGTTGTCAGCGCGGACGTCTAAATTCCCGTCGGCACCTTTGCGTTCTTCAAGAGATCGCAATTGACGAAGGAGATTGGGGTCGTCGAGGAGTTCAATCCGCCGCTGTTGAATGACGTGCTTAAAATTGTTGAAGATTTTAGGACGAGTGTGCCTACCAAAAGTCACTTCGCGGTAGGAGATTCCTAGTTTCAGGAATTCCTGCTGAATCGCTGGTGCCGCATATTGGTCGCCTTGCACGGTGTTGATGCCGTATTGTCGGAGAATGTCGACAACTTCCTTGCAAACCCGTTCAAATCCCAAGGGTGCTCGCTTAGATCCGGTCCAAAAAGCCACTCGATCTACCACAATCAAACCTGTGCTAGTGCGATGCGCAATGGCCAATGCAAAATCTGAGTTCTTGAACCCCGCGTCGATCGCAGCCGCGTAAGTGGCGTCACTCACACGAGGCAATTCCTTTCGACCCTCGATGACACATGGAGAGAGCACTTCAGGCTCGATCCACGAGACAACGCTGTCTACAAACTCGGCCAAGAATTCTCGTTTGTAATTTGCTGGGCTGCGCTTTCGCTCGCCCTCAAGATACTCGACCGAAATCGTTGGGTTCAATTCCTGTGTTGAAAGCTGCCAAACGCAGTAATCGAGCTCGGCGCGCCTCTGGAATTCGTCGTAAACAACTCCTTGCTTCAAATTTGGAGTCGATATTTTTATGATCTTGCCAGTTGGAAAAGTGGCCATCGACGGCCTGAGTGCAGCCAACACTTCTTCATCGTTGTTAGCGGACGTAAGTTCGTTTCGCCAGAAGCAAATTTCATCACAAATTATCGCTACCGCCGCACGTCCTCGTACGGTAATGCGTGAGCAGGCATAGCAACCGATAACAATCCCGTTTTTCAATTCGATTTCATTCCCACCAACTTTGACGATTTTTGACCTTAGGATTGGCGAATTCAAAATGTCGTTCAAGATAAAATCGAAAGCGATCTTGGCCTGGGCAATGACTGGGGCGATCAGCATTACGTAGCGGCGCCCCCCGCGAGGAATTCGCTTATGGCGGAACGCTTCGTACAAAGCAATTCGCGCACCAAGCTTGCCTGTCTTTCCGCCCCTGCGACCGCCCAGCAGCGTTACCTCTTGCTGTTCCCAAGGAACATATGTCTCGCGGCCAGTTCCGCGGCGATAGATATCCAATTCGAGTTCACTGAGTGCAAGCCCATAGACTGACTTCAAGAAAGCAATCTGACGGGGCGACATGGCTTGGTCATTTAAAAGCTGTGGGTGTCGTATAAAGTCGACAATAGTCAAACCTCGTATGATGATCCTCATTTCCCCCTCCTTTGATTTTTCATAAAATCTATCCCGTCGACTACCAAGCGTTCTAAGGCGCTCTTTCCGCCCTTCTGCATTACGAGAAGCAGGCCGGCCCACCGAATCGCTTCGCGAGCAAAATGTGCGTCGTATCGCTGGGCGAGAGCAAGATTGCGAAACAAATCCTGCGAAAAATCAACATCGCACTTTTGTGCGATCTCGAATTCATCCGGCTCCGATTCTGAAACAAGAGTTGGTAGTTCCCCTTCTCGAAGTTCCGGAAGACTTGGTGAACGCTGACGAGAGTGGTCCGACGTTAGTACTGTCGCTTCCAATTTAGCGGACAGATACAATCGCAGGTAACAACTCCAAAACCGATCGAAACAGAGTTCCCCGAGCGTCCCTCGAGGCTTGAAAAAATCGTGACACTTTTTTTCGTAACGGCGTAAGGTTCGCACGTTTTCTCCCGATCGGCCGAGGGCTTGTACGATATTCCGTGACAGCAAACCATTTCGCGTTGCATGTGTTCGCCCTTTGTCCACCCGCGCCTGGGCACGATTGTCCCTGCGTGGAGCTGTCTGATTCGGTGGGGATTGATTCTCCGGTTCTTTCGGGCGAGTGAGTGGTTGTGACTCATTTCCTGTCGTGTTTGACGGCAATCCATCAGATGCTCGATGCTGATTTATTTTAGCCATGCGCTGGCCTCCCAAAAAGAAAATGTGGCCCCCAAGGGGCCGATGCATTCCTTGGTTCAAAACTGGGGACACCCAAGAAGAAAATATCCCCGCAAAAGTGAGGCAAAACGGAAGGACTAAAGCAAAACGGAAGGACTAAAGCAAAACCAAACGGAATCAAGGCGCGTCGTGGGTGCAACAATCGAAATTATACGCTCCTCGAGCCACCAATTCGCTCCGACACTTAGTCTTTTCTATTGGCAATGTCCAAAGCGGCAACATTCCCATACCGCTCAAGTTTTGCGAATCACATATTCAATGCAGATAGTGTGTGCGCGGTCTAGCTTGTGATAGCGGCCGATTAACGGCTTCTCTTACGGGTTTAGGGACGTTGTCTTTGGCCTTCTCCAGCAAGTAGCCGCTCCGCAACTTCTCTAATCGTCCTTAGGTCTAGCTCGAGGTTTGCCAAGGAAGTGTTGCAGAATGGTAGAGCCCTTTTTCTTGTAACTCTCAGAGCCTGCATTCAAAAAGACTTCGCAAATCTGGGTGACGCTTCGTCCTTCGCGCGCGGCAACCCGCGCGGTGAATCGCCCGGACGCGACCTGTCGGAGTTAGCTGACGTCGATGCGGCAATTTCACCTGAGTGAGAATTCGACAGATTATGAACAAACTCAAATATGATTTAAACTCTGCCATTCCTTATGATGCAAAAAATTCGGCCCAGTCAACCGGGACAATGGAGGATATTATGTCAGAGCTCATTTCGAATCGTGGCGAGTGCAAGGATCCCCAGAATATGTTCGCGGAATACAACCAACTTTATTTTGGAGGTCGCTTGCCTCAATACAAGGTGCTCCTCACAATTGACCACAGTCGATGCGAACGGCGTAAGCGGAGAATCTACATCAACCCAGACGGGGAAGATGTTTCTGTGATCCTTCTGCACGAAATGGTGCATGCTGCCGTAGGATCGGGACACGGCAAAAAATGGTTGGATGAGGTCAGACGATTAATCGAGCTTGGGGCGCCCTTGCAGGAAGAACTACAGAGGTATTCCACCGGGATTGTAGCCACTTCAAAGCACCTCCTCGACGAGTTCTTTGATGCAGGAATGGATGCACCACCCGACTGGACATGGCCTGAGATTCGTCGGTACCTCGGGTATAGGTCGGGCATTACAGACAAACACGGTAGCGCCAGAAGCAGGCGATTGTCGCGTTTCCTTAGGAGAGCGCGTAGTGAATTTTCCCGAGGGCGGGCGTTTGCTCACCCCTGAGATGGAGTGCGCTGCGCTGAGGTTGCCGCAACTGTTCCGACTTGCTTGATGCTCTCGGTTTCGATGCTGCGGTGGTTCCAATTCAGCCTTGCGCCTCTCGGCTTTGGAGACGAACAAAGGCTGTCCAATCTCTGTGGCGACTCCGGAATGGCCGGAGAAAGCTCCTACTTCTGTTTCGCCAATCCGAAGTCCAGCAAGTTCGTTCCCGTCTTGGAGAGCATGACGTTGCCGGGCTTCAGATGTATCTGAGTGTTAATTGTGATGACGCCCTCTGAGTGGCCTCTTTCACGGGGCTTTGGAAGTTGGCTTCTAGTCTTCTCCTGTAAGCAACCATTCCATGGACTTTCCGAACTCTCGGCTCATCTTCAAGAGTATTTCGGCTCCAATCTGAACGTTGCCACGCTCGATTGTGGAAAGGTAGTTCTGGCTGATCCCGATCCGCCGGGCCAACTCCTGCTGCGTCATATCGAATCCACGGAGTTCTCGAATTCGTCGCCCAACCGTTTTCCAATCTACAGAAGCGGTCGAAGCTCCAACCTTTGCCCTTGACTTAGTTATCTTTATATGGATATAATATCCTTATAGTGTGATACGGGTTTTGAGTCCGCTTGTCACATGAACTCCTCATAGAACCCTTTTACAGTTCTCTGTGGGGCAAACGCAACTAAAGATACTGGGAGTGGACCATGGATCACAACATAAATGAAGAGGCTCTTCAACCGGTGAAACAGAAACTGCAACGGCGCCTTTTGGCCATTCGAAAC
>JANWKU010000207.1 GCA_025451215.1 Terriglobales bacterium
ATAACTCCGAATCCGTAACCTGGCCTGGGGAGAAGAGATAGGGGCCTAGACTCCAAGATTAGAGAAACTTTAGATGAGGGGTAAGGTCACTTGAGAAGATGTCCTTTGGTAACCATTCAGGTACCCATTTCGTGACTTGCATTCCTGTTTTGGAACAAGTGTCTAGATTTGGGATTCTGTGTGGAAATCTGACTTTCCCCCTTGCGCTCCCCAAATCAGGCTCATTCCGTACCCGATGATGAATGTCGCCGTTGTCCCAATCATCACCCACCACGTCCAGGGAACACTGGTATAACGCCACAGGTAGAGTTCCGCCGCGAAGCCGCAAATCATTCCAATGCTCGCGCCATTTTGGCTGGCCCGCTTTGTAAGTACACCTAGCAGAAACACACCCAGGAGCGCGCCATAAGCTACGGAGGCAATCTGCAAGCCGACTTCAATCACGCGCCCTGCTTCGCGCAAAGAAAGAATTGCCAGGCCAAACAATACGGCGGCCCAGAAGAAAGTGGAAATCCGCGACAGGCGTATCTTGCGCTGCTCGCTGGCTTTGGGATTTCGTTGCACATAGAAATCCATGATGGAACTGGAAGAAAGCGAGTTGAGCGCGGCGCTCAGGTTCGACATCGCTGCCGCCAGAATCGCGGCGATCAGCAATCCGGAAATTCCGTGGGGCATGTGGTTGACGATGAAGCTGGGATAAATGCGATCGGACTTGCCGAAGTGCGAAGAGGGCAAGCGGTAGTACGCGAACAGCATAACACCCACAATCAGAAACAACGCGAACTGGAAAAAGATCACCACCGCGCTGGAGAGCAGCGCCTTGACCGACTGTTTCAGGTCGCGAGCCGCGAGAAGCCGTTGCACGATCAACTGATCGGTTCCGTGGCTGGCCGTGGTCAGGAACGCGCCGCCAATAACGCCCGCCCAAAATGTGTAAGGCTTCCAGAAGCTCAGGCTAAAGTCGAACATTCGGAATTTATCGTTGCTGATGGCCAAGATGTGAATCGCGGGCCAGCCTCCGGGGACAAGGTGGAGAATTGTGAACACGCCGACCAGCGTGCCTCCAACGTAGATGAAAGTCTGAACTACGTCCGTCCAGATGACTGCGGCAAGGCCGCCCTCGAAGGTGTAAATCAAAGTAAGGACGGTGATGATGGCAATGGAGGCTACTTCACCAGTCCCGAAGGCGATGGTCACAACAATGGAAACGGCATACACGCGAACACCTTCCGCTGCCGCGCGTGTTACCAGAAACAGGCCCGCGGTGAGGGAGCGAAGCCGCTTGCCGAAGCGGCGTTCGATCAACTCGTACGCGGTGAACAGATCGCCGCGAAAATAATGAGGCAACAAGACGAAACTGATGATGATGCGGCCCACCGCGTATCCCAACACCAATTGCAGGAACATCAAATTCGTGTCATAAGCGAGGCCAGGAGTGCTGATGATGGTCAGCGTGCTGGTCTCAGCCGCAACGATGGAAAGGCAGATGGCCCACCAGGGAATATTGCGGTCAGCGAGAAAGTAATCGCGCAGAGAGCGCTGTTTTTTACGGAAGCGCAGGCCGAATAGCGTGATCCCGATCAAATAGATCGCTATGATGGCGAGGTCGAGTTTGTCGAGTCCCATATCGAGTTCGATTGCGAGCCTGTACTTGCATCCAGAGTAATTGGATTGAGTTGCGGAAGGTCACTATCTTGCCGCTGAGGTATCTAAATGGTCAGCGCAGTTGTGTTGGACTTCGCCGTGGATATAACGATCTGTAGTAAAACTAGCGCGTGGCAATTTTTCTCGGCATTGACGGCGGCGGCAGCAAAACTTCGTGCCTGATTGGCGACGAAACATCCGTGCTCGGCAGCGGGTCGGCAGGAGGAAGCAACTTTGTCCGCGCCGGTGAGGCACAGGCGAAGGAGTCGCTGGCGGCGGCCATCCGGCAGGCATGCATGATCGCCAATGTAAAACCGAGCGAGATTGTTTCTACCTGCGCGGGGATGGCGGGCGTAGTAAGTTCCGAGACCGCCGATACCGTGCGGAGGATTTTGGCGGAAATTGTTCCCGGCGAATCGGAAGTTGTCGGCGACAACGCCATTGCGCTGGAAGCAGCTTTTGGAGGCGGCCCGGGCGTGATTGTGATCGCAGGAACCGGGTCCATCGCTTACGGACAAAATGCCGCAGGAGAAACGGCACGCGCCGGAGGCTGGGGATTTGCCGTCTCCGACGAAGGATCGGGACAGTGGATTGGGCGCACGGCTGTTTCAAGTTTGTTACGCGCACAGGACGAAGGCCGCGAAACGAGCTTGCCGCGGATAGTGACAGAGCATTGGAAGCTAAATTCACCCGCCCAGATTGTGCTTGCCGCAAACTCCACGCCTCCACCTGACTTTGCCGCGCTGGTGCCGGGGGTGCTGGCTGCCGCGGATTCCGGAGATTTCCTGGCCCGCGAAATTCTTACCAGCGCAGGCAGGGAACTCGCGCAGTTGGCGGCGATTGTCGCGCGGCGCTTATTTGCTGGAAACGGGAGTGTCCCAGTGGCCATGGTGGGCGGGGTATTTAGTAACAGTGCATTGGTGCGGCAGTCTTTTTACAATCATCTACGTTCTGAATTTCCCGGCGCCGTGTTGCAGGCGGAGGTAGTTGAGCCAGTGCGAGGGGCCTTGCGATTGGCGCGCAAAAGGCTGGATCGCTAAATAGCTGGTCCCGCAAAGCAGATAAGACATGCGCCATTGTTTATATGTCTTCCGAATACAATTCCGGCAAAAATGAAAAAGAAGAGATCTCTGTACCCGGAAGCAGCCATCTCGCGGAACTTCCGAACGTAGTATGTGCACCCCTCACTGAAGACGAAGCACTGTCCCAATTGAAGCAGTCTGACGTCTCCGCCGAAGCTCTCGAACAACTCAGCAAAAACAGCATCACGATGAAAAGCCGCAAGGTGAAGCTCGCCCTTGCGGGACATCCGAGAACCCCGCGGCACGTGTCGCTTCCCATGGTTCGGCATTTTTTTACTTTTGACCTCATGCAGCTTGCGCTGACTCCGGTCGTTCCGGCGGATGTGAAAAAAGCCAGCGAAGATGCGCTGATCCATCGTCTGGAAATGATTTCCAGCGGAGAGCGGCTGACGCTGGCGCGACGTGCGTCGGGACGAATTGCAGGAGAGCTATTGCTGGATGCCGAAAACCGTGTGATGCAGGCGGCGTTGGAAAATTCGCGATTGACGGAGGCGCCGATCATCAAAGCTATGTTGCAGCAGAACGCTTCGGCGGCGCTGGGGCAGGCAGTATGCCATCATGCGAAATGGTCGCTGCGGCGCGAAGTCAGGATCGCGTTATTACGAAGCCCGCATACGCCGATGGCAAAAGCGATGGAGTTTGCTCGAGGGATGCCGGCTCCGATGCTGCGGGAGATCCTGCAGAATTCACGATTACCAGCAAACACAAAGTCATACTTGTTGCAGGATGTTGCTGAACACAAATTGTCAGCACAGAAGTAATCTCGCCTTAACTCGCAATGCTGGCTAGGATGGCATGAAATGCGGGAATACATTTCAGAAATCATTGACCGGCCGTGGAAGGGAACTTCACACGCGGGAGTTGCCGCCGAGGAAATCTTCTTTGTATTGTTCATGATCTACGCCTTCGCGCAGCATGGCGGATACCTGTTTATTGACAATGCAAATTTACCCATTCACGAAGGTGGGCACCTGCTGTTTGGATGGTTTGGAAACCACATGCTGATGATCTGGGGCGGTACCATCCTGCAATGGGCAGTGCCGCTGATGCTGGCCATCTATTTCTTCACACAACGGCAAATTTATGGCTTTGCCTTCTGCCTGTTTTTCTTTTTTGAGAACTGGCTGTACACCGCGACCTATATGGCTGACGCGCGCACCATGGTCTTGCCTCTGGTCACAGTCGGAGATTCTGATTTTGTCGAACACGATTGGAATGCGATTTTTACCTGGATGGGTGTGTTGCAATACGACACTGTGATCGGCGGCATTGTCCGGTTTGGCGGATGGCTGGGAATGCTGGGGACAAGTGCATGGCTGGCAAGAAAAGGATTGAAAAGCCGATGGTTTGCTGAGCCGACTGAAATCTTCGCCCCGAAATAAGCTTATTAGCGCTGCGAGAAATTACTCCCGGAAGTGGCTTAAAATCGCTTCAGCCTGTGTTTTCGTCACCACCGCCGACAAAGCCGCCACGTCCGCCTGCTTCACCGCCTGCACGCTGCCAAAATGCTGCAACAATCTTCTCGTAGTATTTTCTCCGACGCCAGGAATTTCCCGCAGTTCGGTGGAGCGGTCGCGCATCTGGCGACGCTTGCGATGAAACGTAACCGCGAAGCGATGGGCTTCGTCTCTGACCATCTGCACCAGATGCAGAACTGGAGAATGGTGGTCAATCACTACCGGATCGTTCTCCTGCCCGTAGACGTAAATAATTTCCTCGCGTTTAGCAATGGAAGCCAGAGGCTGATTGATGATCTGCAATGCTTCCAGCGCGTCCGCAGCGGCGTGTAGTTGACCCAGTCCGCCGTCAATGAGCACCAGGCTGGGCATATTTTTCTTATCTTCCTGAATGCGCTTATAACGGCGGGTCACCACTTCGCGCATGGAAGCGAAATCGTCCACACCCTCGACCGTCTTGATGATGAACTTGCGATAATCGGATTTCTTCATGGCTCCATCTTCCCAAACCACCATGGAAGCGACGGTTTCCGCCCCTTGAATGTGTGAGATGTCAAAGCATTCAATACGGCGTGGCAACTCGGGAAGGCCGAGCGCATCCTGCAAGGCTTCTTGCGTGGCGCGCATATTGGGCTTCATTATCCGGAAGCGTTGATCATAAGACTGCTTGGCATTGTTGCCGGCCAGATCAATGAACGACCGCTTCTCTCCGCGTTGCGGAACAATGATATGGACCCGTGTAGAGCGGGCGCCCTCGCCCGCTATTTGATCGGAAAGAAGGTCTTCCAGTTCTTCACGATCTTCAAAATCCACTGGAAGGTAAATGTTTCGCGGCACATAAGGCTGGCCGATGTACAGCTGTGTGAGAAAAGAAGAGAAGAACGCCTCCGGCGAAAATGATTCGATGGAGCGGCGGGCGTCATCGCCCGCGCCTTCGTCCTGACGGGCGGGGACGCCCGTCGCTCCACCGCCTTGTTCCACTTCCAACTCGGGCAGATCCTCCCAAAAAAACTCTCGCCGATCCAAAACTCGCCCTGCCCGCATGTGAAATAGATTTACAGCCAGCATCCCATTTTCAAAGTGATATCCAAAAACATCAGCGTCATCGCCTTCTACCGCAGCCATGCGCTGCTTTTCCTGAAGCTGGGCCACGGTGGAAATCAAATCGCGAAATTTTGCCGCGCGTTCATATTCTTCCGACGCGGCTGCCTGCTCCATTCGACCACGAAGACTTTTCACCAAATCCGTCTGCCGCCCCTCCAAAAACAACTTCACGTCGCGGACCGCTTCCTGGTAAATCTCCGGCGTCGTCAAATTTTCCACACACGGCCCAAGGCAGCGCCCAATGTAGTACTGCAAGCACGGGCGAGGATGAAAACGGGTCAAATCCACCTTGCATGAAGGAACCAGAAAGTGACGGTGAATTAAATCCACGATCCGGTACGCCAGGCTGGTAGGGAAGTAAGGGCCGTAATAAGAAGAACCATCTTTCCTTAAGCGGCGAGTGACGTAAACGCGTGGAAATCGCTCACCCAAGGTCAGCTTCACATAGGGATAGGTCTTGTCATCGCGCAGCAGAATGTTGAAGCGCGGCTTTTTTTGCTTGATCAGGTTGTTTTCAAGGGCCAATGCCTCTTTGTTGTTGGCGACAACGATGTAATCCACATCGGCAGCCTCCCGCACCAGTGTCCCGGTTTTTGCGTCCACAATCCGGCCATCGTGAAAATACGAGGCCACCCGACTGCGCAAATTTTTTGCCTTCCCGACATAAATCACCTCCCCTTCAGCGTTTTTGTACAGATACACGCCGGGCGATGCCGGAATAGTGCGGATTTTCTGTTGCAGATCCATGGGAAATGGTCACTTTTATTCTATTTCAAGCTGGCGAAGGACGTGATTTGCGCCCCACCGTGTATAAATTTTTCCTCAATGCGTGTGGCTTTCCTATCCTCTGCCGGTAATACCTGAAATTATGTATCCCCCTGGAAAGTGTTCGTTGTCATACACATAGCAGCTTCCCGAGAGTACATGGCCAATTGGCAAGTCCCTTGCTTATGTACAATGCGGGACAGCAAAGATTAACTGACCTGATAAAAGCAGCCAGAGGAACAAACCAGGTTCTGGCAATGCTGAATCTAAGGGTTGATACAGAGGAAGGAGCCCTCTAAACATGAATCGCACTTCGTTAGCAGTTCTACTGGCGGCAAGCATGGTAGGTACGGTCGGGTGTGCCAGCAAGAACTACGTCCGGCAACAGACCACACCACTGATCAACAAAACCAACGAACTGGATGATTTGACGGCCAAAAACAGCAAGGACATCAAAGACGTAGATGCCCGCGCGCAGGCCGGCATTCAGCAGGTTACGGCGAAAGCCGCTCAAGTGGACCAGAAGGCGCAGGCTGCAGGCCAGCAGGCTGACCAGGCCCAAACCAGCGCCAACGGTGCCGTGCAGCGCGTAGACGTGCTGCAAAATCGCGTGGCCAATCTCGACAATTATCACGTCGTGACCCAGGCCTCGGTGCACTTTGGCTTTAACAAAGATGGGTTGACCAAGAAGGCCAAAGACGCGCTCGACCAGATGGCCCAGACCCTGCCCAACACCAAGAGCTACATCATCACGGTGGAAGGCGGGACCGATTCTGTTGGCCCTGCGGACTATAACTATGGATTGAGCCAGCGCCGCGCTGACTCGGTGATCCAATATCTGGCCTCGCAATATCAGGTACCTGCCTACAAGATTTATTTAATCGGACTGGGCAAGGACAAGCCGGCTGA
>JANWKU010000208.1 GCA_025451215.1 Terriglobales bacterium
CAGGTCTTTGACAACTCGCTTGCCTTCTTCGATGGTTACGTAATTTCCGAATTCGATGCCTTTGCTCATGGTTTCTATTCTAAATTGTAGCGGCCAGAATTCCAACAATGAGAATGCGGTCTGAAAATTAAGGCTCTATCAGGCTTCCCAGCAGCTTCCCTTCGCTAAGGTCTTTCACCAATTTCAGATCCGCTTCCAGAAAATCAAACGACGACAACTGGGAGCGAACCGCCCATTGCAGGTCCTTGAAAATCTTGTTTTCCAGCTTCCCTTCGTAGGCCTGCACCACGAAAAACCTCAACTCTACCGCCGCCCCATTGGGATAAACATGCTGCATGCGTTCCACTTCATCGCCAATTTCCGCTGTTATGCCAAGCTCTTCCTCTAATTCGCGTACCAGAGCGTCGCGCGGCTGCTCGCCTTCTTCAATTTTTCCGCCGGGAAATTCCCACTTCAGGGGCATGGTCTGATGGCGCGTGCGCTGGCAAACCAGTATTTTCCCCTCCCGCACAATCAAGGCCGCGACCACTCTTTTCATGATGCGATTGAATCTCCGGACGGGAGTTGAGTTTGCTCTGGATCCACGCAACTGGTGAAGGTAAATGCGAACATCGCCACGCCCGGCGGGCAGATTAATTCCAGCGTGTGCTCGGCGAAATTCCGGTTATCGAGCAGAAAATACATGCGCGCATGTTCGACCGTAACGTAGCTCTGAAGTTCATCGCCAATAGGACGAAATCGCGTGTCTGATGTCGCCTGATGTGGCGAGAGCGGCTTGCCATCCTGCCGGATCTCTACATCCACCGAAGAACCGCGAGGCGCCGCCATCACCAGATTCACTCCGGCGGCGGAATATTTCAGGATGATCTTGTGCTCGCCCGTCTCCGCCGACTCCAGGTATTCTACGGTCGAGGCCCAGCGACCACTCGCGTAAAAGCAATTCTCCTCTAATTTGTTTTCTTGCAGCTTGGCCGAAAAAGAATAATCCGCAATTTGGTCTTCCTTGAAACCCTCGGAATTCCCGATTCGTCCGCGCTTATGTCCCAAATACAACTCAGGCGTCGCGGGATAGCAAGCCGCGCCCGGCTTATCCTCGGCGCGCATGGGAGCCAGCAACTCTGGCAATTCCATTTCTGGATCAATCTCACGCAGCAACTCCTGAATGGCCTCCTCGGTTGCCTGATATTCACCCTCGCCCCAATGACCGAAGCGCAGATAGCCCTCTTTATCTAAAAGATATTTCGACGGCCAGCAGCGGTTGGCGAAAGCCTTCCAGATTTCGCGATTGCTATCCACCACAACGGGGTAGGTCAAACCGAAATCACGCAGGCCGCGCTCCACATTCGATTCATACTGCGCGAAGGTAAATTCCGGCGTATGCACGCCGATCACGGTCAGGCCTTTGTCTTTGTAGCGTTCATGCCAGGCCTGCACATATGGCAACGTCCGAATGCAGTTGACGCAGGTGTAGTCCCAGAAATCCACCAGCACTACACGCCCGCGCAACGAGTGGAAACTGAGCGGCGGCGAGTTCAGCCACACGTGGCCAATCTCCGGGGCGCGCACTTTCCCTTTTTCCACTCTCATGGTTTCTTCATCCGCTTATTGCTGGACAGGACAAAAGTCCGGCTTACCCAACCGATAAACTAACACGTTAAAGGATGTTCAGATATTTACGGTTTGTAACTTTTGTTGCCGCGTACGGTGCAAACATGCCTGGTAAGGAGCATCATGACCCCGGTGTATTGTGGGTGCTATACTCCGCCCAAAGGGGCGTCTTCTGATGCTAAACAGCATTACACTTGCTTCATTATTGATGATTTGCGGGCAACGATTGAGTTTTATGAGTCCCGCCTTGGGTTCAAAGTTCTGCATAAAGGTGGCGGCGAAAAAGAGGCCGATGACTCCTGGACGTTCATGAACCGTGACCAAGTCATGATTAGCTTTAAGGCCATCACACCGGAGATTCATCCGCAACCGAACTGTTCTCGCCACGAATGGGCACGTTGGGACGCATATATCTTCACCAGCGATCCGGATACGTTATACACAGAGTTTCTTGGAAGGAATGTTCCGATGCACCGGGAACTGGCAGACACTCCGGATGAACTGCGGGCTTTCGAGGCCGCTGACAATAATGGATACGTATTTTGCTTCGGGCGGCCGCTGAATCGGTGATCCGATTTCAGGATGCGCCTTACTTCCGGCAGGCTTCCGGCCAATAAATCTGCCATCCATTCTTCCGGGCCATCTCTTCTAAATCAGAATTGGGATTCACCGCGAAAGCATGTTTCGTGATGGCCATCATGGCCGCGTCCCAGCGGGAGTTTCCAAATACCACATCTGGCTCGCGCCGAATCACCTCACGAATCGCTTTGGGCTTCCCTTCTCCAGACGGCACGCGGACCAGTCTGCCTGTGACCAAACCATTTTCAATCTCAACTTTTGCGGCCAAAACGTGATCAGGCGCAATCTCAAAATGTTTCATTGCCGCTTCAATCACCCAATCACAGGTCGAAGAAACCGCCCACACGTCGCATCCCGACTTATGCAAATGCTGGATGAGTTCCTGAAGTTCAGGAAAAATGTTCCCGACGATATTGGAATTAAAATACTCATCCGCCGCACGTATCACTTCATCCTCGGCTAATCCCTTATTGATAGTCGCCATCTCGCCGCACATATCGTCTTCGCTGACTTTTCCCAGGCGATATTCCGCATAGCGGGCGCGTGCTGCATCGGCAACTTCCTTCGAAACAAGCCCTCGCTTCATCTCCCAGCTAAAAAAACCCTCGCCCGCATCGCCCGACCATAGCGTGCCGTCGCAATCAAAAACGGCGAGTCGAGGCTGTAGCTGCAAAACGGATTCTATAAATTCAGCTGCGGACAGGGATGTTCGGTTCACGTTCAATGGCTCTTTCCGATGTTGAAGTTCTCCGCTGGCGAAGTGCCGCGGCACATTCATCGTAACAAATAGACCGTGAATGTTCGTTAGGCAGGAATTTAAAATCTTGTCATTCCGACCCTGAGCGGAGCGAATGGGAGGATTCTGCTGTTCACAAATTAAAAAGCAGATTCCTCACAGCTAAAGCTGTTCGGAATGACAATACATTTGAGAGTACATTCTTCAACGAAAACGATGTTGGGTAAGTCAATGGCTTTGTGAATCCCCTGTAAATATCTGACGAAATTACGAATATTCACAGTCGCGCTTTCAGTGATTTGCAGTATCATGAATTCAGCCACGGCGGGGTCCGATGGCGGAAGCGCTCAAGCTTACCGTAGGCCCCGAATGCCGGGGTTCCCCTCAAGCGCGAGCTCCGGACTTCAACTTGGAGCTATGGCGATGAAAAAAGCTGATCTGCTGCAAACTACCGTAAATCATTACGATATTAAAACCGTCAACGTCGTTCCCATGATTGACATGATGGAAAAGACCGCCTTCCAGGCGCGCAACCTGGCCCGTGCGGCTAAGATTGTGGACGAAATGGTCGGCGACAAAGAGTGCGGAATCATTCTCACTCTCGCCGGCAGTCTGATTTCCGCCGGACAAAAAGGCATTATCCTCGACCTGATGCGCTCCAACATGGTGGACTGCATCGTTTCCACGGGCGCCAATATCGTGGACCAGGATTTCTTTGAGGCCCTCGGCTTCCGCCACTATCAAGGCACGCCATTTTCTTCGGACAACGATCTGCGCGAAGCGCATATTGACCGAATCTACGACACTTACATTGACGAAGACGAGCTTCGCGTGTGCGATGACACCATGCGCACGATTGCCGAGTCATTAGATCCGCGTCCCTATTCAAGCCGCGAGTTCATCCACGAGATGGGCAAGTATCTGGACAAGAAATTTCCCAAGGCTGACAGCATTGTTCTCGAAGCCTACAAGCGCGGCATTCCGATTTTTGTTCCGGCGTTCTCCGATTGCTCCGCCGGCTTCGGGCTTGTGTTCCACCAGGTATCGCGCCAGCGGGAAAATAAGCCGTATGTTTCCATTGATTCGGTCGCAGATTTCCGCGAGCTGACGCAGATCAAGGTGGAATCCGGAGTCACGGGATTGATTATGCTCGGCGGCGGCGTGCCCAAAAACTTCGTGCAGGACATTGTCGTGTCGGCCGAATTTCTTGGCTACGAAGCTGACATGCACAAGTACGCCGTCCAGTTGACCGTCGCCGATGAACGCGATGGCGCGCTTTCCGGCTCCACGCTGAAAGAAGCGAACTCGTGGGGAAAAGTGGACCTCGCGAAAGAGCAGATGGTTTTCGGCGAACTGACAGTTTCCTTCCCGCTAATCGCGGGATATGCCTATCACAAGGGAACATGGAAGAGCCGCAAAGCCCGCAACTTCGCTGCAATGTTTTCGCGTCCTTCGACTTTGAAGGCTGAAGGGTACGCGGAAGAACTGGCCGCAAAGTAGCGACCACCCCAACTCGTGTAGGGCGGACGCCCTCGTCCGCCCAATTTCACGCACACGTAGGGACAGCCGCCCTCCGCGGTCCGATTTCTTTAAATAGGATAAAATATGATTTTTCTCGATGAAGCGATTTGTCGAGCTATGCTCGACCGGACATCCGAGGGCGGCTGTCCCTACGTAAACCATAATTTATACGCACTTGTAATTTGAATTAACCCAGAACGGAGTTCACCATGAAAGCAGCGCGCATCCACGAATTCGGAGGACCTGAGGTCCTCCGCTACGAAGATATTCCCGACCCCAAACCACGTAAAGACCAGGTTCTGGTGCGCGTCAGGGCCTGCGCTCTCAACCATCTCGATCTTTGGATCCGCAAGGGTTTACCGGGCATAGTTTTCCCGCACATTCTTGGCAGCGACGTTGCCGGAGAAATTGTCGAGATCGGCGAATACGTCACAGGCTTCAAGACCGGTCAGCGTGTCCTGCTCGCCCCAATGCACTTCTGCAATCACTGCGCAAAGTGCGTGGCCGGATTGCAGAACCTGTGCCCGGAGTTCAGCGTGCGAGGACACCGCGTGGACGGTGGCGATTGTGAGTTGGTCGCCGTTCCGGCGGTCAGCGTCATTCCTATCCCAGACAATCTCAACTTCAATGAAGCGGCCAGCGTGCCGCTGGTTTTTCTGACCGCATGGCACATGCTGGTCAACCTGGCGAAACTTCGTGTCGGTCAAACAGTCCTGGTGCTGGGAGCTAGTTCCGGCGTGGGCAGCGCGGCCATCCAAATTGCCAAACTATTCCGCGCCCGCGTCATCACCACTGCAGGCAACGAACAAAAGCTCGAAAAGGCCAAAGCTCTGGGAGCGGACTACGGAATTGACCACTACAAGCAAACAATTTCCGATGAAGTGGCAAAGATCACGGATAAAGAAGGTGTGGACGTTGTTTTCGAACACATTGGCCCCGCCACCTGGCAGGAGAGTTTGAAATCCCTAAAGCCTGCGGGAACGCTGGTCACCTGCGGCGCAACTACCGGCCCTAAAGTGGATATTGACCTGCGCTTTGTCTATTCGCGGCAGATTTCCATTCTGGGGTCTTACATGGGAGTCATGTCGGATCTCAACGACGTTTTAGGCCATGTTTTTGCCGGAAGGCTCAAGCCCGTCGTGGACAAAACATTTCCTCTTGGCGAGATTCGCGCCGCCCATGAATATATGGAGAAGAGCCAGATGTTCGGGAAAATCGTACTCAATCCTTAATCGCGTTATCCGCCAGCCGCAGCTGGAGACCAGAACATGGCAAGCGTGAGCACCACCATCACCACGACCGTGGCCCAGGTAATCACGTTGTAAAGCGGAGAGTTCGTGTACTCGCCCATCAATTCTTTACGATTCACGAGAATCAGCATGAACACGAGCACAAAGGGCAGCACAATGCCATTCACGAACTGGGAAAGAATAATGATCTTCACCAGCGGCAAATGTGGAATCAGGATGACGCCGGCCCCGGCCACAATCAGGATCGTGTACAGCCAATAAAATACTGGCGCCTCGCTGAACTTTTTTCCCACGCCCGATTCAAATCCCAGCCCTTCGCAAACCGTGTAGGCGGTTGAAAGCGGCAGGATGGAGGCGGCGAACAAAGAGGCATTGAACAATCCCATGGCGAACAAGATATAGGCATAGTCACCGGCCAACGGACGCAGCGCCTGGGCCGCATCGGCGGCGTCGCCGATGTTGCGGTGTCCATGAACAAAGAGCGTGGCGGCACAGGCGACGATAATGAACCAGGAAACTACATCCGTAAAAATGCAACCCACAATTACGTCCAGCCGCGACGCATTATATTGACGCTTGGTTACGCCCTTCTCCACCACGGAAGATTGAAGATAGAACTGCATCCAGGGAGCGATCGTCGTCCCCACCAGGGTAATCACCATGTAGAGATACGAAGGACTGCGGAATTCCGCGATCTTAGGTGGCGTCACCGTCGCCGCAAGCGCCTTCATCCACTCCGGCTCGGCAAAAAATCCCGTGACAATGTACGTTATGTAAAAAAACGAAGCGACTAAAAAGACTTTTTCGACGGTTTTATATTGGCCTTTGACCACAATCAGCCACACAATCACCGCGCAGATTGGAACGGTGATGTACTTGGACAGACCGAAAAGCTCAAGGCTGCTGGCAATCCCACCGAATTCAGATATCACATTGCCAAAATTCACCGCCAGAATTCCCAGCATCATGAAAAACGTAATGCGCAGGCCAAATTCTTCGCGGATCAGGTCGCTCAACCCTTTGCCGGTTACGGCGCCCATGCGTGAGCAGATTTCCTGAATAATGATCAACGCGACGGTGATGGGAATCAGCGTCCAAAGCAACTGATAGCCGAATTGCGCCCCGGTCTGGGAGTAGGTCAGAACTCCGCCGGCGTCGTTGTCCACGTTGCCGGTGATAAATCCCGGGCCGATGACAGCGAAGAGCAGAAGTATCCGGAATTTCCAGCGTTTGAAGAACCTTCTCATGGGAGCTCGAACAAGACGTAAATGCTATGGGCGCCCGAACAGAATAAATGCGATTGCACCTTATGAATAGATCAATATTGATGAAAAGTTCGACAATTAGAAGTAAATCATCTCTGTGTTGCGCGCTTCCGCGCCGGTTAGAGCTTCGACCGCAACATGCTGATCACGTCGTCAGAGGTAATTACGCCAATCAGCTTCTTGTCTTTGTCCACGACAGGCAGGGTAAGTAGGTTGTACTTATCGAATAATTCGGCCACTTCAATTTCGCCTGTATATTCCTCGCAGGAAATAAGAGGCTCTTGGGACAGCGAAATCAGCTGGTCTTCAGGATTGCCGATCACCAATTGAATTAAAGGCACCGCGCCGGCAAGAGTGCCGTTGGAATCCACCAGATACATTGTATTCACGGTCTCTACACCGCCCTCAAAGTCGCGCAGCGCATCAATGGCCTCCTGCGCGGTGGCATTCAGGTCAAGGGCCAGATACTCGGTATTCATGCGGCCAGCGGCCGTGTTTCCCTTGAATTCGAGGAGCTCCGCCATCTCCTTGCGCTCTTCCGGAGCCATCTCGCGAAGAATCTGCGAGGTCCTTTCTTCGGTGAGATCGCCAAGCAAATCGGCTGCCGCGTCGGGATCCATTTCCTCAACAATGTCCGCCGCCCGGTCAGAATCAAGCGATTCGACAATCGCCTTCTGAACCTTTGGATCAACTTCCTCCAAGGCCCCGGCGGCGACTTGTTCGTCCAGGGTCTCAAAAACTGCCTCGCGTTCATCAGGAGCCAACTCCTCGACAATGTCAGCAATGTCCGCGGGATGGAGTTTCGCCAGCCGCTCGTGGGATATCTTGAGTTTTATCCGGCGCGCCGGATCGGTCTCAATGAGGTCTACAAAATCCCACGGAATGGGTTTTTCTGGAATTTGCCGTAGCACGGTTTTCAACGCGGACATGGGGACCACGCCCTTGAGCAGCCTCCGTACAGCGCCACGCAGGCCCACATCCACCGAGCCGACCCGCAGCACGACCCGATCGCCCACAATGTCCTGGTGGAGGTCTACGTCGTTGACGCGGACCACCTTCCGTCCGTGTACGTCAATCACCTGCTGGTCCAGCAAATCACGCCCCAACAGAAACCCTTCGGTCCCATCGGGAGCTTTCCATTCAGAAGAATTGGAGGAGGTATGCAGCCCGCTGTTCACCGCCGTAATCCCTTGAAACGGAAGCATGCGGTCGCCTGACTTGGTTTTCACGATGAACGAGGATATCCTCGAGCGGTCTTCCTGCGGAGCAAGCACCAGTTCGCGCAGACGGCCGGCGGAATTTCCCGCGGCATCCACTACGGGCCTACCCAATAGCTCCGTGAGCGCGAACATAGTCATATCGTGAGCATACTCAACAGCCTCTGAAGAATCCAGACAAGATCTAATCCCAGAGAATGCTAGCCCGATACGACACCGTAGAACTCTACGAAATACCGCCCTCTGGCGTTCTTCAGCAATAGTTTTTGGCAATCGGGCCATGATTCAGGCCTCCCGCGTTGACATTTCCACATCTGAAAGGCGAAACTAACGGTCGCGGGCAACGCAACTTAATATGAGTTTTGGTGCCGGTTCGCGAAGTTCGGCCGTTTCCGGTTCTACGCGCCGGGTCTCACCAAGTTTTGCCATGACCAAACAAAAGGTCTCTTACAGCATGGATTCGACATTGGCGACTGTGGACAATGCCGAACAGACGGCCAACCGCTTCGCGGCAGAAGCTGGCTTTGACGAAGATGAGGTCATGCAGATTTCCATGGCAGTGCGCGAAGCCGCTATTAACGCCGTGCTTCATGGCAATGCCTACGACCCGGGCAAGAAAGTAAACTTTGACTTTGAAAAGACTTCGAGCGATTTGGTCATCACAGTGCGGGACCAGGGTAACGGTCTCAATGTAAATCACATTCCCGATCCTCTGGCCCCGGAAAATCTTATGAAAACTTCCGGCCGGGGGATTTTCCTTATGCGCTCGTTTATGGACGAGGTTGAGATTCACCCCTCGCAAACGGGTACCGAAATCAAACTAATCAAGCACGTCCACGGAACTACCGAGGGCGGCAAGGAGGCTTCTCAGTGAGCATGAAAATCAGTAGCCGTAGTGTGGATGGCGTCAGCATTCTGGATTGCAGTGGCCGCATCACGTTAGGCGAAGGCAGCATTACATTGCGCGATAGCGTCCGCGATCTGCTGAGCAAGGGACAGAAAAAAATTCTGCTCAACCTTGGCGACGTCAGCTACATTGACAGCTCAGGCATTGGTGAACTGGTCAGCGCATTTACGACGGTTCGCAACCAGGGTGGAGAACTCAAGCTGCTCAACCTGACGAAGAAAGTGCACGATCTCTTGCAGATCACCAAGCTTTACACGGTCTTCGACGTAAAGGACGATGAAACGTCGGCAGTTAAAGCTTTCAACTAAATCCAAATATTTCTTTCATATCTTGCGCAGGCTGTCGGTTTCGCGGACCGCGTCAACGTTGAACCGTCGACCCGAGGTTCCCACCTTGGGAATTTTTGACAATTTTTCTGGACGGGCAGCCTGCGCTATTAAGCAAAGCGACTAGAATCGGCTTGCCTTGAACCGGTTCGCCAAAATCTTGTGGCTGTTGCCGTGGTGTTCCCTGTTATTTTGCCCCGCCCTTCAAGGAAAGTGCGTCCCCTCCTCGGAAGCGCTTCATCATGTCGGCGAGAGCCGCTGCGTCACGGGAAAAATCTTCCGCGTCCAACAGGGTTCCAATGGAATTCATTATCTGGATTTCTGCGAGGACTACCACACCTGCACGTTCACGGTAGTAATTTTTCGCGCCGACTTAAAACACATTGGAGATATACGCAAACTGCAGGACCGGCTTGTTGAAATCCACGGAGACGTCAAGGAATACGACGGCCGGGCGGAAATCATTTTAAAAGACGCATCGCAGTTAGGCGGCGAAGGCGCGCGCATTCCACGATTGCCCAAAGATTTTGACGTGGACCAAAAGGGACATTTCAGCGCCGGAACTTTCAGCCATCCCAGAACTTCAAGCAGCACTACTTCAAAGAAACGACAGACCGCGACGATACCCGCAGCGGTACCTGACGATCCCAGCGAATAACTACACCATTCCCTTCCTTAACTCGTCCAGCGGATAAAACGTGCCGCGCCACGTCACGCCACCCTTGCCCAGCGTAAGGAACATGGAACGAAACATCGTGTAGGCGAAGAGCAGGGTGCTGACAGGATGCAGCACGAAATAATAAGGCTCGATGGAAGAATGCATGGACATTCCCACATAAACCAGGCACATAGAAACCAGCGCAATGCCATAAGGCAAACGCGCCCAACCGTGCGCCAGAACAATTCCAATAAATGGCCCGAGGTTCAAAAATAGCAGCACAACGCAGGTCGCGACGGCGCGCCACCATTGGAAGGACATGATGGCAAAAAAGTTCTTGGTCAAGTTGCGAACCACGCCCATGGCTCCTTTGGCCCATCGGATCGAAATCAGGTCGGCTCCGAACACATTCCTTTGGGCGTAACCGGCCTTCTTCACCACCTTGCCCAATTTCATATCGTCGAGCACTTCCATGCGAAGAGCCTTGTATGTGCCGACCGCATCGTACACTCGCCGCCGAATCAGATTGAAGGCGCCCACGCCCATGTGGTCGTCGGTGTCTGGCTCGGCGACTTTCCAGGGACGATGCCCAAACATGAAGAGCGTTTGAAAAAACGCAATCATCATCTTCTCGCCCGCCTGCTTCATGATCATGCGCGGAAAAAGCACCATGTGGTCCGCAGGCTCCGCTTCCGCATACGCAAGCGCGCGGCGCAAAGCATCGGGCTTAAACAATACGTCCGCATCGGTAAAAAGGAGCCAATCTCCGTTCGCCAGCTCACTCGCCGTCCACATGGCATGGGTCTTCCCCAACCAACCGGAAGGCAAGTCGGTAACATGAACCACGCGCAATCGTCCGTGGGCGCGGGCAGACTTGGCGACCCGGTTCATAATTTCTCCGGTTCGGTCCGTCGAGCGATCGTTCACCGCGATCACTTCATAATTTGCGTAATCTAAATTGAGCAGTTGAGTAAGCCCCTGCTCAATGGTTTCTTCCTCATTGCAGGCGGGAACAATAATGCTGACGCGCGAAATATTTCGATTACTGGAGGTCTTGGGCGCGCGGTCCCACTCCGGCCGCGAAATATCCGCGATCTTGGGAACTCCAAAGGCCGCCTCCACGATCCGCGAAAACCATGCCAGCGCCAGAATGATCCCTGCAATCCAACTGCAATAAATCATTCCGCCGGGACCCCAACACTGGCATTGCTTACCTTGTATACCGGCGGCGCGAATTTAATGCCGTAAAACAGAATGAGCGATGAAAGAGCGATGGCGATGACCGGAGCGACAAAGGCAAGCTGCAGCGAGTAACGGTCAGACATGTAACCAATCAACCACGCCGAAGGGATGTCGCCTAGCAGGTGAAATATGAAAATATTGACGGCCAGCGCCATGGCCCGCACCGGCGCGCTTACGGAGTTGATGACTGCGGCGTTCAACGGCCCTGTGTTCAGCAGCAGCAAAAACTCCGCCACAAAAATTCCCGCAATCATCATATGCCCATTGGTAAAAAGCGCCATCCACATGGCGGGAATTCCCATCGTCAGGCTGACCGCCGATACCAAGTAATGCGCGGTCCTCGTGTAACGCAACAAGTAGTCGGACAAATATCCGCCGGCCACGGAGGCCACCAAACCGTTCGCCGCTGTGCTCAACCCGAAAAGCTGGTTCGCGCCGCTTATCGTGTAGCCGTGGACGCGGTGCAGGAAGGTCGGCATCCACACCTGCAACCCCCCCAAAGCGAAGGTCATCATGGCCATCCCCAACGTTGCTGTCAGGAACGCTGGATTTTGTATCAAGCCTTTCACCGTGTCGCGGTCAGGTCTATGTTCATGAGGATCAAACTGGCCAAGCGGCGGTTCGGGAATCAACAAAAACAAAAGCGCGAGGATCACGCCAGGCGCGGCGCCAACGTAAAACGGCACCTGCCATCCATATTTCGGCCCAAGAATTCCGCCGATCACGTAGCCGAGCGCCGTGCCCACGGGAATTGCGAGGTAGAAGATGCCCATCACGCGTCCCCGCTGCTCCTCGGGAAACATATCCGCCACAAATACCGGCGACAGGATCACAAAACTTGCTTCGCCAATGCCGACCAGCGTGTGCCGGATGAGCAAGCCATTAAAGCTGTGAGTCGCTGCGGTAAGCAAAGTTGCTCCGCTCCAAATCAACGCGCCAACTACAATCACCGGCTTGCGCGCGAATCGCTTGGCCAGCGGCCCCATGAAGGGCGCAGCGCACATGTAGAAAATAAAAAAAACGCTGGTCAGCATTCCGAAAGAAGCATCGCTGCGATGGAATTGCTCTTTCAACAACTCCTGGACGGCGTACAGGACGGATCGGTCAATGTAGTTGAAAAGATTCAGCGCGGTAAGAATAGCCAGCGCGCCCCAGGAATAGAGTTTGTTTTGGCTCACTCAGCGAGTGAATATAGCACGGATGGGATCTCAAAACGATAGATTGGCAGAGACCTTTCCCCCCCCGGAATTCAGGGAGAGAGTGTTGAGCATTGCTTCCTTTGCGCCGCAAATGCCGTGAAACCAGTCCTTAGTTAATCAGAATTTGGTCAAGCGCTATGGCACAAGTTTGCATCCGGCAAAGGATTCCGGCTGCTCCATACAGACGGCTCAACACGCCGAAGTTTCACGATGCGCACAATGAAATAAAGCGCCGCCGCCAGACAAACCAGCACGGCAATGATAGAAGCCTCGGGCCCGAACTGACCACCCGTCAGGATGCGCGGTCCGCTCAGCGCCCCCGCAGCAGGCCTGCACCCATGCTTCCTCCTGAGACTGTCATGCCAAACAGCGGGCCTTCGGTAAAATTCCAGGCAATGTGCAGCCCCATCGGAAGCCACAGCCGAGCAGTTGCCGCATAAGCCGCGCCTAATAGAATGCCCGCTTCCAGGGCAATCGCCAGCGAACTGCTGACGGTCGCGCCGGGATTGAATACATGCACGGCCCCAAACAATGCCGCCGTCAGCAACAGCGCTCCCCACGTCCCAAGAATCTTCGCGCTCACGCGAAACAGCAGACCGCGAAATAAAATCTCTTCCATGATCCCAGACGACAACGCCAGCATTAAACCCGCAGCCAGTCCGCGCGTCGTGCCGCGCCCGCCAGAATGATAAACGCCAAGCGCCCAAAGGATTCCCATCACCGCGGAGAACAACACAAAGCCGAGGATCAATCCGGCAATCCATTCGGGAAGCGCGCGGTCGGCCTTGAATTCGTCAGGCGCACGCCGCTCGACCCATCGCACCGACGCGAGGTAAACCAAAACAACAAGCGCCGTGATGACCGCAACCCCGACAACCTCCGAGGCATGTGCCCGATGCAGTATGGGTTGAGCAATCGCTATAGCGACAATAACAGCGAGCAGATTCAAACATCCAAGGCCTGCATATTTCCAGGGATTGCTCACGATCACCTCCGCTGCGTCGCGCTAATGAACCAGTCGAATCTCAAAAAGCTTCGGCCACAATTTTCCCGTCACGAAAATCCTGTCCATCTTCGCGTCATAAGCGATTCCATTCAGCACCGCATTGCCATTGACCGAATCGTGTCCGGGAAGGATATCACTCAGGTCCAGCCACTTCTCGACCTTGCCTGATTTCGGCGAAATAATCGCAATCCGGTCGCTCATCCAGACATTGGCGTAAATCGTTCCGTGGATATATTCCAGCTCATTGAGGTTCTCAACAGGATGGCCTTTATATTTCACGGTAATTCGTTTGAGCTGTTTGAATGACTCTGGATCAAGGATGCGGAGCTTGGCCGTGCCGTCACTCATGATCAAATGTTTCTCGTCATGAGTGAGCCCCCACCCTTCGCCCGGGTAGTGAAAGGCGCGCAACAGTCGAAAGCTGGCTCGGTCATACACAAAGCACGCGCCCGATCTCCATGTGAGTTGATAGAGCTCATCGCCCCAATCGGTAATCCCCTCGCCAAAGTATTCTTTGGGCAAATCGTAGTGCTGCAGCACAGTGCCCGTTTCCAGTTGAACTCTCCGCAGAGAAGACCGCCCCTCGAGCCCTGTTCCTTCATACAGAGTGCCATCAAGAAAGATGAGTCCCTGGGTATAGGCGGATGCGTCGTGCGGATAAACGTGGACCACATCGTATCCTGCGGCGTTACCAGACACGCTGTGGCCCGGCATGGATTGAGCCAGACCTAAGCATGCGAAGGTTTGCAGAAGAACACAAAGCAATAACACTCGCCGTATATTTCGGAACAACAGCAAGCAATTCATCCTTTCTCGTGCAACGTGTTTAACATACATTACCAGCGATGTTTTCTGCGCTCCCCACGTTTCTCCAATTGAACGACCGCGCGCACCTCCAATTCCACCACAACTGATCTGTTACTATTTGCCCCGCAGGGGAGACACGCAATGATGAGTCGTTGTCGAATTGACCTAATTTTCATTTTTTCTGTTCTCCTCTTTTCAGCCCCCGCTTTTTCCGCCGAGCAAAACGGTCCCAACGCTCAGCCTTTTCGCGTGGCCATCGTCGGACTCGTCCATGGCCACGTCGCCGGCTTCTTTCAATACTCCCTGCATCGGCCTGACATTCAACTGGTTGGCATTGCGGAACCCGATCAACAACTCGCCGCGCAATACGCAAAACAATTCGGCATTGATCAAAGCCTGCTCTTCAGCGATCTGGAGACCATGCTGCAAAAGACGCATCCCCAGGCTCTCCTCGCCTACACAAACACTTACGATCACCGGCGGGTGGTTGAAATCTGCGCGCGCCACGGCATTCCTGTGATGATGGAAAAGCCGTTAGCGGTCAGCGCCGAAGATGCGCACGCCATCGCCAAGGACGCGCACGATGGAAAGATCTCGGTGCTGGTGAATTATGAAACCACCTGGTACCGCAGCAACCATGCGGCCTACGATCTCGTTCACACGAACGCCATCGGCGACGTTCGCAAGGTTGTCATTCACGACGGCCACGAGGGCCCGAAGGAAATCCACGTTGGCCTTGAATTCATGGCCTGGCTCGGCGACCCCAAGCTGAACGGAGGCGGCGCGCTTTACGATTTCGGCTGCTACGGCGCGGACCTCATGACGTGGCTCATGGATGGCGAGCGTCCGCTAGCAGTCACTGCCGTCACTCAACAGATAAAGCCGGAAGAGTATCCGCGCGTGGATGACCAAGCCACCATCATTCTCACTTATCCCAAAGCGCAGGCGATCATTCAAGCCTCATGGAACTGGCCCTTCGGCCGCAAGGACATGGAAGTGTACGGCCAGACCGGCTACGTAATTACCGTCGCCAATGACGATCTGCGTGTGCGGCTGAAAGGAAAAGAAGAAGAGCGTGAGACAGGAAAGCCGCTCGTTACCCCCTTCAACGATTCATTGTCAGAATTGAAAGCCGTAGTTCTCGACGGCGTAGCCCCCGACGCACCGAGTTCCTTAGAGACAAACGTCATCGTGAGCGAAATTCTGGATGCGGCGAGAAGGTCAGCGAAAGATGGAAAGACAATTAGATTGGCCCAATAACACCGAGTGTAGTTCTATCCTGTGCCGTTAAAAACCATGTCATCTCGACGTTGAGCGCAGCGAAAACGGAGAGACCTTACGAGGGCAAATCGCTTGTCGGCAATCAACGGGAATACTTACGCCTGCGGGCAGCATACTCGCTTCGACCCGAAATAAGATCCCTCGCAAAAATGATTCGGGACTACTCCTTGCCCTTCCCCCGCAATCCCGCCGGATTCTCATGCGTCCGCTCGCGGAAGCCCGCCTTCAGCCCTGAAGCCAACGTCACGCTCGATTCCCCAAATCTATCCCGCAACTTGTCCGCCGCTGAAAGCACATCCTTCCAGCGCTCGCGCCGGTCTCCCTCCAGCAAATCTCCCTGCCGGGCAGCGCTTTCAAACGACGCCGCATGTACGCCCAGCAAGCGCACCGCCGCTCCTGCTTTCCAGTTTTTACGGAACAAGATTCTGATCTGCTCGAAGATTTCCGTATCCAGTTGCGTCGCCGTGGCCAGCGAATGCGCCCGCGTGATAGTCGTGAAATCTTTGTAGCGAAGTTTCAGTTGAAGAGTGCGGGCGTGGAGTCCGGCTTCACGCAAGCGGCGGCCAACCATCTCTGAAAGGCGCATCAACGTGGACTCCAATTGCTGCGCATCTCCGGTATCTTCGTTGTAGGTGTGTTCGTGGCTAATGGATTTCGCCTCGCTCTCGCCACCCACCTCCGTATCAAACCATCCGCCAGCATCGAAGCCGCGAGCCTTGCCGGAGAGCGCCAACCCCCACTTGCCGAATTTGTCTTCAAGGAAATTGTCGTCGAATTTCGCAAGATCGCCCACGCGGTGAATACCGAGCGCCTGCAAATTTTTCTCCGTCACTTTGCCAACGCCGGGAATATCACGTACATCGAGCGGCGCAAGAAATCTTGCCTCCTGTCCCGGCACCACCCACAGCACGCCGTGAGGCTTGGCTTTCGCGGAAGATACTTTCGCGATCAGGCGCGACGTTCCAACTCCAATCGAACAGTTAAGCTGCGTCTGGTCTTTCACCTTCTGATGAAGTTTTTGCGCAGCTCGTAGTGGCGGCCCGTGCAGGCGTTCCGTGCCGGTCATATCCAGATACGCCTCGTCAATCGAGGCCATTTCCACCAGCGGCGAAAATGAATTCAGCACGCCATAAACTTTTTCTGAACATTCGCGGTAGCGTTCCGGATGTCCGTTGACGAAAATCGCATGTGGGCAGTGTTTCTCTGCTGTGCGCAGCGGCATGGCCGAATGCACGCCGAACTTGCGCGCTTCATACGACGCTGCCGCGACCACGCCGCGCTCTCCACGCTGTCCGCCAACGACAACAGCTTTCCCCTTCAACGATGGATCGAACAACTCCTCGACAGAGACGAAGAATGCGTCCATATCCACATGGAAAATCGTCTTGGCAACGGCATTCATATCTCAAAACGGAGCCATGCGCTAAACAGTAATGGCCGGCACCGCATGCAATTGTCGCGCTCGTTCAAACACCCGCACATACTCCTTGGCGGAAACATTCCAGGAGAAATCCCTGGCCATGCCATTCCGCATCAGCACTTGCCACGACGTCTGATCGCGGAAGGCACGCAATGCATCTTTAATGGTCGCAAGCAGAAGCTCGCCGTTGTACTCGGTGAACTTAAATCCAGTTCCCTTGCCCGTCCGCGCATCCCACGGATCAATCGTGTCGTCCAGACCACCGGTGGCCCGCACAATTGGCACCGTTCCGTACTTCAGGCTATAAATCTGGTTCAGTCCGCAGGGCTCGTAGCGCGACGGCATTAGGAACATATCGCTGCCAGC
>JANWKU010000209.1 GCA_025451215.1 Terriglobales bacterium
CGCGAGACCTGCGAGACCTGCCACTGGCCGCAGAAGTTCGACGAAGATCGCCTGCGCGATATCGCCTCCTACGCCGAGGACGAACAAAACACTCTCAGCCACACAGTGCTCATGTTGCATCTGGGGGGCGGCCCGAGCCGTGTGGGAATCCACGGCCGGCACCTGGGAGAAGGCGTCACGGTCCGCTATTATGCTTCGGACGAAAAGCGCCAGACCATCCCCTGGGTGGAATATACCTCCGGCGGCAAGACGACGGTCTACGCATCAGGCAATGTCAAACCTGATCCGGCCCAGCTTCGCACCATGGATTGCGTTGACTGCCATAACCGGCCGACGCATATTTATCAATTACCAGCCCGAGGTGTCGATCAAGCCATCGGTAACGGTGAAATTTCCGGCACGCTACCTTTTGTCAAGAAGCAAGGCGTGACCATCCTGAAGCAGCCGTATGCCACCGAACAGGAAGCCATTGCCCGTATTCCAGCCGCTCTGGAAGATTTTTATCGCAACAATTATCCGCAAATCTACGCGCAACGGCACGATGAAGTGACGAAGTCGGCAAATGCCTTGCTGGCTGTCTTTCAAAATAATGTTTTTCCCGCGATGAAAGTGACCTGGGGTACTTACCCCAACAACCTGGGGCATACCGATTTTGACGGCTGCTTCCGCTGTCACGATGAACAGCATGCCGCCCAGGATGGCACGACGATCACCCAGGATTGCGGCGCATGCCACAACATCCTGGCATCGGACGAAAAGAACCCCAAGATCCTTACAGATCTGGGTCTGGTTCCTGCGTCCAAATGAGGTCTAGTGCTTGCGGGGAGGCTGGATGGGACGGGCGTTATCGGCGGAAATCGCGCCGTCGCCCTTTTCCAGCAACTGGTAGGCCTGCGCGACGGTCAAATCGTCACTGACGCGGCGGAAGTCAGTAAAACGCTGGAGTTGCTTCACGTTGATGGTCTTGAAAACCACGGCATGCCCGCTCATCCTCACGTCGAGCGAAACCACTTCCCAGTGATTTTCACCCACTTTGCTTTGGACCACTGAAAAAGTACCGCCTTTGTTCAGGCGTCCGAGCAGTCCCCAGCCAAAAATGACGTCTTCGAACAGCGAGCCATCCATGCGGCTCAGCCGCCCGCCGGCGCGGTCCACCCACATTTTGCCGCTAAGCGATCGAAAAACCTGCAATTCACGATTGGGAGCGTCATAGTGCGGGTTGGGAAAGAAGGCCAGCCGGACCTGCCCGTTTTCCTCGCCGTCATACTTAAAAATAAAGGCGTCAGGGATGGCCTTGAACATCTGAGTCAACTTGTCGCCATCGTCTTTGGCGCGCTTTTCCCGTTTGGCGCGCTCCCCTTGGTCATCCACCAGTTTCTTCATACGCGCTTCATCAGCCGTCCGCTGCTCCGCGGTCAATGGGGAGCCGTTGATCAGCAGCGTACGGGCGATCTGCCCCTCTTTGGTATCGATGACGTCCCTGTCCTGACTGCCTTTCTCATCTTCGCGGTGGATACGGAAGCGCCAATGAGTGTGATCGCTGGCGTCGGCTGCCAGTTCGTGCTTTACGATCTCTTTCACGTACTGGGTCGCGTCAGCGGGACGCGCCGGAGGCGGGCTGTCATTGTCCGCAGTATGGGTCTGCACGGCGAAAACGCTGTTCGCCAAAAATAAAAACAGACCTGCATACCGCAAAAACCAACGGGAACTCATAAATAAGCTGTTCAGAGTGTCTACTCTCTTAGACGCCGCAAGACCGCCAGATAGTTGCATTTTACATGGCATCGGCCATCGGCTGCTCCCGGCCGCAAGAAGGAATACTGGCGGCAAAGGCCTCTTCATGTGTGATCTGTGCCAGATGGATGTTTCTCTCTACGGCAGAAAAAAAAGAGGCAGCCTTGCAGCCGCCTCTTTCTAATCGACCTACTCGGAAAGGCAGTCCCATTGGCTCAAAAGCCGCGACCCTCGATCAAGACCGCTGTTCCCCTGGTTTTCGATCCCGCTCGCAGCCGCGACATTCCGTCCCGGTCGACGCTTTATTTAAAAGCAAACTGACAGCCAAACTGACCAGGTACTCTGAATTCGCAATTGCGATGTAAGTATAAGAAAAATAAGGACGACTGAAACCGCCGTCCCGGAGTGTCACAAAGGTTAATGTTTACTTTATTGTAAACACGAAAACTTAGGAACCGGAGTGCCGCGAATGAGCATGCCCCTGCCTTTCTGCGGCGCACACCTTGAGTAACTATTTGATTCTCATCGAAGCGGCGTAAACTAGCTGGCAAATTCCTTGATTGATCTGCGACAGGCGTTCCAAATCGTACGTCAATTTTTGATTTTTGGCTGAAGAGCTTAAGGAAAGAAAAGGTGTCGAACATGTGGAAACCGCGTCCTGAAGATAGCAAACCCACGAGTATGAATCCCAGCCAGCCATCGCAGCCCGTACCCCCACTCGCTGCCGCCGCTGCTACAGCTCCACCGGTCGTACCCACGCCCCATAAAGAAACGCCGAAGATCAACGATGCGAATCGCGCGGATGTTGGCCACATTGGCAAATCAGTGCAGATTCGCGGCGAATTGACTGGAAGCGAGGACTTGTATCTGGATGGCGAGATCGAAGGGACCATCGATTTGCGCGACCACAGCCTGATCATCGGGCCGAATGGGAAAATCAAAGCCGCCATCACCGCGCGGGACCTGATAGTTCATGGCAAGGTGGAAGGCAATGTAACCGCCACCGGCCGCGTTGAATTGCGGAAATCCTGCACGCTCATTGGTGATGTGGGCACGCAGCGCATCGTGATTGAAGATGGCGCATTCTTCAAAGGCGCTATCGACATCAAGGAACAGGCCAGGACCGAAGCGCGCAAGCCTTTGGCGGTGGCCATGGCAGCCGGCGCAAGCACCAGCAGCAGCTCCGGTTCGGCGGGTGCTGGATATAGCGCCGCTCCGTCTGCACAGGGTTCCTTTTTAGAGCCGAAATAAGGTAGAGTAAAGGAGCTTGAGCTCCTCGGGTCACAACTTTAAGCGATGGTTCCGTGGCGCAGACCACTCTCAAGCCAAAGGGGCTGAAGGAGTGGATGCTGCCCCGCGGACCAGCCGTCGCTGCATCGGGTTGGGCGACTTTATCCGCAGCTTGACCGCGTCTGGAGAAGAGAAGCTGTGCGTTCTCGATCTCGGCCCGACCTCCCCCAACAATATCGCCTTCCTCACTGAATTGGGCACCCGGGTTTATAACGAGGACATTCTGCGCGAATCGGAAGACTCGGGCTATTTGCTGAAGCAGGAAGACGGCTCCATGCAAATTGATCCCCTCAAGTTTTTTGCCGAGAACCTGAATTACCCTCCAGAGCGCTTTGACGCCATCCTGTGCTGGGACGTGGCGGATTATCTCCCTGAAGCCTTGGTTAAGCCGCTGGTTGAGCGTTTACAGGCCTTGCTGAAGCCAAAAGGGAACCTGCTGGCCTTTTTTCATACCAAAGACGCAGGCGAGGAATCTCTTTATTCGCGGCATCATATCGTGCAAAAAGACGTTCTTGAACTGGAGCCTGTCCAGGGCTTTCGCCTGAAACGAATCTTCAATAACCGGCATATCGAGAACTTGTTTAAAGATTTTGCTTCGCGCAAGTTTTTTTTGGGCCGCGACAATATCCGTGAAGTCTTGATGGTTCGTTAACTCTTTTTGGCAAGGTAAATTTTACTCGGGGCCCGTATTGCCGCATTGGCACTCGCGGCAGCATAAGTGGTATCCAAATGCCCACAAAGTTGATTCGACGGCAACATTTCCTTTAGCCACTTTTTCTTGGCTCTTCCCACGAGAGCGGCGAGTGTCGCGGTTCTCCTTTGGAATCAGTTACTTAATTTTCCTTGCAAAAATTCATATCCAACGTCGTTCCTTGGGCAACAGATTGCTCTAATTCAGTGTTCGAGTGACTTGGTCAGAATTTAATCCCCCTGGGACCCGACTTAGGCCCAACCAAAAGAGGTAGTAAACATGTCTAGCAGCTTGAGCGTCCTTAGCAACCTGGGAATCCTGCTTCCCGCCGTTGAAAGCCAGACCGCCGATTACAGCAGAGTTTATAACGAGCATTGCCATAGGATTTATTCCTTATCTTTCTGGATGACTGACAACGAATTGGAAGCTGAACAGCTTTCGTCCAACGTATTTTTGCGCGCCTTTGCAACGAATTCGAGCCCTCGTACCGAACATATTGACCAGGCTCTGCTGGCGGAAATTCGTGAACTCACGACCATCGGCAACTTGACCCTGAGCTGCAGCGCTTCCGCGGAAGCGGGCAAGGTTTATGGCAACGTGAAGCGCGTACACCTTGAGCGGGCGGTGGTTGAACTGCCGGCTACGGAAAAACTCATTTTCCTCTTTCATGACGTGGAAGGTTATGACCATGCGAGGATCGCACGCCTGCTTGGTCTCAGCGAAAAGGAATCGCAATTTGGATTGCATCAGGCCCGGGTGCAAATTCGGGAATTGATTTCTCAGATGTCGTAACAGTAGTTAGTGGATCTCTCCTCTCTCCTTACTCTCCAGCCCCTTCGGGAAAGCGAAGGGGTTTTTTCTTGACTACAGGCCGGGGAGAATAAGCGCTATTAACTTTGGTAGTGTTTATTTATGTTAATTTGCGACAGAAATGAAACTTTTAGCTGCGCCCCACGTCTATTCTGGTAACAACATACGCAGTACCCCCACGTGGGCGTCGCCCCTATACCGGCGCCCACTTTCTTTTTTATCCGCGCAAAATCTCTTGCTGAACATCGTTGCGGGACTAGTCCGCAAACAAAGGAATTCCAGCGAAGTCCAACTGCGGGGCGAACGCACAAATTTTCTGGACGAAAACCGTTGCAACCGCCACCAAAGGGCAACGGTGGGCTTGCAGTTTGGTTCTAACAAGCCAGAATTGAAGAAATCCTTTGCCGGTTTGGATGGCCAGGGAATATAAACTTACTTGAGTCGCTGCAAAGAGGGGGAATGATGGATTGGAAAAAGACGCTGATGTACGGATCGTTCGCCGCGGGCGCGATTTTGTTCCTCACGGGCCGTCGTCCGGCGGGCCTGGCTGTGGCTGGCATTGGCGTGGCCACATTTGCCGCTGAACACCCCGAGAAGTTTGAAGAAATCTGGCACAACATGCCGGCCTACATTGAGAAAGGCAGCAAGTTCGTGGATATGGCCTCAAACTTCCTCGAGCGCATGAGCGAGCAAAAGAGCGGCGGCTATCGCAACATGCCGGTCGCCGGCGGCACCCGGTATTGACGGACTGCGGATGCGTCCTTCGTCGCCTCCAGCGAGATGCGTTGACGCTCCGCTTCTTCTATCTTCTGCGCGAAGCCGACGAAGGCAGCGTATTTCTCCGGCGCGATCACCTGCACGGGAATGCGAAACTCGCGATGAATATCAACTTGCCGCGCGGATTGCGCAAAGCGCACTAAATCCTCTCCGAATTCGCTTTTCCCGTTAAAGTCAAAAGGTAAGGCGCGCACCCTCAGGCCATCCGGCAGGTGCAGATGGAACGTGGTGCTCTCAAAGTATAACGATTCTATATAGAGCGGGAAGCGACGTGCCGGGGCCTTGGCATAGAGCGTGCGCAGGCCAAGGGCGGGCACCAGCTGATCGATGTCGATGGCATTCCCCTGCCGCGAGATGAACTGGGGAACCGTGCACCGCAAGGTGATTTCCAGAGGCTGTTCGACGTCGTCCTGATGGGCAACGGAGCCCTCCACCAAGGTTGCTCCGGGAAAAATGCGCAGCGCGAGCTGGTCCAGGAAGGCTTGAAG
>JANWKU010000210.1 GCA_025451215.1 Terriglobales bacterium
GAAGCTGGATGCCGTGTTTGTTCGGACAATTAGGGATTAGAACTGGCGGAGAGGGTGGGATTTGAACCCACGATACCCGTTAAGGTATGTCCGCTGTCGAGGCGGATCGTTTCAACCACTCACGCACCTCTCCGCGTCGGACAAATCTATTTTCACTCGGACGTTTTTTCCGCCCTGCGCTGGCGGAAAAAAGTTTGCAGCAAATCGGAGCAGCGGCTGGCCAGCACTCCTCCACGCACATCCATTTGGTGATTCAGCTTTGGATGATTCAGCACTTGTATTACGGAATGAACTGCGCCGGCTTTTGGATCATCCGCACCGTACACTAGGCACTTAATCCGAGCGTGCACAAGCGCGCCAGCGCACATAGCGCACGGTTCAATTGTAGCAAACAGCTCGCAGCCGCTCAGGCGATGGTTGCCAACGGCCTTGGCAGCTTCGCGCAATGCCATGATCTCGGCGTGGGCGGTGGGATCTGAATCAGTGAGATTGGAATTCCAACCGCGGCCAATGATTTTGTTTTCGCAAACGACGACTGCGCCGATGGGGACTTCTCCGGCTTCGAGCGCGCGTTGGGCGGCGCGAAGGGCTTCTTCCATCCATAGTTCATCGGTTGAAGGGTTGGTCATCGGCTATGCGCATTGCTCATGGCACGCTTGAACCGTCATTCTACAGCGCCGTTTGCATCGAATTTGTGCTGGGAGAGAAGGGTTGCGAGTAAAGGAAGATTGGCGCGCACCGGCCCATTTACAAAAATATACTTTCCACCGCTTTCCGCCAGTAAATAGGTGGAGTTAGGTTGCAGGCGGCTTAAAGCTTGCTTGCGCAGCTCTTCAGGCACAAAGAGGAAAATGCGGTTTGGGCCGTTCCAAAGCGCGGTGAACTGCTGGTCATCAATAAATGTAAGGGGCACGTCGGGATATTTAGAGCCAAATTCCAGGTTGGTGCCGGTGCATCCATTCCAGATCAAGTCGTGGCGGAAGGTGTAGTAGGCAATGCTTGATCCGTAGTTGAAATCGCCGTATTGGACGATCTGGTCGTGCGGGCGCAGATAAGGACTGATGGCGGCGGCGAGCTGCCGGGATGACATGCGTGGCGAAAAGCGCTGGAACGCCCAGTTGGCGGCGAAATAAAAAATCATCATGGCGAGCGCGATGGTGAGCGTCGAAGCCAGACTTTTTTGTTTGCGCCGCAGAATCCAGGCGATGCCAAATCCAAACAGAAAAACAATGGCGGCCATGATGGCGGGGCCGTGGAAGATGGCGAAGGTCTGCGGAGTGAGATCGAGAATGTGCGCCATGGAGAGGCGATAGGTGTCTTCTGAGTGGTACTGGATGAGGCTGGCCACGTCACGGGTGTGGACTTGCATGGACAGCCTCACCAGCGTTGCCAAACAGGCGGCGGCAAGTAATCCGGTAACAGCGAGCGCGGCCTGCAGCCGAGTAAGCCATTTGGCATGCGAGGTTTCGGCACGGGCGAGGCCGAGGCCGAGCAGAATGGCGATGGCCGGCCACGCGCCGAAGCTGTAGTACTCCATGCGTGATCCGCTGGTGAAGGAGAAGAAAACCAGAATCAGGCCGGCCCAGATGAACAGCAGCAGGCGCGCTTGCTGCGCGGGCTCCATGTTGCGACCCCATGTGCGAAGGCTGGGGAATTCACGCAGGGCATAGCCGACGAAGAAGCTCCACGGAAAGAACCAGAGCAGATGCAATGCCCACCATAAGAGCAAAGGTGTGGCTTCATAGTCCGGCGGATAGCGGGTACCCAGCGCGCGCTTGAAATGCTCGTTGATGAAGTAAGACCAGAAAAATCCCGGGGAACGATGTTCGGCTAGCAGATGCCAGGGCACGGCGATTATCAGGAATATGAGCGCGCTGGAGAATAAACGCGCTTCGCGCCAGCGGTTCCATCCGCGAGTAAAGAGGACGAAAAAGAAAAGAATGCCCAGGGGAAAAAGTATGCCGACCAGGCCGAGCGTTAAAACCGCGAGCGCCATGCAGGCGGAGGCCCCCCAATATCCGAGGCGAGGGCTGATGGATCCAGTCTTTGTCCATGCGCTAAGGAACAAATAAAAGCAGGCGGTCATTTCCAGGGCGAAGATGGCTTCCGGGATCATGACTCGCGTGAACAGAAACATGCCCACGCTGGTGGCGATGACCAGTCCGGCATAGAAGCCTTCGCGCTCGCCAAAAAAGTGGCGTCCGAAAACGCAGACCATGAGAACCAGGCCGATGATGGAAAGGTCTAGCGGCAGACGGGTTTGGAATGCGCCCTGTCCGAATAGTTTGTAGGAGACGGCGACCATCCAGAAATGCAGTGGAGCTTTTTCCAGATAGCGGATGCCGTTTTCATACATGACCACCCAGTCGCCGCGCTGGAGCATTTCGCGGGAGACCAGGGCATGGGCGGCGTCGGCGTCGTCAAGAAGGGCGGGCTTGGTTGCTGTGCCCAGATAAATAATCGCGGATAGAAGCAGCAAGAAAACAATGGAGAGTTTTCGGCTCATTCGCTTTTGGGAAAACCCTCCGTTATCACAGTCGGATTTGGCCGGAATTGGGAAGATGGATTAGCAATTCATCATCATAGCATTGAGAAATCTGGGCATGTGAACGCGTGGCAGTTTTGGTAGTCGTGCAGTTCGTCCAAACTGACCCATGCATGGTTCGTGAGCCTGAAAGGCATGTCCTCCCGAGCGGTATTTGCGAGTGATCTTACGTCGGATCGAATTATCAATGCCGCCACTGGGAGCAATATTCCCGCCGATGGCTGAGAAGCGGGTGGCCGTTGTAAGGTCCCTCCGTCTTCGCTTCGCTCAACGTCGGGATGACATGCTTTTGGTAGTCGAGTTTATTCAAACTGCGTCAATACTGAAGTTTGCCCGCTAAATGGCGGCTGGCTGCTGTTGCGTCATGCAGTGGATTGTGCCAAAGCCCCATACCAGATCGCCGCAGTAGATGCCAACGACATCGCGATCGGGAAAGAGATCGGCGAAAATATCGAGCACCACGCGGTCGTTGGGATCATTAAATACAGGGACCAGGACGATGCCATTGGCAATATAGAAATTGGCGTAGCTGGCGGGCAGCCGCTGACCTTCAAAGATAACCGGCGCAGGCATAGGCAAGTCCACGATTGCGAGAGGCTGGCCATTTTGATCGGTGGCGGAGCGCAGACGGCGGATATTTTCACGCAGGGCTTCGTAATTTTCCTCGCCGGGGTCGGACTCGACCGCAGTAACCACAGTGTCAGGAGCGACGAAGCGGGTGAGGTCGTCCACATGGCCATGCGTGTCGTCGCCGCAGATGCCGTTATTCAGCCAGATGACGTTCGAGATTCCCAGGTATTCGGCGAAGACCTTTTCGTAGTCTTTGCGCTTCATGCCGGGATTGCGCTGCTGCGTTGTGCTGAGCAGGCATTCTTCGGTCGTCAGCAACGTTCCCTGGCCGTTGACGTCTATGGATCCGCCTTCGAGGACGACCGGCTTTTTATTGAATAGAGGACGGAATTCCTGAGACTCGCACGCATTCGCCATCCGGCTGCCGATTTTGTCGTCGTGCTGCCAGTTGGAATATTTTGCCCACGCATTGAAGCGCCATTTGACGGCGGAGATTTGAGAAGCGCCTTCGGAGCGTACAAAGCTGCAGCCGGAGTCGCGGGTCCACACGCGATTGGTGGGCCAACGATGGAAGCGGACGTTTTGGTTCAAAGCGTTGGCGCGTTTGAGAACCTTCCGGGCTTCTTTCGCAGAAGCTTGATTGTTGACGATGACTTCGACTCGTTCATGCCGGGAAAGATTGCGAATGATCTCGGCATAGACCCACGGAATTGGCTCAAATTTTCCCGGCCAATCGCCGCGATGGTGCGGCCATGCGAGCCACGTGGCATCGTGCGGTTCCCATTCAGCGGGCATACGTAAGCGAGTAATACTGGAAGTATCACTTGAGGCTTTTTTTGAGGGAGAACGAGTCATCTTTAGGATTTAGCAATTGAGATTAAGGATCAATCATCCGACTGGTGATCTGGGCGTAGCTATCAATACGGCGGTCGCGCAGGAAGGGCCAATTGCGGCGCGTCTCTTCCAGTAAACGCAAATCCACTTCGCCCATCAGGATTTCCTCTTTGTCATGCGAGGCTTCGGCGATGACCCTGCCAAAGGGATCGCAGAGGAAAGAACCTCCCCAAAATTCCAGGCCTTGGCCGGGAGCGGATTTTCCCATCACATCGCCGGTCTCAAATCCCGTGCGATTCACAACTCCCACGTAAACGCCATTGGCAATAGCGTGGGAGCGCTGGATGGTGCGCCAGGCATCGTGCTGTGCCGTGCCGAATTCCTGCTTTTCGGCGGGATGCCATCCGATGGCGGTGGGATAGAAAAGAATGGCCGCGCCTTGTAGCGCGGTGAGACGCGCGCCTTCCGGATACCATTGGTCCCAGCACACCAGCGTGCCAACTCGGCCAACTTCGGTGTCAAAAGCGCGAAAGCCAAGATCGCCGGGTGTGAAATAGTACTTTTCGTAGTAAAGCGGATCGTCCGGGATGTGCATTTTGCGGTAAAGGCCGCGCAATGCGCCGTCGGTATCAAAAAGGACTGCCGTGTTGTGATAGACGCCCGCCGCACGCTTTTCGAAGAGCGAGGCGATTAAGACAATTTTCAGTTGTTTGGCTAAGTCTGAAAGCTTCTGCGTGGTCGGGCCGGGAATGGGTTCCGCAAGATCGAACAGGGAAGCGTCCTCACGCTGGCAGAAATATTGGGTCTGGAAAAGTTCCGGCAGGCAGACGATTTGCGCCCCGCGAGAGGCTGCCTGGCGCACGAAATCTATGGCCCGTGCCAGGTTTTTCGCGGGATCCGGCGATGCCGACATCTGCACCAATCCGACTTGAAATTTCTCTAAAGCCAATGCGGGCCCTCCGGCGATTTAGAATATCAGACTCGAATATGGGCAGGAATTAAAACGGCCCAGCAGCTTCGCGCTGACGGGCCGTTCGAAATTTACAGCTAGTCGTGCCTTTAGTCGAAGATAAAGATTGCGGATGCGATCACGGTAGTCCAGAGACCGCGCTTGTCGCCGACTGCGGACTGGGTGACATTGGCGGTGCGGACAATCTTGTTCGAGATGCGGTAAATCTCTTTCTTTTCATCCCAGGAACGGTCGGAATCAAACTCCACGTTCAAGGTGGTGGCCAGCATTTCAGCAGCAAGCTCTTCCGCGTAATCTCCGGCAGAATCCTCGGTTTCACCGAATGAGTGGTGCTCACTGAGGTAGCCGTAAGTGTTGCGGTCTGCGGGGATGGCCACGCCAATGCTGGCTGCCAGGAGGCGGTGAGGCTCGTGGGTGGAATTTTCCGCAACCACGGCGAAGACGACCTCGCCGGGATGCAGATACTTCAATCCCTGGGAACGTGCAATCAGCTTGCAGTTTGGCGGGAAAATGGAAGAAACCCGGACCAAGTTCTGTGCGGCGATGCCAGCGTCCCTGAGCGCCAGCTCGAAAGACGTGAGCCGCTCCTTGTGTTTACCGACCCCCTTGGTGAAGAAAATCTTTTTGGGGACCATATCTTTTCCCAATTCGTTGTTCCTCCGGGCATTTTATGAATGAATCCGGTTAAATCTAACACAGTAAGAAGCGGCGCAATATGAAAAGTGCACGGCGAGCGAAAAAAAAGCGGGAGAGCTTTGACTTCGGCCCTCCCGCGATTTCGATCCTGCCGTTTTCGGCGGTTATTTTGCCGGAGCAACTGAGGTGACGGCGATGGTTGTGCCGGTTACAGTGCCCTTGACGGTCGCATTTGCGCCCGCCAGTTTGTCCAGTTCAGACAGTGCAGCGGCATCCTTGGTTTCGAGGGTGTAGACCTTTTCTCCCTGAATTAAAGCGTATTTTGAGCCCTGCTTTATGCAGGCGCGGGTGCACTCGGCGGCGCTGCCATCCATTTCGTGCTTAAGGCCGCACATGGAGTCGCCCACTTGACCGGTAACCGACTCAGTTTTCGGCGCAGCGAACGCCGAGGGCATACTCAATACAACGGCAAAAGCTATGGTGCTGAGGCAAACCGCAATTCTAATTAGACCAGACCGCATGAATTCGTTCTCCTTAAAGTGAGGTTGCTAAAAATATAGAGTCAGGACAAGGACTCAGGGTTACAACAAACTCTTGAATAGCTTAGCAAACGTGTTCGAGCATTGTTGTCAAATGTTGTGACATCTCGCGTAGTGGGCCAGCTTCCGGATCGCCCGTGATCCAGGAGTCTCCGAGGTCCATTCACACCAGCCCGCTTATCAGGACACAAATCGTAATCAGTGCGAGGGCAGTGTTTTGGCTCCTGTTTTGGTAGCTTATGATCTGACATTACCGCAGCCTTCGGGGGAAATGGATTCTCCGGCGGATCCAAGACGGCCCGCTGGAATTCCGGTTGGATCGTGTCATAAATGTACAGCGCAGCCTCATGTTCAGTTTGAGCTTCATCCATCTGTTCCCGTTTCGAATAGAGAGAGACCAACAGTTCATGTGCAGATCTCAAGCTTGGATCGAGCGCAGTTGCCGCTTTCGCCTCGAGAACCCTTCCCTAGGAGAAAAATCGGTGCGGTCGGTCGCC
>JANWKU010000211.1 GCA_025451215.1 Terriglobales bacterium
ATCCACCAATCCCACGCGCACTGCGCCACTGGGCCCCTGGAATGGAATGTCGGAGATTGTCAGTGCGGCGGAAGCGCCATTGATGGCGCAAACATCAGGATCATTCTCTTTGTCCGCGGAAAGCACAAACGCGATCACTTGGGTTTCGCAGCGGAAGCCTTCCGCAAACAGCGGGCGCACGGGACGGTCAATCATGCGGCTGACGAGAATTTCGCGTTCGCTCGGCCGGCCCTCGCGCTTAATAAATCCGCCGGGGATGCGTCCGCCAGCGTAGGTATATTCACGGTAATCCACGGTAAGCGGGAAGAAATCAATTCCTTCGCGCGGGTCCGGATTGGCAGTGCCAGTGGCTAAAACTACATTGTCGCCAGTGCGGACGACTACCGAGCCGTGCGCCTGCTTTGCCAATTTGCCAGTTTCAAATGAAAGGGATTTACCGCCGGAAAGTTCTACAGATACTTCATGTTTCATGTTTATTGTCCTTGTGGCAGGAGGGCACGCATGTGCCTTCTAGGAGGCTGCACGATCGCAGGTCGAGTGCTCAAAAACTTTAAACTCAAGGCGCGTTCAAACGCGCACACCAATGCCTTAATGGCTGGACCCCGCATATTTTACGCAGGGAAAAGCCACCCCCACGACTACTTACGCAAACCGAGTTTGTGGACGACGGTCTTATAGCGTTCGGAATCGTATGTTTTGAGGTAGTCGAGCAAGCGGCGACGCTTGCTGACCAGCATGAGAAGGCCGCGGCGTGAGCCATGGTCTTTCTGGTGCTCTTTAAAGTGTTCCGTCAATTGACCGATCCGCTCGCTTAACAGCGCGATTTGCACTTCCGGACTTCCCGTGTCAGTGGGATGCGTGCGGTGTTGGTCGATGAGGGCCTGTTTTTGCTCTCTGGCTAGCACTAACCTGATGCACTCCTGTCGAAATTCTTTTCCTAGTAACGGTTTTTAGGTTAACACGGTGACGAACGGGGTGTAAAGCAGCATGGGCAATGGGTAGTAGGTGAGTTTCCAGTTTGCCTGCCAATCGGACTTTGCTTCAAACCTAAGATGCCGCCGCATCGCCAGCGAAGGCTCGAACTCCTTTTTTCTGGGGATACAGCAACCAATAAAAGGCCGTGACGTGCGTGATCATCAACAGGGGCACATAGATGATGGGGATCGCATATGTGGCGCCAAACTGCCCCGCTAGTGCAGGAACACCGGTCCGGACCGCGTGGTAATAATCGAGCACGAGATCGAGTATTCCGACTAGATTGAACGCAAAAACGAATAGCCAGAAAAGCGGACGTATCCTTACCGTGAGAAGCGCCAGAATGGCGAGCACTCCTGTCGCCAAGTCCCAATAAGCGGCGAAAGCGGTAAAGCTCCCGGGCAGATTGCCGACGACGCCTGGAAGAATAAAAACAAGTCCGAAGAAGCGGAAGCTGTGCAGCGTAGCAATGGCGCGTTGCGCTTCTATCCGGTCCATCGATTTCAGTCTCGGCAGAAGGTATGTTCGAAAGCAAAACAGCCACGCAACGTAACCTAAAACGAGATGTATGTTGAAGATGATTTCTGGCGACATTTGACCTCCAAATCAAAGCCAGGATTCGTTGAGGCGACCTCCCGGATGCCGAGAACTCGCCACTAACGAAATCAAGTTGTGTAGCCGCCGGGATGCGGCCGAACAATCGCGGAACGACTCACTGAAACGCCGCTGGATTCAACGCCTTCAGGGGCATCAAGGGCCCTATGGGAATGTACTGGTGGTCCATCAACCGTTTCTTCGCCAGTGGCAGGGTCTCCATTAAGGCTCGCGCCTCGTCCTCGGTCCTTGCATCGAGCAGGAAAATGACGCCTTTGCCATCGCCACGCGAATACCACTGGCGGATTTTTCCGTCGAGGTAAAGTCTCACGGTTGCCTGAATCTCTTCCGGTATGACAGCCATAATTTGTTGGGGAGTCACGCCCTGCGCGGGGGTCAAAATGACCAACACCTCTGTGGTTTTAGGTATAGCCCCGCTGGGCACGTCTGAAGCTCCTGCGGACTGTGACTGCGCTGCGGATACCATGGGCAGCGCCGCCATAAGCAATGGGATCATGAATTTCATCGGGCTCTCCTCTGAATGAGTCGGTTGTTCAATCCGATAACATTTTTATTTTGGTACTTATCGGTACCATAATGCGGATGGTACTATGTGGTACCGGCGTTGTCAAGAAGAGGTTAACTCATGGCATCCATATCAAAGCGCCACCCAGAGGCCGACGACATTGCGGTACGCCGCCGCATTCTCGAAGCGGCCTTTGCAGCGTTCACTAAGAGCGGGTACGCAGCGGCCAGTACTCTTGAGATTGCGACGCGGGCGCGCGTTTCGAAACGAGAGCTTTACGCCTTGGTTGGCAATAAACAGAAAATGCTGATCGCTTGCATCAGTGAACGCGCCAAGCGACTGGACATCCCCTCTGATTTGCCCGTGCTGCGCGATCGCGCGACCCTGGCGCAGTTGCTGACTTCTTTCGCGGCGCGGCTCGTCCGCGAGATCAGCGATCCCACAGTCATTGCGGTATTCCGGCTGGCAATCGCCGAGGTAGCCCAGGCCCCCGAAGTGGCGCGTGCGCTCGACTCTATTGGACGCGAGGCGAGTCGTGTCGCGTTACGTAAAATTATGGCCGCTGCTCAGGAGGCAGGACTGCTCACAGGCCGTCCTGCTGAACTCGCCGAGCAATTCGCGGGGTTGCTCTGGCGGGATTTGATGGTCAGCCTGCTTTTAGGAGTGGCCGATCAGCCGAGTCCGCGCGCAATCGGAGAACGTGCCCGCGAGGCCACAGCCGCATTTCTACGACTTCATCCGGCATAAAACGAGCCGCTGGTATGAGCCGATTGGTTGTGTTGATCCTGATTCTATGTTTCTTTTCAGGTGGATGTACCCAGCCAAGATGGAGTCCAAAATGGAAAAATCGGCGATAACGGCGCAAATCACGGCTCTGCGGGCGGCCTATGCCGCATTCAATCGGGGAGATATGGATGCGGCGGTGGAAGCACTGGATGCTCACATCGAATGGAGTGAACCTGCCGAATTTCCGGGAGGAGGCACCTATCATGGACGTGAGGGGCGAAGCAATATCTTTCGCAGTCGGGTGCCGCATGGGCGGATGTGATCAGCGAGCCGGAAGAATTTATTCCTATTGGCGATCGAATTGTAGTTTTTGTTTATGCACGTGTTCGACCTAGGAACAGCACCGCGTGGCAGGAGGTACGCCTCGCGGATGTTTACACCTTTCGCAATGGCAAAGCGATCCAAATGCACGCATTTGCGGACAGGCAAGAAGCCCTTCGCTGGGCGCGAACGCAAGTTCCGACTCGCTGAAGAAGACCCTGAGCGACGTACCGGCGGTTCGTTTGCGGACGTTGCGCAGCAGATTGCAATCAGACACTCGTTGTAATGCGCCGCCCAGAATCGGACATCATCCTGCCATAAGTGGCGCGGGTTTCCGCCAGTACGGCGCTCAGTTCCGTCTCCAGGCCCTCTGCGAATTTTCTTCCCAGGATTCTTTCCGTCAGTTTAGTAACGGTTTCGCGGGCGTGTTCGGTCGGCGGCAGCCATTTGTAGCCGCGGCCGGAAACAAGCCGGACCACGTGCTCGACGGTTCTCAAAAATTCCGCGGCGTGATCGAGGCGCACGACATCGGATTTTTGCAGCAGATTCGCCTCCGCGCATCTCCACAGACGGTTGCGCAGAGTTCCCTGCTTGGCGCGGATGCCGTGCTTTACCAGAAGATAGTTCGTCAGAAAATCCACATCGTAGCTTCCGCCAGGCGCGGTTTTCAGATTTCGCCCATCCACTTCGGTCCTTTCAAGTTTCGCGCGCATCTCCGCGACAGCGGGCAGGAAACTTTCGTCGTCGGCAAAACGTTGGAACAATTCGTCCGCAACAACCATAGCCCTCTCACCCACATCCCGTGATCCTGCGATGAATCGCAATTTCGCGTACGTGAGTGCCTCCCAAGCTTGCGCTTCACGGCGGAAGTAAGCGCTCAATTGTTTTACAGTCACCACCAATTCGCCTTCCGCGCCGCGCGGACGCAGTCGAGTATCCACGGGAAACAACATGCCATCGCGAGTGTAGGCGGCGAGTACTTGGATGAATTGACTAGCGAATTTTCCCAGCGCAGCAACGTCCTCACCTTCCACGCACACAAATAAAAGATCAGCGTCAGAGAGCAAATCAAATTCGCCGCTGCCTAACCGGCCGAGCGCCATCACCGCGAGCCTCGGAGGCACCTCCGCGATCCGCAGGGCTGCCGCAATCGCGTCTTCGGTAGCGGCGGTAGTTTCCGCCAGCGACTCATAAACCCCTCGCAACTGCGTAATATCACGCGCTCCGGAGAGCAACATGCACCGCCGGTAATGGCGGCGCAGTAGAGATATTTTTTCCGCGTGGGGCGACTGGCTTTTCGCCAAATATTCAAACACCGGGTCGCGGACAGTGCGCTCCTGCTCGCCGGTCGCATGAAATAACACTCCGCGGGAAAGTGGTCGTATGCCCTGATGTAATTCATCGAGCGCGGCAACTTCTTCCGGATGGCGCACTAGGATTTCGGTGAGATAGTCGCTGGTCTCAAACAGAGCCAAGGTCCGTCCGGCGATCGCCGGATACCGCAATAGCGTTGCATATCTCTCCGAACTGGTGAAAGCGGAACTTAGGAAGCGGAATAAATTCTTTCTGCCGGAAGCGTCGAGATTCGCGGTAGAGATTAATTTGTAGAACGCTGGGGCATCCGCGGCCAGCCTTTCCAGCACCTCGCGATTGGATTGCTCCGCGCCTACGACGGAGCCAGAGCCGTGCAGACGAAACTCCGTTGCCGGCTCCTCCAAACGATTGTGCGTCTCATGCTGGTCAATTAATCGCTCATAAATTTCAGCCACCACCGCCATCTTGCGGCGCACCAGCTCCAGCAAGTCGCTGCCCCGGTCTTCTCCCGGCGCATATCCTTCCATGGCCCGTTGCACGATCTGTAGTTTGAGACCGGAGATCGGCATGCGGTAGGTCTGGCGCCCCTGCTGCAATTGCAGACGATGTTCCAGGTGGCGCAAGAATTCATACGCACTCGTCAGTTGATGGAACTCATGCCCGCTGATATGCCCCTTGTCGTGGAGTTTTTGCAGCGCAAACAAAGTGCCGCGCGAGCGCAGCCACGGCTCTGCTCCTCCATAGACACGTTGCAGGCATTGCACCAAAAACTCAATGTCGCGAATCCCGCCACGGCCCAGCTTCACATTGATCCCGGGTTCCTCTTCACGATCCAGCGCCCGCCGATCGCTTCCCTTTTTGGCGATTTTTTCCCTGGTTTCAAGCGCTGTCTTGATGGCTGAGAAGTTAAGCCG